>JAICJG010000009.1 GCA_025928585.1 Rhodanobacteraceae bacterium
CGCGGTGGTATTCGTGCTGGACGATCCGGAGCGGATGTCACGCGCGCACTGGGGCGCGTACGGTGTGGCCAAGGCCGGGTTGGAGCGGCTGGCGTCGATCCTGCACGATGAAACCGATTCGACTTCCTTGCGCGTGCATGCGCTGTTGCCTGCCCCGATGCGCACGGCGCTGCGGCGGACGGTTTGGGCGGGCGAGGACCCGGGCGGGGTGGCGGCCCCCGAAGCGGCGGCGCAGGCGGTGCTGTACCTGCTGTCGGCCGCCGGCGCCGCCGCGCGCGGCAAGGTGCTGGATCTGCGTGAGAGCAGGGAAGAGGGAGCAGCGAGCAGGGAACAGGGGGTGGTATAGGCTCGCGATTCCGTGGCCCGCGAGGTGTACGTGAGCAGTTCCGGGCTGGCTCAGGAAACGTCCATGCCGTAGGAACGGGCTCACTCGGATTTGTTGGCGAAAATCGCAGCGGTCGTCGCGCGTTGTCCCCTGCTCCCTTTTCCCTGCTCCCTGGCTCCCATGCAATCCCAAATGACCATTCTCTCGGCGGGCATCATGCTGTTCCTGGTGCTCGACCCGCTCGGCAATGTGCCGTTCTTCCTCAGCGTCCTCAAGGAGGTGCCGCCGCGGCGGCGGCGCTGGGTGATGGCGCGCGAATTGCTGATCGCGCTGGGGGTGCTGGTCGCGTTCCTGCTCGGCGGCCGCGAGCTGCTGGCGATCATGCACCTGCGCCAGGAGGCGATCAGCATCGCGGGCGGCATCGTCTTGTTCCTGATCGCGATCAAGATGGTGTTTCCGCCCGGCGACGGCGGCATTTTCGGTCCGCCCGGACAAGGCGAGCCTTTCATCGTGCCGTTGGCCATCCCGGGTGTCGCGGGTCCATCCGCGATGGCCGCGCTGCTGCTCCTGACCAGCACCCAGCCGGGCCGGCAGGTGGAATGGGGACTTGCGCTGTTCGCGGCGTGGCTCGCGACCGCGGTGATCCTGATGAGTTCGACCTGGCTGTTCAAGTTGCTGGGCGAGAGCGTGCTGACCGCGCTGGAGCGGGTGATGGGCATGCTGCTGATCGCGCTGTCGGTGCAGTTGTTCCTGGGTGGGCTCGAGGCCTATCTGCATCTGGCGTCGTAGTGCCCCGTGCTCGCGCGGTTTTGCCGGAATGCGCCGTTACCATCAGCCCATGGCGGTCCGCGGGCGCCAGCACGGCCCGTCCTCGCCTGAATTTCCAGGGAAACCTCTTCGAACGAAACCCTACGTATGAACGACCTTGCCCATGCGAACGACGCAAGGCCCGCGACGGTGGATGCGCAGACCGTCCCGGCCGGCGCCCTCGACGTGTTGTCGCGCAACGAAATCGTGCGGCTGCGGGATGCCACCGAGGCGGGTCTGCAGGGCCTGCTGCGCTCGTGCGCGCTCGCGGTGCTCACTTCCGGGGCGATCCAGGACGACGCCCGCACGATGCTCGACCGCTATCCGGACTTCGACATCGAGGTGCTCCAGGAGGATCGCGGCGTGAAGCTGGACCTCAGGAATGCCCCCGCGCAGGCGTTCGTCGACGGCAAGATCATCCGCGGCACCAACGAATTGCTGTTCGCGGTGGTGCGCGACATCGTCTACGTGTCCACCCAGATCGACGCCGGGCAGTTCGACCTCGCCGATTCCAGCGGCATCACCCACGCGGTGTTCGACATCCTGCGCAATGCGCGGGTGCTGCGGGCGCGATTCGACCCCAATCTCGTGGTCTGCTGGGGCGGGCACTCCATCTCGCGCGAGGAGTACGACTACAGCAAGGACGTCGGCTACCAGCTCGGCCTGCGCAGCATGGACATCTGCACCGGCTGCGGCGCCGGTGCGATGAAGGGGCCGATGAAGGGCGCGACGATCGCGCACGCCAAGCAGCGGCATTACGAGAACCGCTACATCGGGCTCACCGAACCCGGCATCATCGCGGCCGAATCGCCGAACCCGATCGTCAACAGCCTGGTGATCCTGCCGGACATCGAGAAGCGGCTGGAAGCGTTCGTGCGCGTGGGCCACGGCTTTGTGGTGTTCCCGGGCGGGGTCGGCACCGCCGAGGAAATCCTGTACCTGCTCGGCATCCTGCTCGACCCGCGCAACGCCAACCTGCCGTTTCCCTTGGTATTCACCGGTCCTGCCGTCGCAGCTCCGTACTTCGAACAGATCGACGCGTTCCTGCGGCTGGTGCTGGGCGAGCGGGCCGCCGGCCGCTACCGGATCATCATCGACGATCCGGTGGCCGTGGCCCACGCGATGCAGCAAGGCATCGAGGACGTACGCAGCCACCGGGTGGAGCAGCACGACGCATTCTTCTTCAACTGGGAGATGTGGATCGACCTGGCCTTCCAGCAGCCGTTCGCGCCGACCCACGAGGCGATGGCGGCGCTGGACCTCAATCGCGGCCGTGCGCCCCACGACCTCGCGGCCGACATGCGGCGTGCGTTTTCCGGCATCGTCGCCGGCAACGTCAAGGAAGAGGGCATGCGCCGGATCGACAGCGCGGGTCCCTACCGGATCCATGGCGACCCGGAGTTCATGCACGCGCTCGACAACCTGCTGCAAGGCTTCGTCGCGCAGCACCGGATGAAGCTGCCGGGGCGCAAGTACGTTCCGTGTTACAGGATCGTTCCCGGAAATGCCGGTGCGTGAATGCCGGAATGTCAGGAAGCGGCCTGTGACCCGGAGCCAGGCGGATCAACGTCGATCGACCAGCAACGCCTGCAGGCAATCCGCGTTCATCCGCGTCGAAGCCCGTGCCCCGGCTCGTACGTCCGCCCTCTCCGTTATCCTCCGCACGATGCCCTCGATCCGCCCACTGCCTGCCGAACTCATCAACCAGATCGCCGCGGGTGAGGTGATCGAACGGCCGGCCTCGGTCGTCAAGGAGCTCGCCGAAAACAGTCTCGACGCCGGTGCCGGCCGCATCGACATCGACATCGAACAGGGCGGGATACGGCTGATCCGCGTGCGCGACGATGGTGCCGGGATCGCGCCGGAAGAGCTGGCGCTCGCGCTGGCGCCGCACGCCACCAGCAAGATCGCGAGCTTCGACGACCTGGCGCGGGTCGCCAGTTTCGGGTTTCGCGGAGAAGCATTGGCTTCGATCGCGTCGGTGTCGCGCGCCAGCATCACCTCGCGCCGTACAGGGGCGGCGCACGCAATGCGCATCGGGCCGGGACCGGATGCAGCACCGCAACCGGCGGCGCATCCGGCCGGCACGACCGTGGAGGTGCGTGACCTGTTCCATGCCGTGCCGGCGCGCCGCAAGTTCCTGCGCAGCGAACGAACCGAGTTCGGACACATCGACGAGTTGGTGCGCGGGCTGGCGCTGGTGCGTCCCGATGTCGAATTCCGGCTCACCCACAACGGCAAGCCGGTGCGGGTCCTCAAGGCCGCGGGGGATGCGGCCATGCAACTCGTGCGGGTCGGCGAATTGCTCGGCGATGCGTTCGCGGCCCATTGCCTGCGGATCGAGCAGGCGGCGGCGGGATTGCGGCTCGCGGGCTGGGTGGGGCTGCCGACGGCCTCGCGCGCGCAGCCAGACCAGCAGTATTTCCACGTCAATGGCCGGCTCGTGCGCGACCGCAGCGTGGCGCACGCGGTGCGCCAGGCCTACGCCGACGTGCTGTTCCACGGACGCCACCCGGCATTCGTGTTGTTCCTCGAGCTCGACCCGGCGGCGGTCGACGTCAACGTCCATCCTGCGAAGCGCGAAGTGCGGTTCCGCGACATGCGCCTGGTGCACGATTTCCTGTTCCATGCCCTGCACGATGTCGTGGCCCAGACCCGCGCGGGCGAAACGGGGTCAGGTTCACTTTCTGGCGAAACGGGGTCAGGTTCACTTTCTCGTACGGGCTTCGCGCTGCCCGGGGTAATTAGGCGAGAAAGTGAACCTGACCCCGTTTCGGCTCCCGTTTCGGCTCCGTGGCAATTCGGCCTCGCCGTGCGCGAGGCGCCGGCCGACCCCTATGCGGTCCTCGCCGGTAGATCGGGCGCCGCGGTTCCCGAGCCCGCGCCGGGTCCGCAAACCGGATCGGGAGAGGCGCCGCCGCTCGGCTACGCGCTGGCGCAACTCGCCGGCATCTACATCCTCGCGGAGAATGCAAACGGCCTCGTGCTGGTCGACATGCATGCGGCGCATGAACGGGTGACCTACGAAAAAATGAAGGCCGCGTGCGATGCCAACGAGGTACGCTCGCAGCGGCTGCTGGTTCCCGAGGCGATCGCGGTCAGCGACCGCGAGGCCGGTGCCGCCGAGGAGTACGCGGACCTCCTGGCCGAATGCGGATTCGAACTCGATCGCAGCGGGCCGCGCCAGGTCACGGCGCGGCGCATCCCGGCGCTGCTCGATGGCGCCGACGCCGCGCAACTCGCGCGCGACGTGCTGGCGGAACTGGCCGAGCACGGCGGTTCGCGGCGGCTCGCGGAGTTGCAGAACGAACTGCTCGCCACCATGGCATGCCATGGTGCGGTGCGCGCGCACCGGCGCTTGACGCTCCCGGAAATGAATGCGCTGCTCCGGCAGATGGAAGCCACCGAGCGCTCGGGCCAGTGCAACCACGGTCGGCCCACCTGGACGCAACTTTCCGTGGCCGAGCTGGACAAGCTGTTCTTGCGGGGACGGTGACGGAAGCAGGGAGCAGGAAGGAACGGCTGCTCCCGGATTCCGCTCCGCTGCATCCGGGCTGCTGCGTTATCGTTGGGCCTCTTGCATTTGGCGAATGATGGGAGTGCCGCATGGATTTCGATTCGTATCGGCGCGAGATCGACGCATGGCACGCTGCGCGCATCGAGCGACTCACGGCGCCGCGCGGCTGGTTGAGCCTGGTCGGCCTCGAATGGCTGAAGCCGGGTGCGAACCGCGTCGGCAGCGCCGCCGACAACGACATCGTGTTGGACAAGGCGCCGGCGTATCTCGGCACGGTCGAATGGAGCGGGGACGGTACGCTGGCCGTCACGCTCGATCCGGAAGTCGGCGCGACGATCGACGGCCGGGCAGTGGCGCGCGCCATATTGATCGACGACTCTCATCCCGCGCCGACCGAGGTCGCGTTCGGCACGTCGAGTTTCATCGCCGTCGATCGTGGCGGCCGCAAGGGCCTGCGGGTGCGCGACAGCGAGGCCGCGACCCGCCGGGGGTTTGCGGGGATCGAACGGTTTCCGATCGATCCCGCATGGCGGATCGTCGCGGACTGGGTGCCGCTGGATCCGCCGTTCCAACTGGCCACCGGCACCGTGATCGGCACCATCGAGCAATACCCGGCGCCCGGCAAGGCGGTATTCGAGCGCGATGGCAGAACCTTCGAGCTGTACCCGGTGCTGGAGGCGCCTGGTGACGAGCCGCTGTTCCTGATCTTCGCCGATGCCACGTCCGGCAAGGAAACCTACGGCGCTGCGCGCTTCCTGTATGCAGACAGGCCGCGCCACGGCCGCATCGTCCTGGATTTCAACCGGGCCTACAACCCGCCGTGCGCCTTCACGCCGTATGCGACCTGTCCGCTCGCGCCGCCCGAGAACCGGCTCGCCGTGCGGGTGCCGGCGGGCGAGAAGAAGTACGGCCAAAAACAATGACATTCGGGAACCTTTCCCGGCTGCGACGCTCAAAGTTTGCGCAATCGTGGCGGGCTTCGACGCTCGCCTGCAGTCCATCCACAAGTTATGGACCGGAAACCGGCATGAGCAGGGTCATCATCGTGATGGTGCTGGTCGCGGGCACGTTGTGGCCGCTCGGGCTCGCCATCGCGCAAACCCGCAAGCCAGAGGCGACCGCAACCCAGCGCGCCGAGCTTTCCTACGCGCTCGGCTACGAGGCGGGCCTGGACTTGGGCCAGCGCAAGCTCGACGTCGACATCGCGACCGTGCTGCGCGGCGTGCAGGATGGATACTCACGCAAGAAACCCGCGTACCCGCCGCAGCAGATGCAGCAGGTGATCCACGCAATGCAGCAGAAGATGATCGCCGAGGCCCGCGCCGCCTACGAGAAGCTCGCCGCCGACAATCTCAGGAAAGCGCAGGACTTCTTCTCCGCGAACCACAAGAAGCCGGGTGTCGTCACGCTGCCATCGGGTGTGCAGTACAAGGTGCTCGACGGCGGCAGCGGCGACAAGAGTCCGTCCATCGACAGCAAGGTGACGTTGCAATACCGTGGCGCGTTCCTGGACGGCACCGTGTTCGACAATACCGAGGACCGCGGCAAGCCGGTGGTGTTCCCGGTCAATCAGATGATCCCGGGGTGGCGCCAGATCATCACCCGCATGCATGTCGGCGACCATTGGAAAGTCTTCATCCCCCCCGACCAGGCCTACGGCATACGCGGCGAGCCGCCGCGGATCGGGCCCAACGAAGCGCTGGTGTTCGACATAAGGCTGCTCGGCGTCGAGCCGTGATCGGACGGTCGCGGGCGTGCCGCGACCGCGCCATCGGCAAGGATCGACCGCGCGGACCCCGCGCGGCGGCTGGCCAAACGGCCGCTTGGCCGTCCTGTCGTATCGCGGTCTTACGGGTGCGGTAGGCTTGCGGCATGCGTTCTTCCGAACCCCTTCAACCGCAACGGCATCCGCCGGTGACGCCTTGCATCGGCGTCTGCCGCATGGACGCGTCCGGACTGTGCGCGGGTTGCCGTCGCACGCTTGTGGAAATCGCGCGCTGGAGTTCGATGGACAACGAAGAACGCCTGCGCTGGATCGCGGAGGTGCAGCCCACCCGGCGGCCGGCGCGGCCATGACCGGT
Organism: Rhodanobacteraceae bacterium; assembly: GCA_025928585.1. GTDB lineage: Bacteria > Pseudomonadota > Gammaproteobacteria > Xanthomonadales > Rhodanobacteraceae > 66-474. Next base: position 6,731 of record JAICJG010000009.1, read on the forward strand.
TGGCAGGACGCGGTAGAACAGGCGCTGCATCCCCTGGTGGCGCCACCCGGGCAGCCCGCCTGGAATCATGCATCGCTCGCGGGACTCCTGGGTGACGTGCCGCGCGCCGACGCAGCCGTACTGGTGGCGATCCGCGATGCGCCGGATCCGGGCGTGGTGTTCACGTTGCGGCGGGACGATCTCGAGCACCATGCGGGCCAGGTCAGCTTCCCCGGTGGCCGCACCGATGCGGAGGACGCCGACGCCGTGGCCACGGCGCTGCGCGAGGGCAGGGAAGAGATCGCGCTCGATACCCGCACCGTCGAACCGCTCGGCTACCTCGACCGGATCGAAACGATCAGCGGTTTCTGCGTCACCCCGGTGGTCGCGCGCATGGCGGCCGATGCCGTGCTGTCGCCGCAGCCGGACGAGGTCGCGAGGATCTTCGAGGTTCCGCTCGAGTTCCTGCTGGACCCGGCGAACCTGCACGCCTACGACATCCACCTGCGCGGCCAGCGCCGCACGATCTATGAATACCGGGGCGTCGCGCCGCGGATCTGGGGCGCGACCGCCTTGATGCTGGTGAACCTCTTGCGCAGGATGGGGCGCATGCCATGATCCTTGCAAGCGGCTGCTGCGCGCGACAGTTTCCGGAACTCGACGATCCTCCGCGGGAAGAGCATCTTTGGCGCGGATAAAATCGGCTCGACCGGTGGAACGAATGCTCCGAAGGCATCCGCTTTGACCCCGGTCCGATGGTTGGCTTCCGGAGGATCAACCGATGAACGATGTCCTGATCGATGCGGAAACGCTGGCGGCGCTGCCGCCCGAATCCGTGCGGATCGTCGATTGCCGGTTCGCGCTGTCCGATCCCGGGCAGGGCGAGCGCGAGTTCCTCGAAGCCCACATTCCCGGTGCGGTGTACGCGAACCTTGACCGCGATCTTTCCGACCTGTCGAAGCAGGGACTCGGTAGGCATCCGCTGCCGGAACCGGAAGCTTTTGCGCAAACGTTGTCGCGCTGGGGCTGGCGCCCCGGGGCCCGTGTGGTGGCGTACGACGATGCAGGGGGCGCGCTGGCAGCCGCGCGGCTGTGGTGGATGCTCGATGCCGCCGGCATCGTGGCGAGCGTGCTGGATGGCGGCTGGCGGACCTGGCACGACGCCGCGCTCCCGATCGAATCGGGCGAGGCAGCGCCGCTCGCGGCTCCGCCGGTCGAACTGCGTTTCGATCCGGAGAGGCTGGTGTCGTACGGGGAACTCGAGGTCTTGCGGCAACGGCCGGCGACGCTGCTGCTCGACGCGCGCGGCACGCCGCGCTTTCGCGGCGATTCCGAACCGCTGGACCGCGTCGGCGGGCATGTTCCCGGTGCGCGCAACCATCCGTTCACCGACAACCTTGCCGCCGACGGGCGTTTCAAGCCCGAGGCGCAACTGCGCGGGGAATGGGACGCAGTGCTCGGCCGGCACGCACCGCAGGACGTCGTGCACATGTGCGGCTCGGGCGTGACTGCCTGCCACAACCTGCTGGCGATGGAGGCGGTCGGCCTGCGGGGCTCGCGGTTGTTTGCGCCGTCATGGAGCGGCTGGGTGAGCGATCCGGCGCGTCCGATCGCCACGGGCGATTGACCTTCCGGGGGCCGAGGGCTCACCAGCGCACGCCGGCCAGCAGCATCGTCTCGCCGAGGTTCTTGCCGTCGCCGAGCACGTGCGCGTTGGAGACGTGCCGCAGCATCACGATGAAAATGCCGTCCTGCCAACCGGCGCTGGTCATGAATTCGAAGCGGCTGGAGAGCGCGCCCCGGTGCGGGTGCCGGCCGCGGCGAGTTGTTCGCCGCGGAACCAACGGCCGCCGGCCGTCACGAAGCGCACGCCGCCCGCGGCGAGCAGCACCGCGTGGTCCAGGTCGTCGCGCGTCGTAGAGCGTGCATCGATCCGGCCGATTGTGAAAATCGGATCGAGGTGACCGCGGCCGTCGGCGGGTGATTCCCCGAACGCGCTCGCGAATGCCGCGCCGGTGATGCGCTGGCCGGAGGTGATGCTGGGTCCGCCCGCGAGGTCGAAGCCCGCGCCGAATGCGGGCGCGCAGGCGAGCAGGCCGGCCGCCAACACCGCCGAACGGCGCCACGCCCGGTTCATCGGCGAAGGGGACCTTCCGACCTGGGCGAGCCCTGCCGGAAGTTGCTTGCCTGAGGCATAATTGCCTTGACAATTACAGCCTGAAAAGTATCATCCTCGGCATGAATCAAGCCGCGGTCCCGCGTGACTCCGCATTCCAGTTGTGCCGCCTTATCGGGCGCCTGCGGGCGGAATTCGTCCACGCGGTCGAACAGGAGATGGCGCGCCAGCGCGTCGAGCTCAATTTTACCCAGTTTGTCGCGCTCAAGCTGCTCGGGCAGGAGGAGCCGATGACGCCAGTCGAGCTCGCCCGGGCGCTGCATTACAACCCGGGCGCGCTGACCCGCCTGCTCGACAAGCTCGAAGAGCGCGGTTACCTGCGGCGGGTGCCCGACGCGGTCGACCGGCGGGCCCTGCGGCTCGAGCTGACGGCCCAGGGGAAATCGCTCCGCAAGCGCGTGATCGGTTACTGCGATGCGGTGGCCGAGCGGTTCTTCTCGTGCGTCGCGCCGCGCGAACGCGAGCGGTTGCACGGCACCCTCGCGCAGGTGCTGGAGCACGTCCAGTCCGGCCGCGCGTTCGCGCAGGATTGAAGCGCGGGCGGCGAACCCAATCTTTGCCACTTTCCGGCTCAAGCCATGACATTCCCGGTTTTCCGACAACGCAGCGGACTCGCTGTTTTCCTGATTGCCGGTGCCCTTGGCGGCTGCGCCAGCACCGGCGGCCTGCATCCGGAGGCGGCGGCGACGGCGCCGCAGGACCTGCATGCCGAACGCAGCCTTGCCGGCGTCAAACTCGATGCCGCTGCCTGGCCTGACGAGGACTGGTGGAAGGCCATCGGCGATCCGCAGCTCGACCAGCTAGTCGACGAGGCACTGGCAGGCAATCCCGCAATGACGCTCGCCGATGCGCGCGTGCGGGCCGCGCTGGCCGCCGCCGATGCCGCCGATGCGTCCCGCAAGCCGACCCTGAACGGTGGCGCCAGCATCTCCGGTGCGCGGGTGCCGCCGATCCTGCCGCCGATCGCCAACGGTCATTTCGGCGTCATCAAGTACGGTTACCTCAGCTTCAAGTGGGACCTCGACCTGTGGGGCGGCAAGCGCGCCGCATGGGAGGCCGCGGTCGGCCAGGCGCGCGCGGACGAGGTCGACAGTCGGGCGGCACGTCTGAAGCTGTCGGCCGACGTGGTGCAGGCGTACTTCAACCTGGCGGGTGCCTACGCGCAGCGCGATCTCGCGAAGGACGAGTTGCAGCGTGCGCAGGATTTCCTCGAACTGACAAAGAAGCGCGTCGCCAGCGGCGTCGACAGCCGCTTCCAGCTGGCGCGGATCGATGGCGAGACCGCCGCCGCGCGGGCGCAGCTCGAAGCGGCCGACAATACGGTGCACACCGGCGGGTTGGTGCTTGCTGCGCTGCTCGGCGCGGGTCCGGACCGGGCATTGTCCATCCAGCGCCCGGAACTGCCGGCGGTACCGGCGCTCGCACTGCCGAGCGATCTTCCCGCCGAACTCCTGGGGCGGCGGCCGGACGTGGTGGCAGCGCGTTGGCGGGTTGAGGCGTCGACGAAGGACATCGAGGCGGCCAGGGCCCGGTTCCTGCCGAACCTCGGGATCAGCTCGCTGGCCGGCCTGATCGCGCCCTCGGCGATGAACCTGTTCTCGCTGCGCAACCGCTTCTACACGATCGCGCCGGCCGTGAGCCTGCCGATTTTCGAAGGCGGCGCACTGCGCGCCAATCTTGCCGGCAAGGACGCTGCCCACGACATCGCCGTCGCGCAATACAACCAGACCCTCGTGCACGCGATCAACCAGGTCGCCGCGCAGGTCGACGACTTGCGTTCGCTGGGCGTGCAGGTCGCGGATGCCGAAACCGCGCGCCGCAGCGCCGATGCCGCCTACAAGCTCGCGATGCAGCGCTATCGCGCCGGCGTCGGCAACTACCTGGAGGCGCTCAGCGTGCGTCAGGAACTGATCGTCGCCGAACGGCGACTCGCAACCCTGCAGACGCGCCACAGCGATGCATGGGCGATGCTCAACGAGGCACTCGGCGGCGGATTCCAGCCGGCGGGGGATGGCCCCTCGCTGGCCGCCAGGCCCGCCACCCGAACCGAACCCAAGGCACATCGATGACTTCCCCGATCAATCCGAATCCGGTTACCGAAGAAGACGCCGCCACCCGGCAGAAGGCCGGGCGCCAGCGCAAGCGCCGCTGGCTGTTGCGCGGCCTGGTGGTCGTAATCGTCATCGTCGCGATCATCTGGGCCATCTACCACTTCACGGTCGGGCGCTGGTACGAAAGCACCGATGACGCGTACGTCGACGGCAACGTGGTGCAGATTACCCCGCAGGTGCCGGGCACCGTGATCAGCATCGGCGCCGAGGACAACGATTACGTCCGCCAGGGACAGACCCTGGTGAAACTTGACCCCGCCAGCGCGGACGTGGCGCTGTCCGAGGCGGAAGCTTCCCTGGCGCAGGCCGTGCGCAAGGTGCGTGGCCTGTACAGCACGGTGCACAGTTCCAGGGCCGATGTCGCCGCGCGCGAAGCTGCGGTCAAGCAGGCGCGCGCCGACTACCAGCGCCGCAAGGGTCTGGCGGCTTCGGGCGCGATTTCCGCCGAGGAACTCGCGCACGCGCGCGACGCGCTGACCACCGCGGAAAGCGCGCTGGCGGCTGCCCAGGCGCAACTCGCGACCACCAGCGCGCTGGTGTCGGATACCCAGATCGCTTCACACCCCGACGTGAAGGCCGCGGCGGCGAAGGTGCGCGCGGCGTGGCTCAACGACCGGCGCACGACGATCGTCGCGCCGGTGTCGGGTTACGTCGCCAAGCGCACCGTGCAGGTCGGTCAACGGGTGGAACCCGGAACGCCGCTGATGGCGGTGGTGCCGTTGCATCAGGTGTGGGTCGACGCGAATTTCAAGGAAACCCAGTTGCAGGACATGCGGATCGGCCAGCCGGTGACGTTGACCTCGGACATCTACGGGGGCGGCGTGACCTACCACGGCCATGTCGCCGGACTCGGCATCGGGACCGGCAGCGCGTTCTCGCTGTTGCCGGCGCAGAATGCATCCGGTAACTGGATCAAGATCGTGCAGCGTCTTCCGGTGCGGATCACGCTCGACCAGAAGGAACTCGACAAGCACCCGTTGCGGATCGGCCTGTCGATGAGCGCCGAGGTGAACCTCCACGACCAGTCCGGCCCGATGCTGTCGCAGCAGTCGCCGCAACACCCGGTATTCAGCACCGACGTGTACGCGAACGACACCGCCAAGGCCGACGCGTTGATTACCAGGATCATCCACGCCAACAGCGGCAAGGTGGAGCGGCATTGATTTGCGATCGTCCAATGACCCCGGCTTCGGGCTCGATGGGCGTTGGCAGCCCGGAGGCAGGCGCCCAGAGCCGGAATCCGGGAATGTCACCCCGGATTGTTCCATCGGATGGGCTTCGAAGCCATCACGGCAATGGCCTGACTTTTTGCGACAGCCGCTCCGTCTGACACCAGAAGGTATCCATGGCATCCAGCGCCACCACGACGGCCGGCAATTTCGGCGAGTTTCGTCCTTCCAGCCTCCCGCTCGCGACCATCGGACTGTCGCTGGCGACGTTCATGCAGGTGCTGGACATCACGATCGCCAATGTGTCGTTGCCGACCATCGCCGGCAACCTCGGCGCGAGCCTGACGCAATCGACCTGGGTCATCACCTCGTTCGCGGTTTCGAACGCGATCGCGCTGCCGCTGACCGGATTCCTGTCGCGGCGCTTCGGCGAGGTGAAGCTGTTCGTGTGGGCGACCGCGCTGTTCTCGCTGTGCTCGCTGCTGTGCGGGCTTGCGACCAGCATGGACATGCTGGTGTTGTTCCGGATCTTGCAGGGCGCGGTTGCAGGTCCGATGTACCCGATCACCCAAAGCCTCCTGGTTTCGATCTACCCGCGCGAGAAGCGCGGCATGGCGCTGGCGATCCTCGGCATGGTCACGGTCGTCGCGCCGATCGCGGGGCCGGTGCTCGGCGGCTGGATCACCGAGACCTACTCGTGGGAATGGATCTTCTTCATCAACGTGCCGATCGGGATATTCGCGAGCTCGGTGGTCGCGGCCCAGCTCGGCAAGCGGGTGGAACAGTTGCGCAAGGCGCGGGTCGACTGGGTCGGGCTCGTGACCCTGGTGCTCGGGGTCGGCTCGCTGCAGGTTCTGCTCGACAAGGGCAACGAGCTCGACTGGTTCCATTCGACCTTCATCGTGTCGCTCGCGATCATCTCCGCCATCTCTCTGGTGGTTTTCCTGGTCTGGGAACTGACCGACGAGGAACCGATCGTGGACCTGCGGTTGTTCCGGCACCGCAACTTCGCGGCCGGCACCCTGGCGCTGGTGCTCGCCTACGCGGCGTTCTTCTCCATCGGCCTGCTGGTGCCGCTGTGGCTGCAGAACACCCTCGGCTACACCTCGATCTGGGCGGGCCTCGCCACCGCGCCGATCGGCGTGATCCCGGTGCTGCTGACCTTCTGGGTGGGCAAGTACGCCACCCGCTTCGACCTGCGCTGGCTGACCGCGTTCGCGTTCATCGTGATGGGCGTCACCTGCTTCATGCGCGGGCGCTTCAACGTTGATGTCGACTTCTACCACGTCGCGCTGGCGCAACTGATCCAGGGGCTCGGCGTCGCGCTGTTCTTCATGCCGATCCTGACCATCCTGCTGTCGGACCTCGAAGGTCCGGAAGTGGCCGAGGGCTCGGGACTCGCGACGTTCCTCCGCGCCGTCGGCGGCAGTTTCTCGGCCTCGATCACCACCTACATCTGGACCCGCGGCGGCGTGGTGAACCACGCCAACCTCGGCGAGCACATCAGCCTGTACGAATCCCGGGTCCGCAACGCGGTGGCCGCAACCGGCGGACACCTGCAGACCTATGCCGCGGAAATGAACCGGATGATTACCCAGCAGGCCATGCAGATCTCGTTCAACCATCTGTTCGATGCGCTGGGATTCATCTTCCTCGGACTCGTTGCCGTGGTGTGGCTGGCCAAGCCGCCGTTCATCAAGCGCGGCGGTCCGGCGGCTGGCGGGCACTGACGGATCGCGGCCGGAATCCGCCCCGTCTGGAGATGCCACACGCTCGAGAATGCAGTCCCGCGCAAGCCGGGACGGCGGCGGCCGAGTTGCCGGTTGTGGGCGCACGTCTCACGTACCGATCGGGCGCCTCGCATGGAGCGTGACGGGACATTGGCGATGGCGCGCCGACGTTCGCGCGCCGGCGGGCCCGTGGACCCACGATCGCACGCAGCGGGCATGCGCAGCCACGTTCATCCAGCCAAACTAGTGCGCTTGCCGGGAGACCAGGCGCGTGATCTCGGCTGACAATTGCTGCTGGGTAAATGGCTTGGCAATCCGTGGAAGTTCGATGGGCTGCACGCCCTTCAGCTCGGCGTATCCCGTCGCCAGCAGGATCGGCAGCTTCGGATGCTGCTTGCGCAGGGCGACGGCGAGATCCATGCCGGTCATGCCCGGCATGGCGTAATCGGTAACCACGATGTCGGGGGCAAGGCCATCCTGCATCATGACCAGCGCCTCCTGGCCGGAGTGCGCCTCGGCGACCCGATGGCCCAGGTCTTCCAGCAGCGCAGCCGTGCTGTTGGCAATCAGCGCATCGTCGTCCACCAGCAGTACCGTGGCGGGCACTGCCGCAGCTTCGATTGGCGCGGGCGGCGCCGCGGGCGCCGGTGCTCTCTCGACCGCAGGCAACCAGAGGTCCACACGCGTGCCCTGGCCCACGCTGCTGTGCAGCTGGAACCCGCCGCCGGATTGCTCGGCGAGCCCATGGACCATCGAAAGGCCCAATCCCGTGCCCTTGCCGGCGCCCTTGGTCGAGAAGAACGGCTCGATGGCGCGGGCCAGCGTGGCCGCATCCATTCCGATTCCCGTGTCCTGCACGGAAAGCCGCACGTATGCGCCGGGTTGCAGATCCGGTTGCTGCGCGGTCGCCATGCAGCGCTCCATCGCGATCGTCAGGGTGCCTCCGCCGGGCATGGCGTCGCGGGCATTGACGGCCAGGTTCAGCAGCGCCATTTCCAACTGGTTGGGATCGATGTTGACGCTGGGCAAGGGCCCTCCGGCACGGATTTCAACCTTGATCAGCGGTCCGACCGAGCGGTCGATCAGGTCCTGCATGTCCTGGACGAGGACCTGGATGTCGGTTGCGCGTGACTGCAACTCCTGCTTGCGGGCGAAGGCCAGCAGCCGCTGCGTCAGGGTGGCGCCCCGTCGCGCACCTTCCATCGCGCCATGCAGCAGCCTCGCCTGGCGCGGATCCTCGTTATTGATTTTTCTGGCCAGCAATTCCAGGTTGCCGATGACCGCCATGAGCAGGTTGTTGAAATCGTGTGCGACACCGCCCACGAGTTGCCCCATGGTTTCCAGTTTCTGCGCCTGCATCAGAGCCGCCTGCGCGCGTTCCCGGCGCCTGCTTTCCTCGCGCAGCTGTTCATTGGCCTGTTGCAGCGCCCGCGTGCGTTGCGCGACCAGACGCTCCAGGTTCTCAGCCGCGTGGCGCTGCGCCTCGAGATAGGTGCGGGTCTCGTATTGCCGGGCTCGGCCGCGCTTGGCCGACAGCACCGCGGCCTGCAGCGAGATCGCCTGCATCGGCCGTTCGAGAAACGAGACGTTGCGCAGCTTGCTGACGATCCGGCGGCGGAACTCGGTGAATTGCGGCCGGTCGTTCTGGGTGGTCATGATGATGAAGGGAAAATCCGACCAGGGGGGTTGGGCATCCACCCACGTGGTCAGTGGAGCCATGGATTCTCCGTACAGTGCCTCCTCGGCAACCAGCGCGAGGTCGCCGCCTCGGTCAAGATGCACGAGGAGCTCGTGGACGTTGCCGCAGACACGTGAATCGAGGCCGGCTTGTTCCACCAGCTTCGTGCAAGCGGCGGCGTCCCGGCCGATCGGCGCGAGGATAAGAACACCGGTTTCAGGCACGTCAGTTTGCCTGGCTGCCATCTACCGGCAGCAACGGAGCCTTCTCGCCCGTGTAGAGGGGCGTCCCGGCAAGTATCCCGGTGAAACCGTTCAGCGGCGGGCCGACGCGGACCCCGCCGTAGCTCAGCCGGAATTCGCGGATCGCGTGTTCGTGTTCGCCGCTGCGCTTCTTCACGACCGAGAGCGCGCGGCGCACCGAGCCGTCGTATTCGAAGTAGCGCAGCATCAGCACGGCATCACTGAGATAGCTGATGTCCAGCGGCGTCTCCATGGGACCCACCAGCCCGTGCTGCGCGAGCACGAGTATCGTCAGTACGCCGAGTTGGCTGAGGTAACTTAGCAGCTCGTGCATTTGCAGGACGAGGAAGCGCTCGTCCGGCATCGAGTTGAGATAGCCATTCAGGCTGTCGATGATGATGATCCGCGCCTGGTCTTGTTCCACCGCCGCGCGGACCCGGTGCGCGAATTCCCCGGGCGACAATTCCGCGGGGTCGATCTGCTGGAGACTGATCCGACCCTTCTCCATCACCTCCTCGAGTGGCAGACCCAGCGCCTCGGCACGCGCCCTCATGGTGCCCTGGCCTTCATCGAAGGAGAACACTGCCGTGTTTTCGCCTCGCTGCGCCGCCGCGATCGCGTAAGTCATGGCAATGGATGACTTGCCCACGCCGGCCGCCCCGATCAGCAGCGCGTTGGTGCCCCGTTCCAGACCGCCGCCGAGGATCTGGTCCAGTTCGGCGTTGCCGCTGAGAACGAAATCACCCTCGAAATCCTTGTGGTGTTCTGCCGCCACCAGCCGAGGGTAGATCGCCAACCCGCCGCGTTCGATGGTGAAATCGTGAAAGCCGCCCTTGAAAGGGATTCCCCGCATCTTCACCACCCGGAGGCGCCGGCGTTCCGCGCCGTAGTCGATGGCCAACTGTTCGAGCAGCACCACCCCATGCGCGATGGAGTGGAGCTGCAGATCCTTCTCATGCGCGGTCAGGTCATCGAGCAGGATCACGGTGCACTTGCGGCTCGAAAAGAAGTGCTTCAACGCAAGTACCTGGCGCCGATAGCGCAGGGGGCTCTGCGCCAGCAGCCGAAGTTCAGACAGGCTGTCGATCACGACCCGCGCAGGATTGATCTCTTCGACCTTCGCGAAAATGAGCCGGCTGGTCTCCCCGAGTTCCATCTCGGCCGGCTGCAGGATCGTGAGTTCCTGGCTGGGATCGAGGGTGGTTTCCGGAGGGACCAGTTCGAAAACGGTGATTCCATGCAGGGACCATCCGTGCCGGTGGGCGACCAGCTCCAGTTCGCGCATGGTTTCGGAAAGCGCGATGTAGAGCACGGATTCGCCCCGGCGCACGCCCTCGAGGAGGAATTGCAGCGCCAGGGTCGTCTTGCCCGTCCCGGGCCGTCCTTCATACAGGTACATGCGATGGGGATCGATCCCGCCGCCGAGGATTTCATCGAGTCCTGTGCTGCCGGTGGAAATCCTGGCTGGTTCGACGCCCTGGTTCGGCAGGTTATCGTCGTGCTCGCTCATTGTCGTTCCTTCGATTCGGAAGCCTGCTGGCGCCAGCAATGCGCAACGCGGAAGATTAGCATCACCGATTGTGTAGGATTCATCGACGCAGCGACGGATCGTACTGCAAGGGCCGGACGCGCACTCCCGCGCAGCCGGCAGCGGCGGACGCAGCATGCGACCGCCGGGAGCATGCTCGCGAATTCGATCACCGGCGGCTTGTGGCCGAAGGAAGCGGAGCGGCCGAGGCAGATCGGGTTCGGCCGACGTCCTGGGCGCCTTTACGCAGATTTCTTGCTGCGCAGGCGCTCGACCAGTGCGTGCAAGGTAGTCTGTGCTTCCGGACCGAACCAGCCGTCGAGGAATTCTTCGACGGGAAGCGAGGCCGGGTCTTCGAACAGCCGTGCGAGGTCGGCCCGCGCCATGGCGCGGGTCTCGAGCATCGCGTGGCGTGGCGATCGCAACAAAGGTTCCAGCCACGCGAGGGCGCGGGTGGGCACCTGGTCGACGCCGGTCAGTTCGTCCACCAGGCCCGCCGCCAGCGCGTCCTCGGCATCGAGCATCGCGCCGGCGACCAGCAGGCGCTCGGCCCGGTAGGTGCCGACCAGCCTGCGCAGCGCGGCCTGGATGCAATCCGGCACGATCAGCCCGACCTGCACTTCGTTGAGACCGATCCTGAATTCGCCGCGCGCCATCACCCGGTAGTCGCAGAAGATCGCGAGCACCGCACCGCCCGCAGGGCTGTGGCCGGTGACTGCGGCGACGACGGGAATGGGTGAGCGCGCCAGTGCTGCGCAGACGCCGAAGAAGTCGTTCCAGAACGCGCGCATCGCGTCGCGGTCGAGTTGCAGCAGGGCCGGGATGTCGAGCCCGGCCGAGAACAAGCCGGGCGATCCCGAAAGCACCAGCGCCGCGGCGCCGTCGTTCGGGGCCTCGTCGATGGCGCGCTTCAGCGACGAGATCAACGCCGGATTCAGCGCATTGACCGGCGGTCGTGCGAGCCGCAGTTCGAGAATGCCTCGGTCGTGTTCGATTCGTTCGAGCATGTACCTTCGCTTGGTTACAAGTGACAACATCGAAATGGACCGGTTTTACGCTGGTCCTGTCTCGCTCCTGGTCCCTGGGTCCCGGCCCCGAACCCCGTGGCTACCGCCGCATGAAGCGGCGACGCGCCACGGACAGGAGCAGGCGTTGCAACGGGTTGTTGTTGCCGCCGGGCCGCCAGGTGTGCACGAGCTTGTTGCGGTAGGCGTCGAAGTGCAGGCCATGGGGTGCCGCGTACACCTTGCCCCTGCCGAGCAGGATCTTCAACGCCTGGGTGCCCGCGATCCCGGCGCAGATTTCGCAGGCCATGGGCGTGGATGGCCCCCGGTGGTTGGCGAGGTCCACCGCCGACGGATCCACCAGATAGGACTGGTGCAGCACGGCCGGTGCCAAGCCGACCATGAAGCGCAGCAACTGCTCGTTCATCGGCTGGCCTTCCAGCCGGAAATACTCTTCGAAGGTCGTCTGGCCCGGCAGGAACGCCAGCACCGCAGCGCCCATGCCCAACGGTGCCGCGGTAATGGCCGGAATGCCGCGTTCCGCGCACATGGCGAACACCTTGGCGCGGATATCCAGCACGAAAAAGTCCAGGCCGTCGACGTACAGATCCACCCCTGACAGGAACTGCTCGATGTTGTCGAAGTTGACGCCGCCGGGAAACTTGTTGATGTCGAGGTCCGGATTGATGTCCCGCGCCATCCGCGCTACCACGTCGACCTTGGGTTGGCCGATGGTCGACTGGAACGCACCGGCCTGCCGGTTGAGGTTTTCAATTCCGAAACGGTCGAGATCCGCGAGGTTGAACTGCTGGATGCCGAGCCGGGTCAGGGTCAACAGATGGGCGCCGCCGACCCCGCCGAGGCCTGCGATTGCCACTCGCTTGGAACGGAGCGTCGGCTGCTCGGTCGCGGTCATCCAGCCGATCGTCCGGCTGAATGCCGTTGCGTAGTCGAACGGCTCGGTCTGGACCGGTGGATCGGTCATCATGGGAATACTCCGCGCGGAAGTACTGGATGCGGCCTGACCGGCACGGTAACACCGGCTCGCGGCGGATTCCATGCGGCGTCACACATCCGCAGGGGAGCAGCACCCTTCGCGTAGGCCGGCTCGAGGAGCAAAGCGACGGAGCTGGCGCGCTGGGCCATCGCCCGGCAGGCCGGCACCTTCCCCAAAATCCAGGTCGCATTCCCTGGACTGGGGCGAAGAACCAAAAAAAAGGCGCCGCTTCGAAAAGCGGCGCCATGAATCGAGGAATCGCAAGCTTCGGCGAAGGCTTATGCCTGGCCTTCGAATTCCTTGCGGCGGCGCCAGAAGAAGAAACCCACTGCGCCGAGACCGAGGCCCAACAGGCCGAGTTCCGTCGGCTCCGGAACCGGCACGGGCAGCATCGTGTTGCCGGTCAACGAGCCATTGCCCTCGATGGGATAATGGCAGATGTCGTTCGGATCCGACGTAACGGAAGAGCACGTGCTGGCCGGCTGCTCCTGGAATGACGAACTGAGGCTGAAATCCGCCCACCCACCGATACCATCGGTAACGCTGTTGGAGTTGAGCCAAGGCATTGCCGGACCGCCCGTTGCATCCGCCAAGCCGAACCCGCCGGAGCCAAGCGTGGGATCGCTGATGGTGCCGTTGACCGTGGCGTAAAGTTGCCCGTTCGGATCCACAAAGCCGGTACGAGGGGCGGTATGGCCGGTCAGGGTGACCCACGGCGTACCGTTGACGGACGTGGGATCGGCTTGGTTGTAGGTATTGGCGCCCTGGACGTAAAACTGGAAGCTGCCGTCGTTAAATACGACTTGGTTGCCCGTAATGCTGGATACCGTATAACTGAACGTAAAGGTCAGATCGCAACCCGAGCAGAAATCGTTGTCGCCGTTGATCGAGCCGATCTGCCCGTAGCCGGTCAGCACGTCGCCGACGGCGGAAACGGACGACTCGCGCAGGTTCAACGACTGGATGGTCAGGTCAAACGGGCTGCTGCTATCCCAGTGGACTCCGTCCACGTTGATTGGCGTCGCCAGCGCAGCACCACTCGCGCCCAGCGCCAAGGCGCATACGAGTGCAGCTCCAATACTTTTCTTGTTCAACATGCTTTGTCTCCTCGAGAGTGATTCCATTCGGACAACCGGTAAGGCGTTGAAATGCCGAGCGACCTTGCCCGGATGGACAAGAGGCAAGAAGCGTGCCAAGTACATAACTTATTGTTTACAAAAGATGGTTTTGGGATACGGGCCCCTGTTTCCCGAGCTTGTGTAAAGTATTTCGACGGGCGATTGCCATGGCTGCGGGATCGCTCCCCCGTCCGCCGTGGGCGGCGCGCCCACGGAAGCTCTCGTTCCGGCAACTGTTTGATGCTTAGAACTCTTTGGCGGGACGTGCAAGGTTTTTGTAAAGAAGCTCGACGCAGCACGGAAACCGACTGGATTCGTCTACGCGGGCACCACCGCGGCGGCCGCGGAGTCATGGCCCGGCCAGCGAGATCGGCTCGATTGCCTGGGAAATCGTCGAAGCTTGCGCTATCGGGTGTCCGCTGCGGCCGTGCCGCACGCGGGGGCGATTCACCAGGTTTCCATCTTGCGCAACCGGCTCCAGCGCTCGCGGATCTAGTCCGGGACAGGTTCGTTCACGCCAGCAACCCGCCCGTTCGCTCCCGATACGGGTGCTCGGCGGCGTCCAGGCTGCGGTTGGAACGCGCAATGCCAGGGCCCTTGAAGGAAGGCTCGAAGACAGCCCATGAAAAGATGGCGCCGCTCCGGGAGGCGGCGCCATTGGACTTCAAGTCACTATCTGAGGTGCGGCCCCAGTCTTGCCGATCGTCAGGCTGCTTTGCGGCGACGCTGGATCAGGAATCCGAGAAAGCCGAGGCCGAGGCCCATCAGGCCGAGCTCGGCCGGCTCCGGTACCACCGTCGCGCCGATCAACGAACCGTTGCCCTCGATCGGGAAGTGGCAAACGCTGCCCGAGTCGGGCGAAATGGAAGTACAGGTGCTGGCCGGCTTCGTCAGGAACGACGAATTCAAGCTGAAGTCTGCAAAACCGCCGATACCGTCGGAGATGGTATTGGAGTTGAGGTAGGCCGCTGCCGGACCACCCAGCACGTCCACGAGGCCGATCCCGTCAGAGCCGCTGGTCGGGTTGCTGACGGTGCCATTGACGGTTCCGTAGAGTTGCCCCACCGTGATGAAGCTGGGGTCAGCGCTCGGAGCGGTATGGCCGGCCATGGTGACCCACGGCGTACCCAGGGTGGCCGAGTTGGGATTGGCCTGGCTGTACGATCCGGCAGGGGAGACGTAGAACTGGAAGCTCCCGTCGTCGAACGTCACGTGGTTGGCGCTGATGCCCGTCACCGTGTAGGCGAAGGTGAAGGTGAGATCGCAACCCGTGCAGAAACTGTTGATCCCGTTGATCGAGCCGATCTGGCCGTAGCCGGTCAGCACGTCACCCACGGCGGATACCGACGATTCACGCAGGTTGAGTGTCTGGATGGTCAGGTCGAATGGGCTGGCGCTATCCCAATGGACGCCGTCCACGTTGATGGTCGTTGCAAGCGCCGCACCGCTGGAAGCACCCAGCGCGATGGCACATGCGAGTGCGGTTCCAATGCCTTTTTTCGTCAACATACTCGTTCCCTCCTTTGCTGAGTTGAAAATCAACTCGAACCATGGAACGAAAAGTTGTCGCTGACGCTTTAGACTGAGCAAGTAGCGTGCCAAGCACAAAAACCGTTGTTTGCGCGAGGGTTTTTATCCTGCGGTCCCACGGGTGCCGCACGTTCCGTAAGGAGCTTCGACACAGCACCGAACCCGTCGTCGATGATGCGGGTCCGGCTGCTGCGTTGCCTCGCAAAGCGTTGCATTTCAGTAGGTTATGCTTTCGACGGACCGCTGTTCGAGCGTCGCCGCCAACCGCTGCTGCGCGGCGGGAAGATGCACTAACCGCATGTTCCAGTGCGGATTGTTCGGCAAGTCCTGCTTGAGTTGCAGGTGTAAAGGATTCCGATAGCGGCATCCATGTTGGTCGCGTCCGGGATGCGAAATCGCCGGGATCGCGGGAGCCGCCTGCCTGCCTCCAAGGAAGTGGAGCGTATCGGAGCGCTATTCGAAGTCGCCGAAACTGGCGAGTGGGCGCCGCCCGCTGCGGCGGCGTGGTGCGGAGCGCGCACGGCCGAGCCGCAGGAACACCATTCCATGTCCCGGCCCGCACAGGTCGGCGAGCGCTGAAGCCACCCGCGAGACCGTCCGTTGGAAGGCCGGCTCTACCGGCACGAAGCCGAGGCCGAGAACCCCCGGCGCCGCATAGGGTTGCACCGAAAGTCCTGCCAGGGTGGCCTGAAGCCATACGCGCTGCAGGGCACGGCCGCCCGCGAGCACGTCGGCTCGGGTCCGGGACGGAATGACGATCAGGCAGAGACCCGGTGACATCCGGATGGGGAGCCACGCTGAGCGCCATCCCAGCAGCGGTGCCGCACCCAGCCGGTTGAACGTCGCCATCACCGCCGGGCGGCGCATTGCCTGGAACACCGGGCGCAATGGTGGTTCCACGGCCAGCGCCGCGGGAGCCAGGCTTTCCTCGCAGGTGCCGCGCCAGCCGGCGGAAAAACGGATGCTCGAAAACAGTTCCGCATGGAGCGCCGGGCTCTTGAACCGCAGGGTTTCGGCCTGCCTAATGACGTTCAGCGCGGCCTTTCTTTCGCGCGATGTCGCCGGCCACCAGAGCTGCTGCCCGGAAATCCGCTGCGCCTGCGCCTCCAGGAGTGCCCGCGTTTCGGCGCTGACAGGGCCGCGCCACGGGAAGCGGCGGTCGGTATGGCGTTGCTCGATGGCTCCAGCGAGTGGTTCGGATCTGTCGGAATCGGGCTCGCGGCGCCAACCGATGCGGGCGACGCACAGCTCGTCGTCTGATGACGGGAACCATTGCAGGCCGGCCACGTAACCCAGCGACCGGCCCCGGATGACCATGTTTTCAATGCACGCGCCGGCAGCCAGGTCGCTGAGGACATATCGGGTATCCGATACCCGGCCGCTGCGATCCGCGTCGATGCGAACGTCCAGTGCGTCGCCGGACCACGCAAATCGCCAGGGCTGCGAATTGTCTGCCGAGGGCGCGGCGATGCCCGCGCACAGGATGGCTGTTTTCGTATCCGGGTCCAAAGCCGCGTCCCTCCGCATGCGACGGTCCGGACTATACGCGGGGACCCAGGCATGCACCATTGGCCGGCGCGCGATGGCCGCACGGGTTTCCGCGGATGAAGAACTCCGGAGCACCACCCCGTGGCGACGCGTGCCCGTGCGAGCCCGGATCCACTGTAGCGCGATGGTCCCCGCAGCAGCATCGAACAGTGTTCGAGTGCGATCGCCCGCAGTCGCCACGCCTGTTCAGGCTCCGATGACGATGCGCAGATTGCCGACAGTGGACGCGTCAAGCGCGACGTCGATCACAGGCTTCGGCAAAGTTTTTTGCAATTGCATGTATTTGGTACGTCGTTCACACAATCAGCCTGCATGAATTACACGCATCTAGCATATATTTCACACACTCGTCCCATGCCCGTTACAAAATGCAACAAAGGGAGCGGCATCCAGATCGGAACTGACTGGTCGTCTGCGGACGGCCAAGGGGATGGATGTGTCTCTTATGGTGCCCCTAGCCAGGTTTCGTCGTCCCGTGAAAGTTTCCGACAGCTCGCAAACCTGGTTACGGCGAAGGATCGCAGCGCATCGCGGTGGGGATCAACCGCGAAAGCAGGGCGGCCAAATGGAACCGGCGATCGAAATAACAGCAGGCCGTGGCGAAGTCGCGTCCCGCATGATCGCCCCGTTTGACCGTGCAATAGCGCCCCCGACCTACGCCCACCATGAACGCCTGTTCTCCCGGCGTTCCGCAACCGGTCCAGCAGCCGTTGCCCTGGCCCCCGCGGCCAGTCCCACCAAGCTGCCCGAGACCAACCCAACAACGCGAGGCTTCGCACCCGGCCAGGGCCTGCACCTGTTTGTGCTCGCCAGGCCACGCCGCCGTGCGGGTCGCGTTTCGATGACGCGTCCATTGCAGCCCGGCACGACCGTTCCGGTCGATGCCGGCCATGCGGGACCAACGTCGCTATCGCCAACGGAATGGCATGTCGTGCAACAACGTGCCGCGGGTCGGCGGGGTGAATCATGAATGCAACCGGATCGGTAAAAATGCCTGAAACAGTCGTCATCGACATCACCGCGCGCCGCGCGCGCTCGGCGGTGCGAAGCAGTGAATCGCCGTGCGTGTGCGCGACCAGCGTGGAACAAGTGGAATCAGCGTGGAGATTGGTATACGACCGCTATTCACAAATGGGATTGATCGACGAGAACCCGTTCGGCATCCATGCCGTTCCGACTGCCGTGGGGCAGCACGCGTGCGTGATTTGGGGTCCGGAAGGGCCGGAAGTCGGCTACACGATGACGCTGTTCCGCGACAATCCAATGGGCCTGGCGCTGGACAGCGTCTATGGCCCCCATCTGGATGAAATGCGACGCAAGGGGCGCCGCCTGCTCGAGGTGGGAATGCTGGCGGATCGTCGCCGGTGTGCTTCGCGCGGCATCCAAGCCCTTTTCAGCATGATGCGCTGGGCCGTGCACTACGCTTTGCACAACGAGTTGACCGACATCATCATCGGCGTGCATCCGCGCCACGCCCAGTTTTATGTGCGCTGTTATGGTTTCGAGGAATTCGCGGAGCCGACTAGTTATCCGCTGGTGCGGAACCATCCAGTGGTGCCCTTGCGCCTGCGCCTCCGCGAGAGGCTGGCGGAAGACGGGTTGCCGCGGGGGCTCGCCGATGCGCGAAACAACCCGGTACCCGCAAGTGCATTCGCGCATCGCTTCGAGTTCAGGCCGGAGCAATTGCGTGGCTCGTTGATCGCGGGATTCTTGAAGGCCCGCTACTGCATCGACCTGGTCCGCCAGGTGCGTCCCGGTCGGGCCGGCTACGAGCTCGCCTGGTCGGCCTAGGTTGGCCCGGGCTCCCGGGCGCCCACCCGCGGCGGGCGCCCGGCCCACTTCCTCCGGGAAGGGGCAAATGCACGCTCGAGCACGTGCCGTGGCCGAGTCCCGGGCCCCGAGATGACGCGAGCGGTGCAGGAGCGGTCCATCGGCGCGATCCGGGATGCGAATACCGCAGCATCCGGGTCGTGCGCAAAAGAAGGAGCCAGCGCTTCGTGCCGGCGCGGGCCTACATGTCCGCCGCGGTCCACGTGTAGCGGACGGCGTAGTCGAGCACGGCTCTGCCGTGGGCGGGCACCGGCACGTCGAATTCCAGCAGTTGCGGTGTCTGTTTGGCCGGCTTGGTGCTGGAGGACGTGAGCTTCCATTCGCGCCAGCGATCGGGGTGCTCGCGCACCGTGACCGTGCGCAGGCTGTCGCCGCCGTTGGTGAGCGTGATCCGGTACGACTCGCTCATCGTGTGCGCCTTGGCGTCCACGTGGAACGCGGTGCGCTCGCGGCTTGCGCGCAACTCGAAGCTTTGCCCGAGCTGCACCGACACCCGCTGGCCCTTCGGCGTGTCGGCGACACCGCCTTCGCCGAGCAGCGCGGGTGCACCCGCGCTGTCTTGGGTCCACGCGCGCAGCGTGCCGGCGGGCATTGCCTCGGGTGCCTTGAAGGACAGGTTGCTCGCGATCGCGCGATCGCGGTAATCCTGCGCGCCGTAGTCGTTGGTATTCGGGCGCGGCGGAAAGCCCCGGCCACCATCCTCGACGAGATATTCGCGCTGGCAGGAAAGTTCGCGCGGGCGATACAGCGGCGTCAGGGTCACCGTTCCGTCCGGAAGGTTCACGGCGGCGGGCAGGGTGAAGCTGCGGTAATCGCCGAGCGGTGCTTGGGTCGGCATCGGCGCCGCGGCTGCCGCCGTCGCGGTCACCGACGGCAAGCTGTACATGCGCATCCCGCGGTTGCCCAGGTTCGGTTGCCCGGCCACCAGCTTGACCGTCGCGCCCTCGTAATCGCGCCCGCTGCGGTTGGCGATGCTCGCTTGCAGGTCGAACTGCATCCGGCAACTGCCGCCCTCGGCAAGCGTTGCCTTGTACGCCGCGCGCCAGCCGAGTCCGGAGGCCAGGTAGGTCAGCTTCGCGTCGCGCCTGCCGGATGATTTCGAGGCGACGTCGAGCAGCAGGCTGCTGCCGCCCGTGATGTCGTTCGGCAGCGTCACGACGCTGTAGCGGTGCACGAAATGCACCTTGCCGTCGTCGCTGCGGATGACGAGGCCGTTGTCCGATGCGCCAAGCAACACGCCGTTCCATCCGCCGCCTCCGGCCGCCGCCTCGCCGGTCTGCACGCTCACGCGGCTGCCGATCGCGGTATCCAGTGCGCCGTTCGAGGTGGCGTTGGCCAGCACCACGCGCTGGCCGACCACGTCCACCGCGGGCCCGGAGCCGAAGCCGACCGCGACCGCTTCGGGTTCGAGTGCCGCGGGCAGGCCGCCGATCCTGATCTGGTGATTGCCAGCCTCGACATCGACGGTGCGGGTCTCGTGCACCAGCGCATTGCCCGCATCGAGGGTGCCCTGTGCGGTGCCGGAAAACAGCGCGTCGCTGTCGGCGTGGTAGATCGTCAGCTCGGCATGGTCGGCGGCGAATGCGGCCGGGGCCGCGAGCAGGGCGGTGATTGCGGCACAAAGCAGCAGGCGTGGCATCCGGCATCTCCGTCGTCGATGGATGCCTCGATGATAAACGCGGCACCGGGTCCGGCCGCTGGCACTGGTTCAGTCGCCGGTAACGTTGCGCAGCAGGCGCTCGACCTCGGCGCTGTCGCGAGCGCGCAGCAGCCGCGGCCCGAGCGAGCGCAACGCCTTGCGGCTGCAGCGGGACAGGGCGTCGCGCTGTCCCAGGATGCGGTCCGGCAGCATGCTGAAATCCTCGAGGCCGATGGCGACCAGCATCGCGGCGAAATTCGGGTCGCCTGCAATCTCGCCGCACAGGCAAGCCGCCTTGCCGGCCCGCCTCGCCTGTGCGATCACGTATGCGAGCGTCCGTATCACCGCGGGGTTCGAAGGTTGGTAAAGCTTGCCGACCTGGTCGTTGTTGCGGTCCGCGGCAAGCAGGTACTGGGTGAGGTCGTTGCTGCCGATGGCGATGAAATCGCTGACTTCCAGCAGCGCGCGCACGTTGATCGCGGCGGCCGGCACCTCGACCATCGCACCGAGCTCGAACTGGTCCGGGATCTCGTGGCCCGCGGTGCGCAGGTCGCGCGCGCATTCCATGATCAGGTGGCGGACCTCGACGAGCTCGACGGCGTCGGTGACCATCGGCACCAGGATGCGGATCGGCCCGTAGCAGCTTGCCCTCAAGATCGCCCGCAACTGTGTCACGAACACGTCGATCTGGCGCAGCGACAAGCGCACGCCGCGCACGCCGAGCGCCGGGTTGGGTTCGGCCGCCATCACGAGGCCGGCGGCATCGGCCTTGTCGGCGCCGAGATCGAGCGTGCGGATGGTGACCGGCAGGCCGCCTGCGGCGAACACCAGGTCGCGGTACACGGTGAATTGCTCGTCCTCGCCGGGCAGGCCGGGTCTGGCGAGGAACAGGAATTCCGTGCGGTACAGGCCGATTCCCGCGACACCGAGGCTGCGCGCGCGCTCGACGTCCTCGGGACGTTCGGCGTTGGCGAAGATGCGCAACTGCACGCCGTCGCGGGTGCGCGTCGGCACCCCGGCGAGCTGGGCCAGGCGCTGGCCCTCGCGCGTGCTCTCGCGCTGCCAGTGGCGATAGCCGGCGAGATCCTGCGCCGTCGGGTGCACGATCACTTCGCCGCGCGCGCCATCGACCAGGGCGAGATCGCCGTCGCGCAGGTCCTCGAGCACCCCGTCGGCATTGACCAGCATCGGCAGGTGCAGGCTGCGGGCCAGGATCGCGCTGTGCGAATAGGGGCTGCCGGAGCCCGCCACCACCGCGAGGATGCCATGGCTCGCCATGTGCGCCAGTTCTCCCGGCGCGACGCTGTCGGTGACGAGGATCTCGCCGACGCGGGTGGCGAGCTTCTTCTCCTCGCTGCTCGCCTGGCGGGCCAGCGCGCTCTGCACGCGCGCGATCACGTGGTCGACGTCCTCGCCGCGGCTGCGCAGGTACGGATCGTCCATGCTGTCGAACACCGAGACCAGGCGGTCACGCTGGGCCTTGAGCGCCGCTGCGGCGCGGAAGCGGCCCTTGCGGATCATCCCGCGCAGGCCTTCGATCAGTTCCGGATCCTCGAGCAGTTGCGCATGGGCATCGATGAATTCGCCGACCTCGCGCGCCAGCGCGCCGTGCAGCTTGCGGCGAAGCTCGGCCATGTCTTCGCGGGCCGCCGCGAACGCGCGCTCGAGGCGGGCGACTTCCGGCTCGATCTCGTTGTCGGGAAGCGGCGTGTGATCGACGCTGAACCGCGCCGGTTGCTCCAGCCGCACGCGGCCGAGCGCCATCCCCGGCGCTGCGGCGTTGCCGGAGAAAGTCCGCCTCATGCGCCCTCGTCGAACTTGCGGTCGAACAGCGCGGCGACCGCAGCGAGTGCAGCGTCTTCGTCGGGCCCCTCGGCACGAAGGGTGAGGGACGTGCCGATGCCCGCCGCCAGCATCATCACCCCCATGATGCTCTTGGCGTTGACCTCGCGCCCGCCGGCGACCAGCCAGATCGCGGATTGAAATCCCTGCACCAACTGGACCAGTTTGGCCGACGCGCGAGCGTGCAGGCCCAGCTTGTTGCTGACCACGATTTCCCTTTCGACCATCGGAACCTTCCGCAACGGACCCATCACGCTACGTTACCAAAAGCAGGGAGCAAGGAGCAGAGAGCAGGCCGCAGTGGGCTGCATCGACTGCTCACACAGGGGTTGGTGTGAAGCCCATGGACCGCAGGCTTTCCCCTGATCCCCCAGCCCTGCTCCCTGCTTGTCACGCCTTGTCGATGCGGATCCCGCTGCGGCCGCCGCTCGCGGCGACTTCGGCGAGTTCGTCGAGCGGCTTGTCGGGATAGTTCAGCACGCGCAGCAGCATCGGCAGGTTGAGGCCGGACACACAGCGGGCGCGCACGCCGAGGTCGGTGAGCTTGTTGGCGATGTTGCAGGGGGTCGAGCCGTACAGGTCCGACAGGACCAGCACGCCGCCACCGCGATCGAGCGCACGGGCGGCACGCGCCGCGGATGCCTGCAGCGCGGAGGGATCGTCGTTGGCGCCGATTTCCAGCGCGTCGAGCTGGCATGGCAGGCGCGGCAAGACGTGCTGTGCCGCGGCGATCAGCGCGCGGCCGATCTCCTCGTGGGTAAGCAGCAGGATGCCCGCCGCCGGATCGGGCGGGGGATGGCGGAGTACGCTAGCCGTGTTCATGGCCTGGGTCGGAAGGGATGATCCGTGGCTGCAAGGTTGGGTCCAACCGCGTGTAGGGCCTGTCAAAAGGCCTTGCGGCTATTCCAGTTCCCGGTGGAAGGTGAGTACCTGCTCGCGGCTGGCGCGATAGTGCTCGGCCAGGCGTTCCGCAAGATACACCGAGCGGTGCCGGCCACCCGTGCAGCCGATGGCGACGGTGAGGTAACCCTTGTCTTCACTTTCGAAGCGCGGCAACCACACGTCCAGGAACCGCTGCACGTCAGCCAAGTATTGTACTACCAGCGCCTGGTTGCCGAGGAACTCGCGGACCGGTTCGTCGCGTCCCGAAAACGGACGCAGGCGGGGATCCCAGTGCGGGTTCGGCAGGCAGCGCGCGTCGAATATGAAATCGGAATCGGGCGGCAATCCGCGGGCATAGGCGAAGGATTCGAACATCAGGGTCAGTCCTTCGCTGGCCGCACCATATTCGGTGGCGATCCGGCGGCGGAGCTGGTGGACGTTGGTTTCGCTGGTATCGATCGAGCGGTTGGCGATGGCCAGCAAGGGCCGCAGGCGCCGGCGTTCCTCGGCGAGCGCATCGCGCAGCGAGCGCCCGTCGTCGGAAAGCGGATGCCGCCGGCGGGTGTAGGCGTAGCGTTTCAGCAGCACGGCGTCGCTGGATTCCAGGAAAACCAGTTCCGGATCGGCGCCGGATTCCGCGAGCCTCGCCAGCGCCTCCGGCATGCGGTCCAAGTCTCCCTGGCTGCGCACGTCGACACCCACCGCGATGCCGGTGAGCGCGCCGCGTCCGCCGTCGGTGAGCGCCCGGTACAGCGAAGGCAGCAGTTCCGTAGGCAGGTTGTCGACGCAGTAGAAACCGAGGTCCTCGAAAGCCCGGAGCGCGACGGTCTTGCCGGCGCCCGACAGCCCGGTCAGCACCACCATGGGCGCGGCGCGCTCGGCGTCGCGGGGCTCGGACGTGGACATCGGCATCATCCTGGCGGGCGTTGCAGGCGCGCGGCCTGGCGATCCATGAAGGTGCGGGCCTGGTCGATGCCCTGGGACTTCAGCATGTGGCTGCGCACGGCGGCTTCCACCAGCACCGCGAGGTTGCGGCCCGGCGCGACCGGGATCGTGATCTGCGGGATCTTGACGTCCAGCACTTCGCGCAGGCCGATGTCGCCGGTCAACCGCACCATCGCATCCTCGGGTTCGTTGCCGGCCGGCCGCAGGTGCACGATCAGACGCAGGTACTTGGAGCGCTTGACCGCGGTGTGGCCGAACATTTCGCGCACGTTGAGCACACCGAGTCCGCGCACCTCCAGGAGATCACAGAGGATATCCGGGCAGGAGCCGTCGATCACGTCGGGCGCGATCATCGAGAATTCGGGCGCGTCGTCGGCAACCAGCCGGTGGCCGCGGGTGATCAGTTCCAGCACGAGTTCGCTCTTGCCGCTGCCGGGGGAGCCGGTGATCAGCACGCCGATCGAGTGGACTTCCATGAACACGCCATGCAGGGTGATCTGCGGCGCCAGCGCGCGCGCCAGCTTGTACTGCAGGAACGTGAGCAGGTCGTGGCCGCGGCGCGCGCTGACCCACAGCGGCGTTTCGGTCTCCTCGGCGGCATCGCGAAGGTCCGCGGGCACCGCCTGGTCCTTGGTGACGATCAGTGCGACCGGCTGCTGGGCA
Source organism: Rhodanobacteraceae bacterium (assembly GCA_025928585.1). Lineage (GTDB taxonomy): Bacteria > Pseudomonadota > Gammaproteobacteria > Xanthomonadales > Rhodanobacteraceae > 66-474. Next base: position 31,342 of record JAICJG010000009.1, read on the forward strand.
AAGATCTTCTGCACCGTTTCCCACCGCTGGCGAGAATCGAGGCCGTCGAGGTAATTGAGTTCCTCGCCGCCGACGATCTGCAGCTTGTTGGGATAGATGATGTTGAGGTAGCCGATCTCGGACGGGCGGCGCTGTCCCGCACCGCCGGATTGCAGCGCACGCTCCGCGCCGCCGCGCCCGGCCACCCAGCGAAGGGCCATGCGTTCCTTGATGTCGTCGAAAAGATCGCGCGCGCTGAGTCGGTTCACGTGTCGTCCCCGTCCATCGGTGCGACGGACGGGGCTCATTGTGCCAGTGTCGCCGGAGGATGCGAAAAGCCAGGGCGTCAACGGGATGCCGGGGTCGGCCCGGTCCATCTGCGCAAGCTGCGGATCAAGGCGCTGCGCGCCATCGGGGGGGCTGACCCTGCTGGTTTTGCGAAGACGAATATCGACGAGATTGCCCTGAGCGGTGGCTGTGGAAAGTCAGGCCATGGAAGGCCGTTCCGGTGCCCGTGTTGGCCAGACCGATCCGGAAGCGATGTCGTCGAGCGCAGCAGCGGTCATGGACGACCGCACAGGAAAGAGCAATCTTGCTTGATCTCACGATCACGCAAGATTGCGGATGTCCTCCCGGCCGTGGGTCCGCAGCTTGTCCTTGTGCTTGCGTACCTGCGCATCGAGCTTGTCGAACAGCGCATCGATCGCGGCGTACATGTCGCCATCGACGGCATCGGCATGCAATACGGTCCCGGCCGTGGCGAGTGTGCCCTCGGCGCGGTTGACCAGATGGTTCTTTTCCACCTCGAGCACCACGTTGAGCGAGGTCAGATGGTCGAATCGGCGGGCGAGGCGCTCGCAGCGGGTATCCACGTAATCGCGCAGGGCCGGGGTGATTTCGATCTGGTGACCGCTGACCTGAATTTGCATGATGGACTCCTGTCTTCAGGTGGTGATGAAAGCCCGGCCTTACCGCTCGGGCTTGGCGCGCATGGCGCCGGTGGTGGAAGGATTTCGGACCGGTACTCCTTGGATCGTGGGCCGCTTGGAAAGTTGCATGAAAGCGCCAGCCGCGCGGCTCACTGTGCGCGCAATCGCTCGCCCGAGCTGGGTATGCGCATCTGCTCGCGATACTTGGCGACGGTGCGGCGCGCGACCCGGATCCCGCGCCGGTTCAGCTCGGCCGTCAGCGTCTGGTCCGACAGCGGCTTGCGCGTGTCTTCTTCGTCGACCAGTTTGCGGATCATCGCCTGGATCGCGGTGGCGGACGCACTGCCGCCGTCCTCGGTCGCGACGCTCGAGGAGAAAAAGTGTTTGAACTCGAAGGTGCCGCGCGGCGTGTGCAGGTACTTGCGGGTGGTGACCCGCGAGATGGTGGATTCGTGCATGCCGAGTTCCTCGGCAAGCTCGCGCATCACCAGAGGCTTCATCGCTTCGGGACCGAAATCGAGGAACGCGCTCTGGGTGCGCACGATGGCCTGGGCGACCTTGAACAGCGTGTCGGCCCGCGCCTCGAGGCTCTTGATCAACCAGCGCGCTTCCTGCAGTTGACCGCGCATCCATGTGGCGTCGCTGCGCTGCGCGCGCGCGATCAGGCTGCAGTAGTGCTGGTTGATCGCGAGCCGCGGCTGGCAATCGGGCGAAAGTGATACCCGCCAGCGGCCGCCGGCCTTGACGGCATAGGCGTCCGGCGCGACGTATTCGGCGGGGGTCGGGTCGAAGGCCGAGCCGGGGCGCGGGTTGAGCGCGCGGATCAGGGTGGCGGCACCGATCACGTCGTCCTCGGGTGCATTCAGCTTGCGCGCGAGCTTGCCGAAATCGCGCCGCGCGAGCAGGTCGAGATCGCCCGCGACGATTTCGCGCGCGAGGTCGCGGCATTCGGTCGCAGGATCGAGTTGCTGCAGTTGCACGCTGAGACAATCGCAGAGGTCGAGGCTCGCGACCCCGGTCGGGTCGAAGTGCTGCACGCGCAGGCGCAGGCCCTCGGCTTCTTCGGGGGTGGCCGGCGGCTCCAGTGTCCGCAGTGCCGCCAGCACCGGATCGAGCCCTTCGCGCATGTAGCCATCGTCGTCCAGTGCGTCGATGATCGCGGTGGCAATGGCTTGCTCGCGTGCCGAGAACCCGCTCAGGTTGGCTTGCCACAGCAGGTGTTCACGCAGCCCCTCGGGTGCGGCGTCCTGCTGCTCGGACGAATCGTCGTCATCGAAGCCGCGGCTGCCGCCTGTCCATTCGGCAACCTGGGGGGAATGTTCGTCCCAGTATTCCTCGTCGGCGCCCTCCGGGCTTGCGTCGCCGTCCGCGGCGGCTTCCGCGCGCTCGCCATCGCCGGTCTCCGGCCCATCCATTCCGTCCAGTTCGATCAGCGGATTGGCTTCCGCGAGTTCCCGCAGTTCCGTCTGGAGTTCGAGCTGGGAAAGTTGCAGCAGCCTGATTGCCTGCTGCAACTGCGGCGTCAGGGACAGCGTCTGCGATTGACGGAGCTGCAGGCCGGGTTTCATGGCGGAATTCGTGACGGGTCGTGCGGCATCGTATACCCTCGAATGGGGCAAATGTAGTGCGGGGGCACGTTTTTTGCTTGGTTTTTCGTGATGGACCCGAAATTGTGCTGATCGGTCCTCGATCGGCGAAGCGCCGACCGGTCGAAACAGGCTGTCTGCGGCACCCGATGTCGCCGCTGCTGCAAGTGTGTAGGTTGGGCTCATCCCGGACGTGTCCGGGAGGAGCCCAACCGGCTCGACATGCGTCGAGACTCGTTGGGCTTCGTAGCGCTCAGCGCCAACCTGCAGGAGCAATCCGTGCGATCCGCAGCTACATACGGAACTCGTGCCCGAGGTACACCGCGCGGACCTCCTGGTGGGCAAGGATTTCCGCCGGCGTGCCGCGGGCGAGCACCTTGCCTTCGTTGAGGATGTAGGCGTGCTCGCAGATCCCGAGCGCCTCGCGCACGTTGTGGTCGGTGATCAGCACGCCGATCCCGCGGTCCCGCAGGTGCCGCACGATCCGCTGGATTTCGCCGACCGAAATCGGATCGACGCCCGCGAACGGCTCGTCGAGCAGCATGAAGCGCGGGTTGGCCGCGAGCGCGCGCGCGATCTCGACGCGCCGGCGTTCGCCTCCAGAGAGGCTGATGCCCTTCTGGTCGCCGAGGTGGCCGATCTTCAACTCGTCGAGCAATGCTTCCAGTTCCGCGCGGCGCCGGCTCGCCGGCAAGTCGGCGCGAAGTTCCAGCACGGCCAGTACGTTGTCGGCGACCGAAAGTCGCCGGAACACCGACGCTTCCTGCGGCAGGTAGCCGAGACCGAGGCGTGCGCGCTGGTGCATCGGCAGGCCGGTGATGTCCTCACCGTCGAGCGTGATGCGGCCGCCATCCGGTTCGATCAGGCCGACCACCATGTAAAAACACGTGGTCTTGCCGGCGCCGTTCGGCCCGAGCAGGCCGACGACTTCGCCCTGCTTGATCTCGAATCCGAAATCCTGCACGACCTGACGCGAACGAAAGCTTTTTTGCAGCCCCTGCGCGGTCAGCATGGATCAATGCGTTCCAGCCGACGCGGGGGCCGGTGTTGCGGCCGAGCCGGGCGGTGCGGGGGCAGGCGCGGGCGGGGCCGCCGAGCCGGGCGGCGCGGGCGCGGGGGCAGAATTCGCGGAAGTCGCCGTCGCGCCGGCCGATGCGGGTCTTGCGGGTCTGGCTTTTGGCTGGAACGTCATGTGCACCTGGCCGCCGTTCCGGCTTTCCCCGACGATCTTGCCCGAATCCGTGTTGTACGTCAGCCTGGCTCCATGGAATTCGCCGCGCCCCTCCTGCACCACCGTGGCGTTGCCGGACAGGACCACGGTGTTTTCGGAAACCTGGTAGTCGATCGTGTCGGCCGAGCCGTGCACCATGCTGCCGCTGTCGAGCTTCTGCCGGAAATGCGCGGGCGTGCCGGTGAGCACGACGCGTTGCAGCGCGTTGTCCTGGTCGAAGTAGCCGGTTCCCTGGTCACCGTCCGCATGCAGGCTGCCCTGGTCGATGCGCACGTGACCCGACAGCACAGCCTTCCCGCTGTCCTGACTCATCACCGAATGGTCTGCATTGACGTTGACCACCTGGCCGCGGTCGGATTTCAACGCATAGGCGGTGCCGCAGAAGGCCAGCAGGCCGGCGGAAACCGCGAGCAACGCCGCATGGCGGAGATTACCTGGCGTGCTTCTGGGGCGTGAGGGTGCCATGGACATCGGAGAGCAACTCCAGGCTGCGGGTATTGAAGTCGGCCTTCATGCCGGTGCCGCGCAGTATAGAGCCCGGCTCCTGAATCTCGCTCGGGGCCGCGCTCGCCATGCGCTTGTCCTGCGTCCACACGGTCGCGTCGGCGGTGTGGATCTCGGCTGCGGGGATGTGCGGCGCGGGCGGCCGGTGCAGGTCCACCTTGCCGATCAGTTTCACGAGATCGTTGCTGGAACTGATCCACGCGTATTGCGAAGTGCCGTACCAGTCGGAGCCGTCGCTCGCGACGAAGAAGTATTTCGGGGAGTTGACGTACAGCGAATCGTTGCCTTCGCGGCGCGCGAGGTGCGGCGCCGTCATGGTGAACGAGAGCTTGCCGTCTTCGCCGAACGCGCGCAGGGTGAAATCGGAGAGTTCGTAGCTGGAACGCGGCGGACCGACCATCGCGACCGGCTTGGGTGGCGGCCGCAGCCACCAGACGAGGAGCTGGGTCAGTGCGGCCGCGATCGCCAGGGCGATCAGCCAGGCGACGGTACGGCGATCCTTCACGCCGGTCCTTGCGCCTGCATACGCGCCGCGAGGACGAGGTCGCAGGCTTCGCGCGCGGCACCCCGGCCGCCCGGCGAGCGGGTTCGCCAGTGGGCTTCATCCGCCACCTCCGGACGCGCGTCGGCAACCGCGACCGCGAGGCCGCAGGCGCGCATCGGCGGAAGGTCCGAAACGTCGTCGCCGACGAAAGCCGCACACTCGGGCGCGATACCGAGTGCGGCGAGGATTTCCTTCAGGCAGGCGAGCTTGTCGGCCTTGCCCTGGTAGACGTGGTCGATCCCGAGTTCTTCCGCGCGCAGCTCGACCGCCCGGCTGATCCGGGCGCTGATGATGGCGACGTCGACGCCGTGCTCGCGCAACCGCTTGATGCCGAGACCGTCGTGCACGTGGAACGCCTTGATTTCGCGGCCGTCTTCCGCCAGCCACAAACGCCCGTCGGTGAGCGTGCCGTCCACGTCGAACGCCACCAGCTTGATCTTCGCCGCTCGGGCGAGGACGTCTTGCGGGATGTTGGTTTGTTCGGGCACTGGTTTCGCGCGAGTCCAGAACGAACCGCGAATTGTAGATGGAGTGAAGATTTGGCAGTGGATCCGAAGGGTTTGTCATTCCGGACACCGCGAAGCGGCGGCCCGGAATCCATTTTGGTTCTGCAAGGAACAAGAAAATCAAAAAAGGATTACTCGCCGCATCCTGCGGCTCGCCCTGCGGGCCATCGGCTGCGCCGATGTTCGCTCCGGCTTCGTGCTTCCGCAGTCCGGTTTCGATCGCCAGTGAAGCCGGCCACCGCCCGGAACGACGACCCGATTCAGGCTGTCCCTGCTCCCTGCTTTCAAACCACCCGCGCGCGCAGAAGATCGTGGATGTTCAACGCGCCGACCACACGCTGCTCCGCATCCACCACGAGCAGGGCGTGGATCTTGTGGGTTTCCATCAGTTGCGCGGCTTCCGCAGCCAGTTTTTCAGCCCCGATCACCTTCGGGCGACGGCTCATGGCATGGCTGACGGGCGTCGTGCGCAGGTCGACGCCGTGATCGTCGAGCGTGCGGCGCAGGTCGCCGTCGGTGAATACGCCCTGCAGGCGCCCGCCGCGGTCGACGACCGCGGTCATGCCGAGCCCCTTGCGCGACATCTCCATCAACGCCACGGTCATCGTGGCATCGACCGGCACGCTGGGAATCGCGCTGCCGGTGTGCATCACGTCGGCAATCTTGAGGAGGCGCCGTCCGAGCGCCCCGGCCGGGTGCGAATAGGCGAAGTCGTCGGCGGTGAAGCCGCGCGCCTCGAGCAGCGCGATCGCAAGCGCATCGCCCAGGACCAGCGCCGCGGTGGTGCTCGCGGTCGGCGCGAGGCCGAGCGGGCAAGCCTCGTTGGAAACGCTGGCGTCGAGGTGCGCGTCGGCGTCACGCGCGAGCCGCGAGCGCGCATTGCCGGTCATGGCGACCAGCGGATTGCCCTGGCGCTTAAGGAACGGCAGGATCGTGAGCACTTCCTCGGTTTCACCCGAGTTCGAAAGCAGCAGCACCACGTCCTGCGCGGTAATCATGCCGATGTCGCCGTGGCTGGCCTCGCCCGGGTGCACGAAAAAGGCCGGGGTGCCGGTGGATGCCAGGGTCGCGGCGATCTTCCGCGCGATGTGGCCGGACTTGCCCATCCCGGAAACGACCACCCGGCCGCGACACGCAAGGATCAGCCCGCAAGCTTTGCTGAAATCGCCGTCGATGCGTTTTTCGAGGTCCGCAATGGCACCCGACTCGATGCGGATCACCTTGCGCGCGCTGGCAACCAGTCCGTCATGGTCGCTCGTCGGTAAGACATCCGTGCGGGTTTCTGCTGTGGGTGCGTTCACCGTGTACTCCTGTACCGCATCCGATTCGCGATTTCCAGTACCATCGCGGATTGTCATTGTATAGGCGAGGGACGGGTCCCCGGCGCGTGGCCGCCGCGGATCTGTTCGAACAGGATTCATGCAGTCCAGCGAACTGAGATCCCTGCTGCAAACCGCACTGCCCGGTGCGAGCGTCGACGTGGCGAGCCCCGACGACGTTCATTTCCGGGCGATCATCGTCGCCGACGCGTTCGCCGGCAAGAGCACTCTCGAGCGCCACCGGATGGTGTACGCAGCGCTCGGCGAGCGGATGGGCGGGGAGGTGCACGCGCTGTCGCTGCGCACCCTGACGCCCGGGGAAGCCGCGCAAACCGGAAACGCCTGATGGCCAGCATCGTGATCTCGGGGGGCAAGCCGCTCAGCGGTGATGTGTGGATTTCCGGGGCCAAGAACGCGGTGCTTCCCATCCTCGCCGCCTGCCTCCTGGCCGACGAACCCGTGACCCTGGGCAACGTACCGCACCTCCACGACGTCACCACCACCATGGAGCTGCTCGGCCAAATGGGCGCCGAGCTGGTGGTCGACGAACACATGCGGATCCGTGTCGATCCGCGCCCCACCAGCCGGTTCTTCGCACCGTACGAACTGGTCAAGACGATGCGCGCGGCGATCGTGGTGCTGGGACCGCTGGTTGCCAAGTACGGCGAGGCGGAAGTCTCGCTGCCGGGCGGCTGCGCGATCGGCTCGCGGCCGGTCGACCAGCACATCAAAGGTCTGCGCACCCTGGGAGCCGAGATCAGCGTCGAGAACGGCTACATCAAGGCGCGCGCGAAGCGCCTGAAGGGCGCGCGCGTGACCATGGACATGGCCACGGTCACCGGCACCGAGAACATCATGATGGCGGCGGTGCTCGCCAAGGGCACCACCGTGATCGAGAACGCCGCCGAGGAGCCCGAGGTTTGCGATCTCGCCGATTGCCTCAACCGCATGGGCGCGCAGATCAGCGGCATCGGCACCACCCGTCTCGTGGTCGACGGCGTCGAGCGGCTGCACGGCACCGAATACGACGTTCTGCCCGACCGCATCGAAACCGGCACTTTCCTCGTCGCGGGAGCGATCACCGGCGGCCGGGTGCGCGCGAAACATACCCGGCCCGAAGTCCTGAAATCGGTACTCTCGAAACTGGAGGATGCCGGCGCGCATGTCAGCACCGACACCGACACGATCGAACTCGACATGCGCGGCAAGCGTCCGCGCGCAGTGGACGTCAGCACCGCGCCGTATCCCGCGTTTCCGACCGACATGCAGGCGCAGTTCACGGCGCTCAATTGCGTCGCCGAGGGGACGGGCGTGATTACGGAGAACGTTTTCGAGAACCGCTTCATGCACGTCCAGGAACTGCACCGGCTGGGCGCGGACATCAAGCTCGAGGGCAACACCGCGATCGTGCGCGGGGTGCCGAAGATGTCCGGCGCGCAATTGATGGCGACCGACCTGCGCGCGTCCGCGTCGCTGGTGCTGGCGGGCCTGGTGGCCGATGGCGAAACCGTGGTCGATCGCATCTACCACATCGATCGCGGCTACGAGAACATCGAGGAAAAACTCGGCGGGCTCGGCGCGCAGATCCGGCGGCTGCCGACCTGACGCGAGCGTCATCGCGGCGACGTCCGGGAGCCAGCTCGTTCCCTCCGCCCTTGAGGGGGCCCGGGGCGGATCACGCAATGACATTCCTGATGTCGGGCTTCGCCAACAGCCGCTCAGCCCGATCTGCCTGTCACCGTTTGTCCACCGCTGATGGAGATGCGTGGTGCGAAGGACCAGGTGCAGGCGCCCGCGGGTCAGTGCGCGGACCAGCCCTCGAGTTCGAGCGAAAAATCGTGCTGGCCGTGCTGGTCGATCTTGACCGGCACCGGCAATTTCGCCGGGGCGAACCACGCCTCGATGCCATTGCCGTCGTCCGTGCTGCTGACCCGCGTCGCGTCGAAGGTGCCGGCCGGGACGGTGACGTCCTGCCTGCCGTGCGCGGCGTAATGCTGCATTTCGATCCGATCGCGCACCGCGACGGGCAATACGAACGCGTGTTTTCCGTTTGCGAGGCCGGCAGCGAGCGCGAGCGGTACGGTGTGCCGTTCCAGCGTGCCGGGTGCGCTCGCGAATGCATGCGTGCCCTTGTCATCGACGGTGATGACACGGCGCGCCCAGTCGCAGCGCACGGTGCGGTGCTGCTGCCTGAGCGCGCTGCTCAGGGTGTAGTCATAGCGGTCGCACTGCGGCAGGTCTCCGACCCAGTGGAACGTCGAAACTTCGCGGATGCCGGCGCCGAGCAGGGAAGCGAGACCCGCAGTGCCCCGGCTTTTTGTCGTGAAGGTCCAGGTGCCGTTCGGGCCCGGCGCCAGCGTGAGTGTCGCCTTGCCGATCGGGGAGCCGTCCTGCAGCAGGCGATAGTGCGCGGTGAACGCGGGCACCGGCGGCGCGGCCGCGGCGGCCAGGTTGGCGCCGAACAGCAGGGCGACCGCGGTCGCAAAACCGGCAACGCGGATAAACTTCATGAGTGGGCACGCGAGCAAAACATTGCCGCGCAGCGTGCCGCGGCGCGCCTGAACCGAGCCTCACGCAGCGACCAGGTGTCCCGACGGGTCGAGGCGCAGCGGCGCGCAAATGGCTGCGTCGTCGAGCAGCACGCTGCCGTTGCATTCGCGCACCTGGCCGCGCGCGATCGCGTCCACGCACGCCACGAGCAAGCGATGTTCCTGCAACAACAGGCGCGCGGCGAGCGCGTCTTCGGTGTCGTCGCGGCGCACCTCGATGCGGGCTTGCGCGATTACCGGCCCGCCGTCGAGCTCCGCGCTGACGAAATGCACGCTGGTGCCGTGTTCGAGGTCGCCGGCCGCAAGCGCGCGCCGGTGGGTGTGCAGCCCGCGGTACTTCGGCAGCAACGAGGGGTGGATGTTGATCATGCGTCCAGCCCAGTCCGCCACCACCGCGGCGTCGATGATGCGCATGTAGCCGGCCAGGACGACCAGGCGTGCGCCGCTCGCGGCGACGCGCGCGAGCAGGGCCCGATCGAATGACCGGCGATCCGGAAAGCTTTTCGGATCGAGCGCCAGCGCCGGAATGCCGTGCGCCGACGCATTGCGCAGCGCTGGCGCGTCGGCCCTGTCGCCCGCCACCAGCACGATGTCCACCGGCAGCCTCCCGGCTTCGCGCGCATCGATCAGCGCCGCGAGGTTGCTGCCGCGACCAGAGGCGAGGACGGCGATGGGGAAAGGCCGGGGGCCGGGACCCGGGACCCGGGGCTCGGGCGTGCCGTTCACGCGATGCGTACCCGCTTGTCACCGGAGGCTCCGACCACTTCCCCGATTACCTGCGAGGCGAGCCCATGCCTTGCCAGCGCCGCGCCCGCGGCACCCGCGTCCTCGCGCGCGAGAATGATCGTGAAGCCGATCCCGCAGTTGAAGGTGCGCCACATCTCCTCGCGCGGAAGGTTGCCTTCCCGCTGCAGCCAGTCGAACACCGCCGGCATTTTCCACGCGGACGAATCGATGGCGAGCCCAAGCCCGTCCGGCACCACGCGGATGATGTTTTCCAGCAGGCCGCCGCCGGTGATGTGGGCCATGCCGTGTATGCGCGGGACCGGGGACCGGGGACCGGGGACCGCGGATTCGCCGGCATGGAGCAATTCGAGGATCGGCTTGACGTAGATGGTCGTCGGCGCCATCAGGGCGTCAGCCAGCCTGACGCCGCCAAGGTCGAGGTCGAATGGCGAGCCTGCGCGCCCTACGATCTTGCGGATCAGCGAGTAACCGTTCGAGTGCGGGCCGCTGGATGCGATTCCCAGGATCACGTCGCCCGCGCGGATCGCACTGCCGTCGATGATTTCCGACTTTTCGACCGCGCCGACATTGAAACCGGCCAGATCGTATTCGCCGGCTGGATACATGTCGGGCATTTCGGCGGTTTCGCCGCCGATCAGCGCGCAGCCGGCGAGTTCGCAGCCGCGGGCAATGCCGCCGACCACCGCGACGGTGGTGTCGACGTCAAGCTTGCCGGTCGCGAAGTAGTCGAGGAAGAACAGCGGCTCGGCTCCCTGCACCAGCACGTCATTGACGCACATGCCGACGAGGTCGATCCCAATGGTGTCGTGCCGGTTCAGCTCCTGCGCCAGCTTCAGCTTGGTACCGACCCCGTCGGTACCCGAAACCAGCACGGGTTCCCGGTATTTCCGGGACAGGTCGAACAGCGCGCCGAACCCGCCGAGTCCGCCCAGGACCTCGGGACGAAAGGTCTTGCCGACCAACGGCTTGATGCGTTCGACCACGGCGTTGCCGGCGTCGATGTCCACGCCCGCGGCGCGGTAGGAGAGGGCGTCGTTGCTGGAGTTCACGTTGGCATCCGGCGGCATGCGTCGCATGGGGCGGGACCGGCAATGATAGACGCTGGGGCCGCGATTGGGCAGACTTGCAACCCTCGCGATCGAGGTGGAAGGTCATGTTTCGAGTCTTGATTCGGCTGGTGCCGGTGCTGGCGCTCGGCGTGGCCACCGTCGCGCTGGCGCAGACGACGACCAGCCCGGCGGCCGCCACGCCTTCTGCGGGCCCGTATTCGACGACCGTGGCAGTCGCCGGGACCAGCGATGCGCAGCGCGACGCCGCGATCGCCGAGGCGCTGGGCCAAGTGCTCCAGCAGGTTTCGCCGGGTGCGACCCTCCCGCCGGATGCGCTCGCCCAGGCTCCGGGTTACGTGCGCGATTATCACTATCGGCGGGCGGCGACCGGTGGCCTGGAATTGCAGGTGGATTTCGACCCGGGCGCGGTGGGCAGGCTGGTGGCCCAGTCTTCGCAAGCCGCCGCCGGTGCGCTCGCCGCGCAACCGGGTACGGGAGCCTCGGCGGGCGCCGTCGCCCAGGGCGGCACCGCGGCGCTGTGGGTCGATGGCATCGACGACAGCCACGCGTTCGCCGCGCTGCTTTCCATCCTGCGGGGTGATCCAGCCTTGCACGACGTGATCCCGGAAGCGGCGCAAGGCGACGGGGTATTGCTGCGGGTGACCTCGGACCGGCCGCTGGCGGACGTCCTCGCCGGGCTGGGCGGGCCGGCCGGCCATCTGGAGCAGGCCGCGCAGCCGCATCCGGGCGCCGACGCCACGCTGCACTGGACGCCTTGAGCGTGGCGGATCATGGGCGGACTTTCTCCAACGGGTGGCCCCGCCGGTGGCGGATGGTTGCGGCACCTGCCGAACCTCGTGTCATTGCTCCGCATTGCGCTGGTCGCGCCGCTGATCGTGACGATCCTGCTCGGCCGCAATGAAACCGCGCTGGTGATAGCCGGCGTCGCCGGCGTGTCGGATGCCCTCGACGGCTCGCTCGCGCGGCGCTTCCGCTGGCAGAGCCGGGTCGGTTCGATCCTCGATCCGGTGGCCGACAAGTTGATGCTGGTCGGCTGCCTGCTCGCGCTGGGATGGCTCGGGGAGGCGCCGCGCTGGCTGGTCGCGCTGGTGGTGGCGCGCGACGCGGTGATCGCCCTCGGCGCGTTGGCGTGGCATCGTATCCTGCGCACGTTCGAGGCGCGTCCGAGCTGGCTCTCGAAGGTGACGACCGTGGCGCAGATAGGATTCGTCCTGCTGATCCTCGGCGACCGGGCTTTCCGGTGGCAGGTTCCGATGATGATCCCGGTCTGGATCGTGGCGTTACTGACGGCGGCCAGTGGGCTCGACTACGTGGTGCGCTGGGGCCTGCTGGCGCAGCGTGAACTCAAATCGGGGAGCCGTTCGAGGTGACCAACGCACAGCGCTGGCAATGGCTGATCATCGCCGCGGTGGTGGGCTGGCTGGTCTGGCTGCTGTCGCCGATCCTGATGCCGTTCGTGCTGGCCGGCGTGTTCGCCTACCTCGGCGACCCGCTGGTCGACCGGCTGGAACGCCTGCGCCTGGGCCGGGCGCTTTCGGCGAGCCTGGTATTCCTGCTGATGTTGCTGATCGTCGCGCTCGCGCTGGTCCTGCTGGTTCCATTCATCCAGCGCCAGGTCGCGCATTTCATCGCCGCGTTGCCGGGCTATGCCGGGTGGATCAACCACAACGCGATTCCGTGGCTGGAGCACAAACTGCACATCCCGGCCCGGGAATTCGACGTCACCACCATGATCTCGCGTTTGCGCGGGAACGCAGGGTCGGTCGGAGGGGTGGTGACGGCGGTGCTGGCGTACGCGACCCGCTCCGGCCTCGCGCTGATCGGCGTCGGGGTCGCGGTGGTGCTGGTGCCGGTGGTGACGTTCTATTTGCTGCGCGACTGGGACAAGCTGGTCGCCCACGTGGACGACCTGTTGCCGCGGGAGGCGCAGCCCACGATCCGCCGGCTCGCGCGCGAAACCGACAGCGTGCTCGGCGCGTTCGTGCGTGGGCAGTTGCTGGTGATGGTGGGACTGGCCGTGTACTACGCGGTGGCGCTGCGGCTGGTCGGCCTCGAGGTCGGGCCGCTGATCGGCATGATTGCGGGACTGGTCAGCTTCGTGCCCTACCTCGGCTTCATCATCGGCATCCTCGCGAGCGTCGTCGCGGCGCTGGTGCAGTTCCACGACGGCTTCCATCTGGTGCTGGTGCTGGTGGTGTTCGGGATCGGCAACCTGCTGGAAAGCTACATCCTGGTGCCGAAGCTGGTCGGCGACCGTATCGGGCTGCATCCGGTTGCGGTGATCTTCGCGGTACTCGCGTTCGGCGAACTGTTCAGTTTCATCGGGATCCTGCTGGCGCTTCCGATGGCCTCGATCGCAGTGGTGTTGCTGCGTTTCCTGCGCGAGCGCTACGAGGCGAGTTCGCTGTACGCGGGGCGTGGACTGCCGAAGATCGTGGGCTCGTCCGGTGCGCCGGTCGCGGGGCCCGGCCAAGACGGGAATGATGCGGCGAAACGGCGCGATCCTCCCGAACAGCCATGACGCGACAGTTTCCGCTCGACCTGCGTTGGCCGCCGCACCAGCGGCTCGACGCGTTCCATCCGGCGGACAACGCGACCGCGCTGCGCGAAGTCGAGGCTTTGGCGACCGGGCCGTCCCGCGCCTGGGTTTTCCTGCACGGCGGGCCGGGAACCGGCAAGAGCCACCTGCTGATCGGTGCCTGCCGGGCCGCGGCCGAGGCGGGCCAGGGCGCCCGTTACCTGTCGCTCGCGTCACTCCCGCCGCCGCGGGCCGAGGCCATCGCCGGAATCCTTGCCGAGGGCCTCGTCGCGATCGACGACGTGCAGGCGCTGTCCGGCGGGCGCGAGGACGAGCGCGCATTGTTCGACCTGTTCAACCGCGCCCGTGCCGGGTCCGCGCGCATGCTGTTCGCGGCGAACGCCTCGCCGGCCGAACTCGGGATCGGGCTCGCGGACCTCGTGTCGCGGTTGTCTGCGTGCACCCAATGCGCGTTGCGCGCGCTGGATGACGACGGCCGGCGCGCGATGTTGCGATTGCTCGCGGCGCGCATGGGGTTGCGCCTCGACGACGAGGTGCTGGCTTGGTGGTTTGCGCGTCAGCCGCGCGATCCCGCGTCGCTGATCGGATTGTTGCGCCGGATCGATCGCGCGGCCCTCGCCGCGCAGCGGCGCGTCACGATCCCGTTTCTGCGGGAGTTGCTGAGCGAGTAGCCGGACC
>JAICJG010000124.1 GCA_025928585.1 Rhodanobacteraceae bacterium
CGGACTGATCGAACAGGGTGCGGATTACTACTGCCTCGTCGACAGCGTGGCCCACGTCGAGTCGTTGAGCCGATATTTCGGGGAGCGGGGCCTGACCCTGCAGGTGCTGGTCGAACTTGGCGTGCCGGGCGGCCGCTGCGGTGTGCGCAACGATGCGGATCTGGACGTGCTCGTCGCAGCCATCGCCGCGGCACCCGCACTCTCACTGCGCGGGATCGAGGGCTACGAAGGCCTGATCGGCGGCGAACATCCCGTCGGCGACGTACGCGCCTATGCACGGCGGCTCGTCGAAACCGTCCGCACGCTGCGGGCTTCGGGGGCGTTTGGCGAACGCGAGGCCATCGTCACCGCCGCCGGCTCGCAATGGTTCGACCTGATCGCCGAAGCGTTCGATGCGCCTGGATTGCGCGATGGCTGCACGCCGATCCTGCGGCCCGGCTGCTACGTGGTCCACGACCACCGCTCGTACCGTGATGCCTTGATCGATGTGAAAGCGCGCCACCCGGAACTCGAAGGCAACCTCGAACCCGCGCTGGCCGTGTTCGCGCACGTGCAGTCGATGGCGGAGCCCGGCATGGCGGTCGTCACGATGGGCAAGCGCGACATTTCCTGCGATCCCGACCTGCCGATCCCGCTGCAAGTGCACCGTCCCGGCGAACCCGCGCGTCCGTTGCGGGATTGCACGGTCCGCAAGGTCATGGACCAGCACGCCATGCTCGTGATTCCCGACGACCTCGACCTCCGCATCGGCGACGTCGTTTCCTTTGGCGCCTCACACCCCTGCCTCACCTTCGACAAGTGGCGCCAGGTTCTGCGCGTGGACGACAGCCTGCGCGTGCTGGAAGTGATGCCGACCTGCTTCTGACAAGACAGGAAAAAGGTGTCCGGGATGATCGGGGGGCGCCGGCGGAGCCGCGCGTACCGCACGCCGCGGACTGATCCGCCCGGAACCACATCGAGGTGGCTGCGGACGTCCCGCGCCCGTTCCCCGGGGCACCTGCGAAGATCCGCGATGCCCAACGGGCCGCGCGTCACGCACATCGGCAACAAGTGAACCTGACCCCGTTGTTGACGCTCGTCAACTTCGTCCGTCGCGGCACACGTATCGTGCAGTGTGGTGGCCAATGGCGGACGATTTCCCATGGACGAAGCGATCAGGAAACGCATCCTCGACGTGCTGGACGCCAACCGCATCATGACGATCGCGACGCTGCGCCCCGATGGATGGCCGCAGGCGACGACCGTCGGCTACGTTAACGACGGCCTCACGTTCTGGTTCCTGTGCGGCCGTGATAGCCAAAAGGCCACGAACCTTGCACGCGACAACCGCGTCTCGTTGACGATCAGCGGCGACCCAGCGGACATCATGGCCATCACGGGCCTGTCGATGGCCGCACGCGCGATACCGGTCAGCGCCCGCGCGGAAGCCGAAAAGGTGCTGCGCCTGATGCCGTCGAAGTACCCGGACCAGAAGACGCTGCCGGTCGCGATGCCGACGCCCGACGACGTGAGCCTGTTCCGCATCGAGCCAAACGTCGTCTCCGTACTCGACTACACCCAGGGGTTCGGGCACGCGGATCTGGTGCCCTGGCCGTGACGACCGCGCACACGACCCCGGGCAAGCGGACCTAAAGGCCTCGCCCAGCCGCTCAGTGCCGACACCGCCGCGCCCCTCGCCGCCGCGCTCGGCACCAGCGAACGCTTCTGGCCTGGGCTGCAGGCCGATAATGATCGCGAAGAAACTCACCGCGCACCGGGCAAGAAAGTTGCGCGGGTCGAGCGCATTGCGGCGTGATGTGTACGGCCGCACGGGCTTAATTGCCGCCGTCCCCGTTTCGTCGCTGCCCAGCCTCGAACGCCCGTCGAGTAGCCGGATCCAGCACGTCAATCTTGCGGACCGGCTGCATCAGGGCACGCTGTCCTGCCGGTAGCCGGCAATTGCGGGAAAGCGTGTCTGCTCCTTGCGAGGTCGTTGCCGTAACGTCCTGGATGTTCACGACCACCGCGAGCGTATCGCCCAGTGGCGCGAGCGCATCGCATACGCGATCGATGGTCCCCATGCTGCGATACCGTGCGCCATCGACCATCACGATCAGGTTGCTTTGATCTATCCACGCGCTCGAGCGGACACCGGCGAGCGGGCGGACCGCAGCGCGCGCCGCTTCATGATCGATGGGCCGTGCCGGATCCGGCAGTTTGATCGACCTGCGAAAATCATCGCTGAAAGCCTGCACGGTCGCCTGCACGGCGCGCGGGTTGCCTGTCAGTGCCGCCGTACGGACGGCGGCGACGCGTTTCGCGACGGCGATCGGGTCCAGCGGCTGGCCAGCTTGCGATCGCGAATGCGTTGCGGAGCGGTCCATCGATCGATCGGTCCGCCCGCTGCAGGCCGTGCCGACGAGCGCAAGAACGCCGACGCCAACCAGGAACAGTGTCCGTTGCCTCAACCTGTAAGCTGTCGAGTACGCCATCGCAGCTCCCCTGCGTCTCGCCCCAGGATTCGTTCCTCACGCCTGCAAGAAGTGAGCCGGGCCGAATTTGCCCACTCTCAAAGACCCGTTTCTTTCGGTCAAGATGGGTGTGGCGACACTGCAAGCGTTCCTCACCCCCGTCCCCTTTTTGAGCCATGAAAATCGCGACCTTCAACGTCAACGGCATTCGCGCGCGACTGCCCTTGCTGCTGCGCTGGCTCGAGGAGCAGTCGCCGGACATCGCCTGCCTGCAGGAACTCAAGGCGCCGCAGGAGCAGTTTCCCGCCGCCGCGCTCCAGGACGCGGGCTATGGCGCGGTGTGGCATGGGCAGAAGGGCTGGAATGGCGTCGCGATCCTGGCCAAGGGCTGCGATCCCGTGGAACGCAGGCGCGCCCTGGCCGGCGACCCGGACGACGTGCAGAGCCGGTACCTCGAAGCGGACGTGGCCGGACTGGTCGTCGGGTGCCTGTACCTGCCCAACGGCAACCCGGCTCCCGGCCCGAAATTCGACTACAAGCTGCGCTGGTTCGAACGCCTGACGGCGCACGCGCGCGATCTTCTCGATTCCGGCGTGCCCGCGATCCTTGCCGGGGATTTCAACGTGATCCCGGAAGAACTGGACGTGTACGCGCCCGAGCGCTGGGTGGACGACGCGCTGTTTCGCCCCGAGGTGCGCGCGGCGTACCGCGACCTGTTGGCGCAAGGCTGGACCGACTCGCTGCGCACGCTGCATCCCGACGAGCGCATGTACACGTTCTGGAAGTACCTGCGCAACGCGTTCGCGCGCGACGCCGGCCTGCGGATCGACCACATCCTCCTGAATCCCGCCGCGTCCCGGCGCCTTCGATCCGCAGGCGTGGACCGGCAGGTGCGCGGCTGGGAACGCACGAGCGATCATGCTCCGGCGTGGGTGACGCTCAAAGAACGGGGTCAGGTTCACTTATCTGCTGCCAGGCGGTGAACCTGACCCGGTTCTTTTGCAATAAGTGAACCTGACCCCGTTCTCAACCTCGCAACAGGATGACCGGAAGCGCCACCAGGCCCAACGCGAGGAGTATGCCCAGCAAGGTCATCACGACGCGCAGGGGCTCCGCTCGAAGCACGGTAAGGAACGTTTCCGCAGTGCCTGCGCGCCTGGCAGCGGCGTATTCGGCCCGGACGCGCACGCTGCGCTGCTGCTCGTAATCGTCCAGCGCGCGCTTGGCGTCCGCGAAGTCCGCCCCTTCCTTCACCCAGAGCCCACCGGACGAGATGCCCCAGGGACCTGGCGTGGTTTCGTAGAATGCGATCCGCTTCGCGTCGAGCATCGCCCGCACGTCGTCGGCCTCGTCATCGGGTACGTTGCGCAGGTTCAGCAGCAGCCTGGACATGACGCGATGGTAGCCGTCCTGGATGCCCTCCGTTGCTGTCCAACGGCAAGCCCGCTGCCGCTCCCGGTCGACTACAAGATCCCGCCCGGCAGGTCGGTTTTCGCTCAGGCTGCCACGAACACGGTCTTGAAAGCGCTGTCGTTGAGCTGCACCGGCTCGGCCAGGATCCTGCCGTTCTGGCCGACCATGGTGATGGCTTGTCCCGAAGTCAGCGATCGTGGGCCGGCTGTCGTGAAGGCGCTGATCTCGTCGAAGTACACGGCCCCGAACCTCGCCAGCGGCGGAAATGGTTGGTTGAGCGACCAGGTGCGGGTCACCCCCGCGTTGATGGTGACGGCGGGCGGGAAGCCGGTATCGACCGCGAAATTGACCGTTTGCGACGTGGTCTCGTTGGCAAGAAAGAAGGCCGCCGTTCCCCGCTCATTGTTTTCGAGGCACAGCATGCAACTGAGCACGTCGCCAGGACGAACCGGCAGGTTGATGGCACCCGCGACGCCAGGCGACTGCAATTGCGCCGTGACGTTCTGACCGGCGTCGACGGTCATCTCGACGTGGAGATCGAGAAGGCCGAGTCCGATGAAGGTATGGAAGTAGTCGACGTTGAGTGCACTGGGGGTGTATTGCAAGTCCGGCAGCGTCCAGGTGACGAACAGCGCGCCGATCGTCGCCGAAGCAACGAGGAGCTGGTATCCGCAGGAGTCCGTGGGATCCGGGCCCAATGCCGGAGTGATCGCGGAAACCTTTTTTCCGGGCGTTTTTTTCGAGGTGTCGAACTTCGGATCGAGATGCTGGAAGTGACGATAGCGTGCGGCCCGGCGCTCCCACAGCGCGGCCATTCCGGGCTGGCTCCGCGCATCGGGCCGCAAGGGAAGCCCGTGCCTCATCAAATCCTTGCTGGTGGCGATGAACGGATCGAAGTCCGCCGGTGGCGGAGGATAGACACGAACCCGTTTTTCTTCGCGCGTTTGCGTTTTGGCCATGGCACTCTCCTTGCGATGCCGAGATTTCCGGGAGCGGGCAGATGCGGTCCGTCACGACGGCCGGGCTGCATTGCGGGATTCCACGGTCGCGCCGGCGCGGCTTCCATATTCGCGGGCCGGGCGCCGGTGGAGCGAAGGTGCACACCGCGGCGAGGGACAATGCCAGTCCATGCCCGCCGGGTGCGCGGGATTCCGCCACCAGCTCGCGGGGTGGGTTGGTGCTGGCAGGGGGCTTGTCGGCGGTTCCGCACTCGCCGACCGGCGGCGACATTCGGCCGGATCCCGACCGCGCGCAGGGCACGGTGGGCCAGGGTCCCGGCGGCGCACGCCATGCGATCTTCTCCGCGCCATCGTGCTTGCCTGCGACGGGACCCAAGCGCAGCATCGAAGAGTTGGCGCCGGATTCTCCGCTTCCGCGTGTTCCGAATTCGTTTAGTTTGCATGTAGGCTCCGATGGCCACTGCGGAGGACGCGCCAAGCCGCGTACCTGGAAGCGGAAATGCGGAGCATCGTCATCGGCTGCCTGTATCTGCCGAACGGCAACCCGGCTGCGGGCCCGAAATTCGACTGCAAGCTGCGCTGGCTCGAACACCGGTGCACGCGCGCCGTCTGCTCGATTCCAGCCAGCCCGCGGTGCTCGCCGGCGACTTCACCGTGATCCGGGTGGGTCCGCGCCGGAGCGCTGGCTGGACGATGCGCTGATTCGCCCCGGCGTGCGAGCGGCGACCCGGAGCGACCACCCGCCAGCGTGGGTGGCGCTCGGAAAACCGGAAGGGCCACTGGGGGAAGTACTGGGGGAAGTAGACTGTGATCGCTCTCGCCAAACTGCTGGACCAGGCGGCTTGATTACCTCCGTCCGCTTTTCCACATGAGGTTGCCGGCCATGTCCATCCGCAACGTAGCCGCGATGATCGGCCTCCTGGTCCTGTTCGCCGCCTCGGCGGCGCCTGGCCAGACGGTGCAAGAGCACGTCCACCACATGGCCCCGCGCGTCATGCCGTTCGACGTATCGAAGGCCCTGCACATCTTCCGGATGACCGACTCGGGCGGCGAGCAGCGGGTGATCGCGCGCGACCCCCGCAACCTCCGCGAGGTGGCGCTGATCCGCCAGCATCTGCGGCATGAGGCGATCCGGTTCCAGCGCGGCGATTATTCCGACCCGGCGGCGCTGCACGGCGCCGACATGCCCGGCCTCGCGGAACTGGAAGCCGGGGCGTCCCGCATCCGGGTGTCGTACGCGGACGTGCCGGCCGGCGGCGCCCTCACCTTCCGCACCAACAACCGTCACCTGATCACGGCGATCCACCGCTGGTTCGGCGCCCAGTTGTCGGAGCACGGTGCCGACGCCAAGGCCGAGTAAGCGGCCAAGGTACCAGATGGGATTGGGCGGCGTGCCGTCCCTTGTCCGCGAACGACTGCCTGGGCTCCGCGGCGACATTCAGTGCGCGCCGTCCGCCTCGACGCGCCACCACGCGGCTTGATTACCTCCGTCCCCTTTTCCAGGAAACACGAGTCCTTCACAGGCAAGAAATTTACATAGACCCGTGAATGAGTGTCATCACGGAGATCGCCGCACCACGACAGGAGCGAGAACGACATGGAAGCCCTGCCCGACATCCATCGCGGCGAAGTGCGGCTCGAGCAATTCCTTGCGCCACCCGGCATGAGCCAGAACGCCTTCGCCCGCGCTGCCGGCGTGCCGCCGCGTCGCATCAACGAGCGTGCCGGGCAGGCGCGGCGTCAGCGCCGATACTGCCGTGCAGCTCGCCGCCGCGCTTGCACCAGCGAACGATTCCGGCTGGGCCTGCAGGCGGA
>JAICJG010000167.1 GCA_025928585.1 Rhodanobacteraceae bacterium
ACTGGATGGCCGCGATCGGACATGTGGGCGAGGATGCGGCGCTGTACGACGCGGTTCACGCGGTGTCGAAGGAGCTTTGTCCCGCGCTCGGCATTTCCATCCCGGTCGGCAAGGATTCGCTGTCGATGCGCACGCTCTGGCGCACGGACGGACGCGAGCAGCGCACCATCGCGCCGGTGTCGCTGATCGTCAGCGCCTTCGCGCGGATCGCCGATGCCCGGCGCACGCTGACCCCGCAACTGCGGATGGACGCGGGCGAAACCGAGCTGTGGCTGGTCGACCTCGGTGCCGGCCGCGATCGCCTGGGCGGCTCGGCACTGACCCAGGCGTACGACCGCCGTGGCGGCGTGCCGCCCGACTTCGAGAATCCCGAACGGCTGCGCGCCCTGTTCGAACTGGTGCACGCGGCGCGCGCCCAGGACCTCGTGCTCGCCTACCACGACCGTGCCGACGGCGGCGTGATCGTGACGCTGCTGGAGATGGCGTTTGCCGGCCATTGCGGACTGGAAATCTTCCTCGACGGCTGGGCCGACAACGCGCTGCTGGCGTTGTTCAACGAGGAACTCGGCGCGGTGCTGCAGGTGCGCAAGGACGACCACGCGGCGTTCGCGGCCCTGGTCGAGGCGAACGGCCTGCAATCCATGGCCCGCGTGATCGCGCGACCGAAGGCCAAGCTCGGCATCAAGCTCTACAGCGGCGATGAAACCATCGCCAAATGGAACTGGCAGAAGCTGATCGGCGCGTGGCACGAGACCAGCCACGCGATGCAGCGCCTGCGCGACAACCCCGCGAGCGCCGATGCCGAACGCAACTGGCGCTGCGACGACAACGATCCGGGCCTGGACGCCCGGCTCACCTTCGATCCGTCCGCGGACGTCGCGGCGCCCCACGTTGCCAAGGGCGCGCGGCCACGCATCGCGATCCTGCGCGAACAGGGCGTCAACGGTCAGGTGGAAATGGCGGCCGCATTCACCCGCGCGGGCTTCGACGCCATCGACGTGCACATGAGCGATCTCGTCACGGGCCGCCACCGGCTGGCGGACTTCACCGGCTTCGCCGCCTGCGGCGGGTTCTCGTACGGCGACGTGCTGGGCGCAGGGCGCGGCTGGGCCGCATCGATCCTCTACCACGGCGAACTGCGCGACCAGTTCGCGGCGTTCTTCGCCGACGAGTCGAAATTCGCGGTCGGCATGTGCAACGGCTGCCAGATGCTGTCGCACCTGAAGTCCATCATCCCCGGCGCCGAGCACTGGCCGGCGTTCGCGCGCAATGCCTCCGAACAATACGAGGCACGCCTGGTGACCCTGGAAGTGTTGGATACCGAGTCGGTGGTCCTGCGCGGAATGGCCGGCTCGCGCATCCCGGTGGTCACGGCGCACGGCGAAGGCCGTGCGGTGTTCGCCGACGATCACAAGGCGGGCAGGGCGAGCGCGTGTGTGCGCTTCATCGACAACCGCGGCAAACCGACCGAAACCTTCCCGTACAACCCGAATGGCTCGCCCGAAGGCCTCGCCGGCTTCACCGCCGCAAGGGGCCGGGTCACCATCCTGATGCCGCACCCCGAGCGCGTGTTCCGCAGCGTGCAGATGAGCTGGCACCCGCGCGAATGGGGCGAGGATTCGCCGTGGATGCGGTTGTTCCGCAACGCGCGGGCGTTCGTCGGCTGACGCGTCCACCGCAGCGCGGACCGGGCGTCAATCGCCCGGGTCCGGCCACTCGTTGGCATGGGGACCGAGCTTCCCGCCGTGTTGCGGCCGGATCACGCAGAAGCGCTGGCCGCTCGGCGCTTCCATCACGACCCAGGTCTTGACCGCGGCCACCCGCTTGGCGCCGAGGGCTTCGAGGCGGTGCACCTCGGCCTCGATGTCGTCGCTCTCGATGTCGAGGTGCACGCGGCTTTCGTGGTCGACCTTCTGCACCTCGATCACCGGTTCGTCGTCGTGCGTCACCAGCGTGACGTAGTTGGCGCCGTCGGGATGGGCCCCGTCCCGCAGCGGGCGTCCGAGCGCGGCCGACCAGAAGCGCGCGGCGGAGTCGAGATCCTCGGTCCTGCAATCGATGAGGATGCTGCTCAAGCGGCTGTGGTGCATCACGCAGCCTCCTTGTCCAAAGGCCAAATCCTCGGCGGCGTCACGCCCGCCGCAACGCCCGGTCCAGGCTGAACGGTCCCGGCCCCGCGGCCGACAGATACAGGAACGTGAAGCAGAACAGCACCGCCATCCCGCCGCCGTTGAGGATCGGATAGGTGTGGTTGTGCTGGAAGTGCACCATGAAATACGCAAACGCCATCTCGCCCGACATGATGAAGGCGATCGGCCGCGAGAACAGTCCGATCAGAAGCAGGAAGCCGCCGCCGAATTCGATGATGCCCGCGAGCCCCGGCACCAACGTGAACAGCCTGGCTGTGGAGATCAGCTCGAACGTGCCTCCGGGATAACCGAACAGCTTTTCGGCGCCGTGCTGCATGAACAGGAACGCCGCGATGATGCGCAGCACGCTCAACAGAAACGGCGATGCCTTGACCCAGAAGAAGTTGCTGCCCGCCATGCCGACCCTCCCGTGGATGATGGTGCGCCGCCGGATCAGTGCACCAGACTGCCGCCGGCTGCGGGGCCGAACCATACACCAGTTTGCGCCGACTGGCGCGTAGTGCGGAAAAGTCAGGCGGCGCAGAGTGCCTGCACGGCATCGATGTCCTTCGGCAGGGCCGCAGTCAGCACTTCGCTCGCGTGCGCGCCGACCGCGACATCGTCCTCGATGCGGATGCCGAGGCCCCGCCAGCGGGCCGGAACCGTGGTGTCGTCGGGTGGAATGTAGACGCCCGGCTCGACGGTCACGACCATGCCCGGTTCCAGCAGCCGCGGCTCCTCGTCCACCCGGTAGTCGCCGACGTCGTGGACGTCGAGGCCGATCCAGTGGCCGGTCTTGTGGGGGAAGAAGCGCTCGTAACTCCCCGACTTCAGCGCGCCGCGCGGACTTCCGGACAAGAGCTTCAGCGCGCACAGGCCCTCCACGACCACCCTGCGCGCGGCATCATGGGCGGCCGTGAACACGGCGCCTGCGCGCACCTCTTCGATCGCGGCCTGTTGCGCCGCCAGCACCACTTCGTAGAGTGCCCGCTGCTCGCGCGAAAAGCCGCCACCGACCGGCCAGGTGCGGGTGATGTCGGAGGCGTAGCACTCGACTTCGGCGCCGGCATCGACCAGCAGCAGGTCGCCACGTTCGAGGCGGCTGCGATTGGCCGTGTAGTGCAGG
>JAICJG010000138.1 GCA_025928585.1 Rhodanobacteraceae bacterium
CGTGAGGTGCGAGGGAGCGGTTGGCCGGGTTGTCGCAGGCGTGTCCATGCGCCCCATGCTAAACCCTGGACCATGGTCCAGAGTCAAGCTCGCAACATTGGCGCCCGGGCCAGCCGTTCAGTAAATGCTCGAAGCCGGCGGCAGCATCGCCGTCCCCGCGGGTGCCGGCGCCTGCTCCTTCTCCATGCCTTCCATCCGGGTGGCGTTGGCGGTCAGCGCGCGGTACTCGGCAACACTCATCTTCGGCTGCTTCTGCAGGAAGGCCACCATCGCCCAGATCTTGTGGTCGTCGTGGGTCTTGCCCCACGCCGGCATCGCGGTCATCTTGAGCCCGTGCTTGATGATCCAGAAGGACTCGGCCGGATCGGGCGCGAAACGGGTGAGGTTCGGCGGCCGCGGATACAACCCCTCGCGCAGCTCGCTGCCGGTCATGCCGGGCGCGAGATGACATTCGGTGCACATCTGCGCGTAGTGTTCGGCGCCTTCCTTGACCAGCGCCGGGTCATCGAGCGGCGGCGGCCGGATATCCGCCGCCCGCTTCTCGGTCGTGTGATCGCGCAGGAAACCGATTGCCTGTCGGGTGATGCCCCAATGCGGGACGTCCGCGCCCACGGCATACGCGCCGGTGTAGGCGACCACGAAATACGCGATGATCCCGATGATGATCCACACCACCAGTGCACCGATGAACCGCATGGCAACCTCCCGGGTGTCCGCGACGATGAATCCGGGGGAATCGTACTCCGGCCAGTAAATCGGTGCAGCGTGGGTCATGGTCACGCATGGCAGCAATAGGCTGTTCAACCAGCCCACAGCCAGTGCCGCATTCCCATGCTGTTGGGCTTCTTCCGGAACAAGTCCATCAGCCCAACCTGCCGCGCAGGTCAATGCCGGGCGCTCCCGCAGGTTGGCGCTGAGCGCAGCGAAACCCAACGACACCGTCGGAGTGTCTCACGCGCGGCGCTGTTCGAGCGATGGCGCGCCTGACTGGAATCGAACCAGCAACCGTCGGCTTAGAAGGCCGATGCTCTATCCGATTGAGCTACAGGCGCGTTGCTGGACATTCTTGCAAGAAACCGTCCCTGGTGCGACCGCCCGGTCGGCATCCATGCATCCTCCTCCCCCGCGGCGCGACATTTCCTCCGGCCTGCCACCAACGCCACGGCTCGCCCAGTCAGGCGCGCCGGTTCGATCCCGACGGGGACGCCATGGACTTGCGTGACCACTGGACCGCACTTCTGGACGAAGCGGCTGTGGTGGAAGGTCAGCACGGATGGGCGTTCCGACCCGATCGCAACATGAGCTCTCGTCGCGGTCGAATCGAAGCAGCGATCAGGCAAAATCGCACAAACACTGGTCGGGGCAGAGGGATTCGAACCCCCGACATCCAGCTCCCAAAGCTGGCGCTCTACCAGACTGAGCTATACCCCGGAACGTGCCACGCTGCGGGACCCGAAGCCGGCCAGCCATGGTACGGTCGCTTCCCGGCGCGGGTCAATGCGCGCCTCGCGGCCTGCCCGTTGGTTGTCCTCCGGTTGCGCCGGGCTGCGAAACCCGCTTCTGCGTCACGCCGCCGTGGCAACCGGCGCCGGACGTGGCTCGGCCTTGCCACCCAGCATCGGCGCCAGCGCGCGCCACACGTTGTCGAATACGATGCGCTCGCCGGCGGCCGTCGGGTGCATGCCGTCGGACTGCATCAAGGCCGGTTTCAGCGCGACGCCCTGCAACAGGAACGGGACCAGCCCGGTATGGTACTTCCCGGCGAGACCGGCGTAGATCGTGCGCAGGCCGTCGCGATAGCGCGGGCCGTAATTGACCGGCAGCTCGATGCCGAGCAGCAGCACTTTCGCGCCGGCGTCGCGGCAGGCCGCCACCATGGCATCGAGGTTGGCGCGGATCTGCTTCAGCGGCATGCCCTGCAGCCCGTCGTTGGCGCCGAGCTCCAGCACCACCACCGCCGGTCGGTATTGTCGCAAGAGGGCCGGCAGGCGGCCGCGGCCGCTCGCGGTGGTCTCGCCGCTGATGCTCGCGTTGACCACCCGGTGCGGCGGCGTCATGGGCCCGAGCCGCGCTTCCAACAGGTGCACCCAACCCGCGTCGATCGGGATATTGTGGGCGGCCGACAACGAATCGCCCAGTACCAGAATGGTCGGGGGCGGCGCGGCCACCACGCGTACGGCGACGCAAAGCAGCCACAGGAAAAGGAAAGCGCGCATGGGCGGCTCCGGACAGACAGTGTTGCAGGCCGAGAATATCAGCAAGCACCTCGAGGGCCCCGCGGGCCGCATCGACATCCTCGATGATGTCTCGTTGCAACTGGCGAGCGGCGACAGCCTTGCGATCGTGGGCGCCTCGGGTTCGGGCAAGACCACCCTGCTGGGGCTGCTTGCGGGTCTCGATGTGCCGAGCGGAGGCCGGGTCACGCTCGCCGGACACGAGCTCACGATGCTCGACGAAGAAGCTCGGGCGGCGCTCCGCCAGCGACTGGTCGGATTCGTGTTCCAATCGTTTCACCTGTTGCCGGCGCTGACCGCCGAGGAAAACGTGATGCTGCCGCTGGAACTCGCGGCCGGCGCGGACATCCGCGCACGCGCACGGGCGGCGCTCGCTGCGGTCGGACTGGATCCGCGGCGTGGCCATTACCCCTACCAGCTCTCGGGCGGCGAACAGCAGCGCGTCGCACTCGCGCGTGCGTTCGTGCATGAACCGCGCGTGCTGTTCGCCGACGAGCCGACCGGCAACCTCGACTCGCACACCGGCGCCGCGGTCAGCGACCTGATGTTCGAACTGAATCGTGCGCACGCGACCACGCTCGTGCTGGTCACGCACGATGTGCAACTGGCCCGGCGCTGCGCACACACTGCAGAACTGGTTGCCGGCAGGCTCGCGGAATGAACTTGCTGGCACTCGCCTGGAGGATGCTGCGCCGCGAATGGCGGCTGCCGGAGTTGCGCACGCTGATCCTGGCTCTGGTGCTGGCGGTCACCGCGCTGGGGGTCGTGGCGACCCTGACCGCGCGCGTCGAAGGCAGCGTGGCCGCGGGCGCCGCGCAGGTGATCGGTGGCGATGCGGGCGTCTCTGCGTCCTCGCCATTGCCAGCGTCGTTCACCGATCGCGCGCGCAAACTCGATTTGACCACGAGCGTCGCCGCGAGCTTTCCCAGCGTCGCCTTCGCCGGCGGGCACAGCCAACTGCTGAGCGTAACCGCGGTCGATCGGAACTGGCCGCTGCGCGGAGCCGAGACGCTCGCCGACGCGGCCGGCCGGCAGCATGTCGGCCACGGCCCCGCGTCGGCCAGCGTGTACCTCGACCATCGCGCACTGGTGGCGCTGGGCCTCAAGGTGGGCGAGCGGGTGCAACTGGGCGGCCAGACGCTCCTGATCGCCGCCGAACTGGTCACCGAACCGGACGGCGGCGAGCTGTTCGCACTGGCGCCGCGCGCGCAGATGAGCCTTGCCGATGCACGCAGCGCGGGGCTCCTTGGTACCGGTAGTCGTGCGCGACACCAGCTCATGGTGGCCGGCGCGGCGCCGGCCGTGCGGCAATGGCAGGCATGGGCCAAGGCCAACCTGCCGCAAGGCGCGGAACTCATCTCGCCGGAACAGACCCAGGAACGCGTGCGCTCCGCTTTCGATCGCGCCGGGTCGTTTCTGCGCCTGACGGCGCTGCTCGCCGCCCTGCTCGCCGGAGTCGCGATCGCACTGGCCGCACATCAGTACGCCCGCCGCAAGATCGACGAAGTGGCGTTGTTGCGGGCATTCGGAACCTCGCGCCGTCGCGTGCTCCTGCTGCTTGCGTTGACGCTTGGGCTGCTCGCGCTGCCCGGCGCGGTGTTCGGCGCGCTGCTGGCACTCGCGATTTCGCAGGGCGCATGGATGGCGATGCACGGGCTGATCAGGGACGCATCGGTTGCGCTGCCGCTGGCACCCGCGGGTGCAGCGGCGCTGGCGGGCCTCGCGGTGCTCGCTGGGTTCGCGCTGCCGCCGCTTGCTCGGCTCGCCGACGTGCCCCCGGTGGCGGTGTTTCGCCGCGACCTCGGCCGCCGCCTGCGCCGGTTCGACGCGTTGTACCTCGTGCCGGCGGCGGTGGCGATGGCGTTGATCTGGCTGCAGGGTGGATCCGGACAACTGGCGCTGATCGTCTCCATGAGCCTCGCCGCGGCCGCCGCGCTGGCACTCGCGCTGGCAGCGCTGCTGCTATGGCTGGTGCGACGCCTTGCGCCGTCCGCGCACCCTGCGCTGCGGCTCGGCCTCGCGGCACTCGCGCGTCGGCGCAGCCTCACCTTGGTGCAGGCGACCGCGCTCGGGCTCGGACTGACCGCGCTGCTGCTGCTCGGCATCGTCGCCCCCGCGCTGCTGGATGGCTGGCGCCGCGAGTTGCCATCCGACACCCCCAACTGGTTCGTGCTGAACCTGGAGACCAGCCAGCGCGAACCATTCGCGCAGGCGCTCGCCGGCGTCGGCGCCGGTAATGTCAACATGTTGCCGCTGGCGGTGGGCAAGCTCGTCGCCATCGATGGCCAGCCGATTGACCGGATGCATTTCGATGACCGCGAAGCCGCGCAATGGGCCGACCGGCAACTGCGGCTTTCGTGGAGTGCGACGCTGCCACCGGACAATCGCGTGGTCGCCGGACAGTGGCGCAACGAACATCCCGCGACGGCGCAGGTTTCGGTCGACGAGCACTGGCGCGACATGTTCGACCTGAAACTCGGTGACCGGATGCGTTTCAAAGTCGGCGAGAAGCAGGTCGACGCGACGGTCTCCAGCATCCGCGGAGTCAACTGGCGCTCGTTCCGGGTCAATTTCTTCCTGCTGCTCGACCCGGATCATGCGGGGGAATTGCCGCACACCTGGGTCGCGAGCTTCCATCTGCCGCAGGCCGACACCGATCGTTTGGCCGCGGTATCGCGCGCGTACCCCAACCTGAGCCTCGTCGACATCGACCAGTTACTCGACCGCATCCGCGGCATCATCGATCAGGTTGCAGGCGCGGTGCGCTGGGTGCTCGTCTTCAGTCTCCTGGCAGGCGCACTGGTGCTGGCCGCGGCGCTCGCCGCGAGCGCCGCCGAACGCCGCCACGAAGCGGCCCTGTTGCGCACGCTCGGTGCCCGCCGCCGGCAGTTGCGGGTGGCCGCGGCGTGCGAATTCGCGCTGCTCGGATTGATCTCCGCCGGGAGCGCAGTGGCCGCTGCCGCCGGCGCCGGCGCGTGGCTCGCGCGCAGCGTGTTCCATATCGAGCATTTCGTACCGCCGGCGTGGCCACTGGTC
>JAICJG010000051.1 GCA_025928585.1 Rhodanobacteraceae bacterium
CGCAGTGGGCACACCCTATGTCGCGCGCTTCTTTCCCGCCGCGCGTCGCGGACTCGCGATGGGCGTATTCGGCGCCGGTACCACCGGCGCCGCGGTCAACCTGTTCGTTGCGCCCTGGCTCGTCGGCCGCTACGGCTGGCCTATGGTGCCGCGCGTCTATGCGATCGCCCTGCTCGCCACCGCCGCACTGTTCTGGTTGCTGTCGGCGCCCGACCCGGGCATCGATCCGTCGCGCAAGCCGCCCGGCATCGCCACGCAACTGCGCATACTTCGCGATCCCCGCGTGTGGAAGTACTGCCAGTACTACTCCCTCACCTTCGGCGGCTTCACCGCGCTGTCACTTTGGATGCCGCAATATTTCATCGGTGAATACGGCGTCGCGATCGCGGCGGCGGCTGCGCTGGCGGCAAGCTTCTCGCTGCCCGCCGGCGCCTTGCGGGCATTGGGCGGCGCGCTGTCCGACCGGTTCGGCGCGCACGCGACTACATGGTGGGTGTTGTGGCTGGCGTGGATCGTGCTGTTTCTGTTGTCCTACCCGCAGACCGAATTGATCGTCCACACGATCCGCGGCCCGGCGCCCTTCCACCTCGGGCTGGCCCTCTGGATGTTCACGCCGCTGCTGTTTGCGCTCGGCGTGGCGCTGGCATTCGGCATGGCGTCGACCTTCAAGTACCTCGGCAACGATTTTCCCGAAAACCTCGGCGTCGTGACCGGCATCGTCGGACTTGCCGGCGGTGCGGCCGGCTTCCTGCTGCCGATCCTGTGGGGCGCGCTGCTCGACCTGCTGGGCATCCGCTCCAGCGCGTTCATGCTGCTGTACGGGATCGTCTGGGTGTCGCTGATCCTGATCTACTTCACGGAGGTCAGGCGGGTGGATTTCCCCGGCCAGGGGGCAGCCGGCGGCGCCGCGCCGGCATGTGACGACACATTGCAATAAGAGGTCTGCGCCATGGGCCAATTCCTTGAACGCCTGCGCTACTTCAAGCGCCCCCGCGAACCATTCTCGGATGGCTGGGGTGAAATGCGCAACGAGGCGCGCCAATGGGAGGACGGCTACCGCAACCGTTGGGCCCACGACAAGGTGGTGCGTTCGACCCACGGCGTCAATTGCACCGGCTCGTGCAGTTGGAAGGTCCACGTCAAGCAGGGCGTCGTGACCTGGGAAATCCAGGCCACCGACTACCCGCGCACGCGCGCGGACATGCCCAACCACGAACCGCGCGGCTGCTCGCGCGGCGCGTCGTACTCGTGGTACCTCTACAGCGCCAACCGGGTGAAATACCCGATGGTCCGGGGCCGGCTGCTGAAGCACTGGCGCAAGGCGCGCGAGACGATGCCGCCCGTCGAAGCCTGGGCGTCGCTGGTACACAACGCCGACATCACCCGGGACTACAAGGCAACGCGCGGGCTCGGCGGCTTCGTACGCACCAAATGGGACGAGGCCGTGGAAATCGCCGCGGCCGCCAACGTGTACACCATCAGGAACCATGGTCCCGACCGCATCATCGGCTTTTCGCCGATCCCGGCGATGTCGATGGTCTCCTACTCCTCCGGCACCCGCTACGTGAGCCTCCTGGGCGGCGCCGTGCTCTCGTTCTACGACTGGTACTGCGACCTGCCGGCGGCGAGCCCGCAGGTATGGGGCGAACAGACCGACGTGCCGGAATCGGCCGACTGGTACAACTCGGGATACCTCATCGCCTGGGGTTCCAACGTGCCCCAGACCCGCACGCCCGACGCGCACTTTTTCGTCGAAGCTCGCTACAACGGCACCCAGGTGGTCGGCATCAGTCCCGACTATTCCGAAGTCGCCAAGCTTTCCGACATCTGGCTGCACCCGAAACAGGGCACCGACGGCGCGCTGGCGATGGCGATGGGCCACGTGATCCTGCGGGAGTTCTTCCTCGACCGCCAGGCCCCGTATTTCCAGGATTATTGCCGGCGTTTCACCGACCTGCCGATGCTCGTGACCCTGCGGCAGGATGGCGAACGCTGGATCCCCGACCGCTACCTTCGTGCCAGCGACTTCGAGGGCGCGCTTGGCACGCCCGAACACGCGGACTGGAAAACCGTCGGCTTCGACGCCGCCGGCAATCCGGTCGCCCCGCGCGGTTCGATCGGTTTCCGCTGGCCCGCCGCGGACAGCGCCGACCGCGCAAAGTGGAACCTCGAGCAGAAGAGCGCCGACGGCACCGAAATCGAACTGCAGCTCACCGCAATCGACCGCCGCGACGACGTGCTCGCCGTCGCCTTCCCCTACTTCGGCGGCGTGTTCAACGAACACTTCCCGCGCAACGAGCAGGACGAGGTGCTGTTGCGCAACGTCCCCGTGCGCCGGCTCGCGACGCGGGACGGCGAAACCGTGGTGGCGACGGTGTTCGACCTGCTGTGCGGGCAGTATGGTCTCGACCGCGGGTTGGGCGGCGCCTGCGCCAAGGACTTTGCCGACAACGTGCCGTACACGCCGGCCTGGCAGGAATCGATCACCGGCACGCCCGCGGCCAAGGCGATCGAGGTGGCGCGCGGGTTCGCGTCGAACGCCGAAAAGACCGAAGGCCGCTCGATGGTGATCATCGGCTCGGGCATGAACCACTGGTTCCACCAGGATGCCAGCTACCGCGCAGTGATCAACCTGGTGCTGCTGTGCGGAACCGTCGGCAAGGCCGGCGGCGGCTGGTCGCACTACACCGGGCAGGAAAAGGTGCGCCCGCAAACCGGTTGGGCCGCGCTCGCGTTCGCGCTCGACTGGGTGCGCCCGCCCCGGCAAATGGCGGGCACCGACTTTTTCTACCTGCACAGCGACCAGTGGCGCTATGAAACACTCACGCTGGACGACCTGCTTTCGCCGCTCGCGGACCGCAAGCGGCAGACCGGCAGCGTGGTCGATTGCAGCGTGCGCGCGCAGCGCATGGGCTGGTTGCCTTCGGCGCCGCAATTGAACCGCAACCCCCTCGAGGTCGCCCGCGAGGCGGAAGCCGCGGGCGACCCGAAGCAGTACGTGGTCGATGCGCTGAAGGGAGGCAGGCTGACGATGGCCTGCGAGGACCCGGACCACCCGGACAACTTTCCGCGCAACCTGTTCGTGTGGCGCTCGAACCTCCTCGGATCCTCCGGCAAGGGCCACGAGTACTTCCTGAAACACTTCGTCGGTACCCGCTGCGGGTTGCAGGGCAAGGACCTCGGCGAGCAAGGCGGCGCGAGGCCCGAGGAGGTGCAATGGCGCGATCCGGCACCCGAGGGCAAGCTCGACCTGATCGTCACCCTCGACTTCCGGATGTCGACCAACGGCCTGTATTCGGACATCGTGCTGCCGACCGCGTCCTGGTACGAAAAGAACGACCTCTCGACCACCGACATGCACACGTTCATCCATCCGTTCTCGGTGGCGGTGGACCCGGTATTCGAATCGCGCAGCGACTGGGAGATCTTCAAGGCGATCGCCAAGAAGTTTTCCGAGCTCGCCGAAGGCCAGCTCGGCAAGGAAAAGGACGTGGTGCTCTCGCCGATCCTGCACGACACCCCGGACGAGCTTGCCCAGCCTTTCGAGGTGCGGGACTGGCGCAAGGGTGAATGCGACCTCGTGCCGGGCGTCACCGGGCCGAACGTCACTTTCATCGAGCGCGACTACCCCGCGGTGTACGCCCGCTACACCTCGGTCGGCCCGCTGCTCGACCAGCTCGGCAACGGCGGCAAGGGCCTCAACTGGGACATGCGGCACGAGGTGGCACAGCTCGCTGTCCTCAACCGCACCGTGGCCCACGGCCCTGCCAAGGGGCGGCCGCGCCTCGACACCGACATCGACGCCGCCGAAACCATCCTGATGATTTCGCCGGAGACCAATGGCGAGGTCGCGGTGCGGGCATGGGAAACCTTGTCGAAGTCGACCGGACGCGTCCACCGCCACCTCGCCGAAGATCGCGAGGGCGAGAAGATCCGATTCCGCGACCTGCAGGCACAACCGCGTACGACCATCACCTCGCCTACCTGGTCGGGGCGGGAGAGCGACACGATTTCCTACAACGCCTGCTACGCCAACGTGCACGAACTGGTGCCGTGGCGCACCTTGACCGGCCGTCAGCACTTCTACCTCGACCATCCCTGGATCCGCGATTACGGCGAGGCTTTCGCGATCTACCGACCGCCGGTCGACACCCGCACCGTGCACCCGATGCTCGGCAAGAAGGGCAACGGCCATCCGGAGGTGGTGCTGAACTTCGTGACCCCGCACCAGAAGTGGGGCATCCACTCGACCTACACCGACAACCTGATCATGCTGACGCTGTCCCGCGGCGGCCCGATCGTCTGGATCTCGGAGGTGGATGCGAAGAAAGCCGGCATCGAGGACAACGACTGGATCGAGTGCTTCAACGCCAACGGTTCGCTCACCGCACGCGCGGTGGTCAGCCAGCGCGTGAACGAAGGCATGTGCCTGATGTACCACGCCCAGGAAAAGATCGTGAACGTGCCGGGCTCCGAGATCACCGGCATGCGAGGCGGCATCCACAACTCGGTCACCCGCATCCTGGTCAAGCCCACCCAGATGATCGGCGGCTGTGCGCAGTTCTCGTGGAGCTTCAATTACTACGGGCCGGTGGGCAACGACCGCGACGGCTTCGTGATCGTGCGCAAGATGGAGAACATCGACTGGATGGACCGCGTCCAGCGCACCAAGCGCGAAGCGGAACTCGACACCAGGTTCGTGGAGGCACGCAAATGAAGATTCGCGCACAGGTGGCGATGGTCTTGAACCTCGACAAATGCATCGGCTGCCACACCTGTTCGGTCACCTGCAAGAACGTGTGGACCTCGCGCAAGGGCATGGAGTACGTCTGGTTCAACAACGTCGAGTCCAAGCCCGGAATCGGCTATCCGAAGGACTGGGAAAACCAGGAACGCTGGAAGGGCGGCTGGGAGCGCAGGGCCAACGGCAAGCTGGTGCCGAAACAGGGCGGGCGCTTCGCGGTGCTGACGAAGATCTTCGCGAACCCGCACCTGCCCGAAATCGACGACTACTACGAGCCGTTCACCTTCGACTACGAGAACCTCTGGAGCGCCCCCGAACTGCCCACCGCGCCGGTTGCGCGGCCGATCTCACTGGTTTCCGGGCGCACGATGGACAAGGTCGTATGGGGCCCGAACTGGGAGGAGATCCTCGGCGGGGAATTCGACAAGCGCAGCAAGGACTACAACTTCGAGGCCGTGCAGAAGGACATCTACGGCCAGTTCGAAAACACCTTCATGATGTATTTGCCGCGCTTGTGCGAGCACTGCCTGAACCCGACCTGCGTCGCGTCGTGCCCGTCCGGCTCGATCTACAAGCGCGAAGAGGACGGCATCGTGCTGGTGGATCAGGACAAGTGCCGCGGCTGGCGGATGTGCGTGTCCGGCTGCCCGTACAAGAAGGTCTACTACAACTGGGTCAGCGGCAAGGCCGAGAAGTGCACGTTCTGCTACCCGCGCATCGAAGCCGGCATGCCCACGGTCTGCTCGGAAACCTGCGTCGGCCGCATCCGCTACCTCGGCGTGCTGCTGTACGACGCCGACCGCATCGCGGGCGCCGCGGGAACCGAGGACCCGAAGGACCTCTACGAGGCTCAGCTCGGGGTATTCCTCGATCCGTTCGATCCGGACATCCAGCGCCAGGCGCTGGAAGACGGCGTGCCCCAGGCATGGATCGAGGCCGCGCAGAAGTCGCCGACCTACAAGATGGCGGTGGACTGGCGGATCGCCTTCCCGCTGCATCCGGAATACCGCACTCTGCCGATGGTGTGGTACGTGCCGCCGCTGTCACCGATCACGGCGCACGCGAACGCCGGGGCGATCGAGAGCAACACGCACGGGCTCCCGGACGTCGCTTCGCTGCGCATTCCGGTGCGCTACCTCGCCAACCTCCTCACCGCCGGCAGCGAACCACCGATCGTGCGTGCACTGGAGCGCATGATGGCGATGCGTGCGTGGTTCCGCGCAGGCCAGCTCGGCGCGCCACAGGATCCGGCGCTGCTCTCGAGCGTCGGCCTGGACGAGGCCACGGCCAGGGACATGCACCGCTACCTCGCGATCGCCAACATCGAGGACCGCTACGTGATCCCCACCGCGCACCGCGAGACCGCCGACAATGCCTACCAGATCCGCGGCGGCTGCGGCTTCACCTTCGGCAATGGTTGCGACGGCATCGACGCCGAGGCCGGCCTGTTCGGCGGCAAGATGGGACGGCGCAAGATCATACCGATCCGCAAGCTGGACGATCATGCGTGATGCAGGCATTCGAGGCCGGACGCGTGGATACCACCCGAACCTTCGCCCCCGCGACCCCCATCCGACGCTGCGCGTGGCATCGCCCCCTTGATTCAAGAGGGCTGGACACGAGGAACCACTTCGGCCAACCACCTGCAAATTGAAAAGCACGCGATCCATTGCCTGATGTCCCGCGACCCTGCCCTGCTCCTGCGCGCCTTGTCCGCCCTGCTCGCGTATCCCGATCCCGAGCTGCGCGCGGCGTTGCCCGAGATCGTCGCGGCCATCCGCGACAGCCGTCTCCTGAACGCACGGCGGAAGCAGGGCCTCGTCGCGCTCGCCGACGAGATTGCGGGCAGCGGCGAGCTCGAGGCCGAAGCGCGCTATGTCGATCTGTTCGACCGCGGCCGGCGCACTTCGCTGAACCTGTTCGAGCACGTGCACGGCGATGGCCGCCAGCGCGGCCCGGCCATGCTGGAGTTGCGGCAGCGCTACCTCGATGCAGGCATGGAGCCGGTCGCCGACGAGCTGCCCGACCACCTGCCGCTGCTGCTGGAATACCTGAGTTGCCGCGACCTCGCGGAGGCCCGCGACACCATCGGCGAAACCGCCCACATCCTGCGCCAGCTCGGCAACACGCTGCTGAAGAAACGAAGCCGCTACGCCGCGGTGATGGCGGCGCTGCTGGCGCTCGGCGGCGAAAAGGGTCTCGACGCGCGCGCGCCGGTGCCGCCGCCCGAAGACCTCGACCGCGCGTGGGAAGAGAAGCCCGCTTTCGCGCCGCCCGAACCCAACCCCGCAACCGCTCCGGAAACGACCTGCTGAAGCGCCGTATCCCATGGAGATGCCACGATGACCCTGCCCCCGACCGCCAATGAAATCCTGTTCGGCATCTATCCCTACATCTGCCTGTCGGTGTTGCTGCTCGGCAGCCTGGTCCGCTTCGACCGCGAGCCGTACTCGTGGAAAAGCGATTCCTCGCAGATCCTGCGCACGGCGGAACTCCGCTGGGGTTCGAACCTGTTCCATGCGGGGGTCATCATCGTGGTGCTGGGACACTTCTTCGGCTTCCTGATCCCCGAGGGCGTGATCACGTGGGCGATGAGTCCGGTGCAGCACCAATGGCTGGCGATGGTGGTGGGGGGGATCTCCGGCCTGATCGCCATCATCGGCCTGTCGATCCTGATCCACCGGCGCCTGTACTACCGTCGGATCCGCGGCAACAGCCGCAAGTGGGATATCGCCATCGTCCTGATGCTGTGGCTGCAACTGGCGCTGGGCCTTGCCACGGTGCCGATCTCGGCACAGCACATGGCCACCGGCGACTTCGCTCGTCTGGTCGGCTACGTCCAGCGGATCGTGTATTTCCAGGGCGGTGCCGCACCGATCCTCGAGGGGCTACCCTGGGTGTACAAGGCCCACATCCTGCTCGGCTTCACGATCTTCCTGGTCTCGCCGTTCACCCGCATGGTGCACATCTGGAGCGGCGTCGGATCGCTCGCCTACCTGGTGCGTCCGTACCAGCTGGTGCGCAGGCGCGGCGGCACGGTCAACCGGTGAGCATCACCATCAATGGCACGGAAGTCGATGCCGCGGCGTGGCCCACGCCGCAGCTCGCCGCCGTACACGAGCTGCTGCGCCAGCGCGCGCATGAGCTCGGCTTCCTCGCCGAGGGCGCGAGCAACGCCGACACCGAGCGCGCGATCGAGCGCGCGCTGGCCGAGGACGTGGCGGTGCCCGAGCCCACCGAGGAGGAATGCCGGCGCTGGTACGAGGCCAACCAGCAGCGGTTCCGCTCGGGCGACCTGGTGTACGTGCGGCACATCCTGTTCCAGATCACCGCGGGCTCGCCGGTGCCGGCCGTTCGCGGCGTCGCCGAATCGATGCTGGAGGAACTCAAGGCCAAGCCGGAACTGTTCGAAGCACGCGCGAAGGAGCACTCCAACTGCCCGACGGGCGCCCATGGCGGCCACCTCGGGCAACTGCAGCGCGGCGATACCGTGCCGGAATTCGAGAAGGCCATCTTCGCGGACACGGCCACCGGCGTGCTGCCGCGGCTGGTCGCAAGCCGCCACGGCTTCCACATCGTCGCGGTCGATCGCCGCATCGAGGGCAGGCAGCTTCCGTACGAACTGGTGCGGGAACGGGTCGCCGACGAGCTTCGCCAGCGCAGCGAGGCCCGCGCGCTGTCGCAGTACGTTCGGGTACTTGCCGCGAATGCCGAAATCGAGGGCGTCGACCTGGACGCCGCGGCCTCGCCGCTGGTCCAGTAGGCACGCCACCGGGGCGCGAGCCAGCGACATGAGCGAAGCCGGCGCCGATCCGCCACCGCCGCCCACGGGCTTCCGCGGGCACCTGCGCGCCTCGATCGAAACCATGTCGCCGGGCTACTTCAGCATGGTCATGGCGACCGGCATCCTGTCGCTGGCGGCATGGCTGCTGGGACTCGGGGCGCTGGCGGAAGCATTTTTCGCGCTGAACTTGCTGCTGTTCGCGATCATCTGCCTGCTGGCCATGGCGCGGGTGCGGTGGCACTTCCGGCGCACCCTGGAGGACCTCGCCGACCACTTGCAGGCGCCGGGCTTTTTCACGTTCGTGGCCGCCTGTTCGATCCTCGGCAGCCAGACCCTGATGATCGGCGGCAACGCCCGCATCGCGATGCTGATGGGAATCCTCGCGCTGGTCGCGTGGATCGCCCTGACCTACACCATCTTCACGGTGCTGACCGTCAAGCAATCCAAGCCGCCACTCGACCGCGGCATCAACGGCGGCTGGCTGCTGGCAGTGGTCGCCACCCAGTCACTTGCAGTCCTGGGAGCCCAGCTCGCCGGGGAAGTGCCGCAGCCGATGCGCATGGAACTCAACTTCTTCGCGCTGTCGATGTGGCTTTGGGGCGGCATGCTGTACATCTGGATGATGTCGCTGATCTTCTATCGTTACACCTTCTTTTCATTCTCGCCGGCCGACCTCTCGCCTCCGTACTGGATCAACATGGGTGCGATGGCGATCTCGACGCTGGCCGGCTCGCTGCTGATCGAAAACACCCCGCACGCGCCGTTCCTCGAGTCGATGCTGCCGTTCCTGAAGGGGTTCACCGTGTTCTACTGGGCCACGGGCACGTGGTGGATTCCGATGCTGGCCGTGCTGGCGATCTGGCGGCACGGCATCAAGCGCTTTCCGTTCACGTACGATCCGATGTACTGGGGCGCGGTGTTTCCGCTCGGCATGTACGCGGCGGCGACCCTGCGCATGATGCAGGCAATGGAATTGCCCTTCCTCGGCCTGCTGCCGCATGGCATGTTCGCCGTCGGCTGCGTGGCCTGGATCATCCTGTTCAGCGGCCAGTTGCGCGCGCTCTGGCGCGACTGGCGCACGTACGCGCAGCAATGACTCAACCGGACCGCAGACCCGACGGCTGTTCCGAAGGCGCCGCATGCAACAGGTTGCCCTCGCCGTCACGCACCCGCACCGCGACCGGGATGCCGGCGCGCACGCTTTCGGTCACGATGCAGAAATCCTCGAACTGGGCCAGCGCGCGGTCGAGGCGTTCGAGCGATGCAGCGGCATCGGCGAGCTGCACGTCCACCTGGATTCCCGCGACCCGCCAGCGCCCGCCGGCGTTGCGCGCCAGCCGTGCGCGCGCATGGGCCGCGAGCGGTCCGGGCGCATTGCGGAACTTGCGCATCGAAAACAGCAGGCTGGCGGCCAGGCAATTGGCTACCGCCGCGAGCAGCAGCCGCGCGGGATTGGGCCCGGCGCCCCTGCCCTGCGGCGGCGACTCGTCGGTGGCGAGGTCCCCGAGCGGGGTGCCATCGAAGCGCACGCGGAACTCGAAATCCTCGACTTGCGTCAAGCTGAGTTCCATAACCTGTTCTTCGCTCACGTGATTTCTCCTTCCGGCGGGCTCCCGTCGCGGGCCAGCCAGGCGTAGTACAGCAGCGGGATCACCAGCAGGGTCAGCACCGTCGACACCAGGATCCCGAAGATCAGCGACACCGCGAGGCCCTGGAAGATCGGATCATCGAGGATGAACAATCCGCCGATCATTGCCGCCAGCGCGGTCAAGACGATCGGCTTGGCGCGTACCGCGGCGGCTTCGATCACTGCTTCGCGCAAGGGGCGGCCGCGCGCCAGCGCGAGGTCGATGAAGTCGATCAGCAGGATCGAATTGCGCACGATGATCCCGGCCAGCGCGATCATGCCGATCATGGACGTCGCGGTGAACTGCGCGCCCAGCAGCGCGTGGCCCGGCATCACCCCGATCACCGTCAGCGGGATCGGCGACATGATGATCAGCGGCACCATGTAGCGCTTGAAGTGGCCGACCACCAGCAGGTAGATCAGTACAAGCCCGGCCATGTAGGCAAGCCCCATGTCGCGGAACGTCTCGTAGGTGATCTGCCATTCGCCGTCCCATTTCACCGCGTAACCGGCGGGATCGACCGGCTGGCTGACGAACGTCTGCGCCAGGTGGTAGCCGTCCACCTGGTCGTGGCGGAGTTTCGACACCATTGCGAACATGCCGTACAGCGGACTGTCGGTACGCCCGGCGTCGTCGCCGGTGACGTAGGCGTACGGCAGCAGGTCCTTGTGGTAGATGGCCTTCTCCCAACCCGCCTGGTGCACCGTCACCACTGCCGATAGCGGCACCAGCGCGCCACTCTTCGCGCGTACCCGCAACGACAGCAACCGGTCGAGCGACGCCTGGTCGCCCGGCGGCAGGCGCAGCCGCACCGGCACCGCGTAACGCGCGCGGCCGTCCATCAGATACGTTGCATCGTCGCCGGACAGCGCAACCCGTAAGGCCTGCACGATACCGGCCTGGGTCAGTCCGAGCCGCGCGGCGCGTGCACGATCGACCACCGCCACCGCGCGCGGCGAGTCGGCCTCGACGCTGCTGTCGATATCGACGATGTCGGAGTCGGACCGGAAGTCCCTCTCCAGTCCGAGCGCGAGTTTGCGCAACGTTCGGTAATCCGGTCCGTAGATTTCCGCCACGATCGGCGCGAGCACCGGCGGCCCCGGCGGCACCTCCACCACCTTTACCGAGGCGTCAAAGCGCGCGCCGATCTTCGCAAGTATCGGCCGCACCCCCAAGGCGATCTGGTGACTCTGGCGCTTGCGGCCGCCCTTGCCGACCAGATTCACCTGCAGGTCGCCGTCGACAGGATCCGAGCGCAGGTAATACTGGCGCACCAGCCCGTTGAAGGTGATCGGCGCGGCGCTGCCGGCGTAGCCCTGGTAGTCCAGGACCTCGGGGACGCGGTCCAGCGCATGCGCGAGCTCGGTCAGCAGCTCGTTGGTGGTCTGCAGCGTACTGCCTTCGGGCATGTCCACGACCACCTGGAATTCCGACTTGTTGTCGAACGGCAACATCTTCAACACCACCGCCTTGACCACCACCAGCCCGACTGCGGCCAGCACCAGCACGCCCATCGCGGCGAACAACATCCGGCGTCGCCGGCGCGCGCGCGTGCCTGCGATGAACGGCGTCATCGCCCCCCGAAACAGGCGCAACAGCCGGTTGCCACGCGCCGCATCGCGCAAGTCCTCGGCCTCCGGCAAGTGATGGTGACCGAGCAGCTTCAGCGCCAGCCACGGCGTCACCACCAGCGCGACAGCCAGCGACAGCAACATGCCGGCCGAAGCGTTGATCGGGATCGGCCGCATGTAGGGCCCCATCAGGCCGGACACGAACGCCATCGGCAGCAGCGCCGCGATCACCGTGAACGTCGCGAGGATGGTCGGGCCGCCGACTTCGCTCACCGCCTCCGGGATCGCCTCGCGCAGGGAATGGCCGCCGAGCGCCATGTGGCGATGGATGTTTTCCACCACGACGATCGCGTCATCGACCAGGATGCCGATCGAAAAGATCAGCGCAAACAGCGACACCCGGTTGATCGTGAAACCCATTGCCCACGACGCGAACAAGGTAAGCATCAGGGTGATGACCACCGCGCTGCCGACCACAATGCCCTCGCGCCAGCCCAGCACGAACACCACCAGCAGCACCACCGACAATGTGGCGAGCAGCAGGTGCAACAGCAGGCTGTCCGCTTTCGCGGTCGCCGTCTGGCCGTAATCGCGCGTCACGACGACGTGCACACCGGCCGGAATCACCAGGCCTTGCAGCGCCGCGATCCGCTGTCGGATCGCCTGGGTGATGTCGGCGGCGTTGCTGCCGGAAAGCTTGGTGACGACCATCGTCACCGCCGGCGCCATCCCCGTCATCGGGCCCCCGCGCCCGGCCGGCGTACCGAACCAGACGTACCGATCCGGCAGGTCTGCGCCGCGCCGGATCGTCGCGACGTCGGACAGGAACACCGGCTGGCCGCCATTCAGGCCGATCACCAGTTGCGAGATTTCGTCGGCATCGGCAAGGAAGGTGCCGGCCGTGACCGGCACGCTGCGGTCGCCGGCGACGCGGTCGCCGGCCTGGGTGACGACGTTCGCCGCCTGCAACGAGCGCACGAGATCGTTGACCGTCATGCCGTAGGCCGCGAGTTTCGCCGGCTCGAGTTGCACCACCACCGCGCGCTCGGGCGCGCCGATCGTGTACACGTCGCGCGTGCCGCGAATGTGCTTGAGGTCCGTTTCCACGGTGTGCGCAACCTCGGCAAGGGCGGTGGGGCCACGCGCCGGATCGTCGGTCCAAAGGCTCAAGGCCAGCACCGGTACGTCGTCGATGCCCATCGCGCGCACCAGCGGCTGGCCGACCCCAAGGCTGGCCGGCCACAGGTCGCGGTGCTGGAACACCTGGTTGT
Source organism: Rhodanobacteraceae bacterium (assembly GCA_025928585.1). GTDB lineage: Bacteria > Pseudomonadota > Gammaproteobacteria > Xanthomonadales > Rhodanobacteraceae > 66-474. The sequence continues at coordinate 12,999 of JAICJG010000051.1, forward strand.
ACAGGCGCACGAGGGCGGTCTGGCGCGGGACGCCCACCTTGAACTCGACCGTCAGCAATGCCAGCCCCGGACGGGCGACCGAGTAAACGTGCTTGATGCCGTCGAGGCCGGCGAGCTGCTGTTCGAGCGGCGAAGCCACCAGGTTCTCGACGTCGCGGACGTCCGCGCCCGGAAACGGCACGGTCACGTTGGCCATGGTCACGTCGATCTGGGGTTCTTCCTCGCGCGGTGTGATCATCAGCGCCAGGAACCCGAGGAGCAGCGCCGTGATCGCCAGGATCGGCGTCAACGGATGGTCCTGGAACCCGCGCGCGACACGCCCGGCGACCCCCAGCCGCGGCGCGTTCACGGCTGCGCTCTGTCGTCGTGCCGTTTCGCGAGGTACAGGGCGGCGGCCCCGGGATCGGTCGCGATTCGCTCGCCGGCCGCGAGGCCCGCGAGCACCTCGACCTTGTCGCCGAAACGATGGCCGAGCTGCAATTGGCGAAGCCCCACGGAATGACCGGCGCCGACCACGTACACCGCGCTCAACTCGCCACGCGTGACCAGTGCGGTGGTTGGGACCAGCAGGCGCGTCGCCGCACCCACCGCGAACGCCACTTTCACGGTCATGCCGGGATACAGCCCGCTGCTGCCGGCTGGCAATTCCACCCGCACGCGGAACGAGTGCGTGGCCGCATCGGCGTATGGAAACACCGTGACCTTCGCGGCTTCCACGCGCGTGCCGTCATCGAGCTGCACACTCGCCCGCGGCGATGCGCGGATCGCTTCGACCGCACCCTGAGGCACCACCACGTCCACCCGCAAGGCGTCGAGCGATGCCAGCGCGACGAGTGGCTGCGGCGCCGGCGGCCCGGATTGCACGGCCTCGCCCACGTGCACGAAGCGCCGCGTGACGACGCCGTCGAACGGTGCACGCGCCACGGTGTAGTCGGCCTGCTGCCCCGCGCTCCGCAGCGCAGCCCCGGCCGCATTCAGGTTGGCGCGCGCCGAGTCGCGGCTGGCGGTCGCCCCGTCCAGTTGCGCGCGCGCGATCAGCCCGCGCCGGAAGATCTCGCTGGTGCGTTTCCAGTTGGCCTCGGCGTCGCGGTAGGCGGCGCGGGCGGCCGCGACATTGGCCTCGGCCCCGCGGCGCGCAGACTGTTGTTCGACATCGCTGAAGCGCACCAGCACGTCACCCTTGGCGACGTGGTCGCCGACGTCGACCGGCAATGCCACGACCCGCGCGTTGGTCTGCGCCGCGATGGTGGTCCCGTGCACCGCCTCGAGCACGCCATCCCACACCTGCTCGCTCGCGCGCTGCTCCGGAGCCACCTTCAGCGTGGCCAGCGTCGGCTGTGGCAGCACGGACGGATGCTGCGGCGCACCGCAGGCGGCAAGCAGCACGGCCGTCACGAACGGCGCGCCGACCCGCGCGAGCGAGCCGCCGCGCCGTTGCATCACTTCGCCTCGTCGATCATGCGTCGGGTGGCTTCGCCGACTTCGCGAGCGATCCCCGCCACCGCGGGATCCTTCGAAAGCATCTCCAGCATGCGCTCAGGCTCGATCATGCCGATGCGGGTTGCGCCGCCTTCGGTGTAGACCGAAATCCGGCACGGCAGGGCCATGTTGAGGCGCAGGTCCGTGGCGAGCACGCCGGCAGCCTGGCGTGGATTGCACACCTCGAACACCTTGCACTCGCCCGCGAAGGCCTCGCCCTTGTTGCGCAGCGTCGCGCCGAGGTCATGCACGTGCAGCACGCCGAACTGGTGGCGGCGGACGGCGGTGTCGAGGTCGGCCACCGCCTGCGCGAACGGCTTGGACGAGGCCACGGTGTAGTACAGGTCGTCTTGCGGTTTCACGGTGGGTTCCTGGGCTTCACTTGGGGAACGCGCAGCCTGGTTGCAGTCCGAGCTTCCGCAGGAGCAGGGCCAGCGGACAGAGGCCCGTGAACGACGACTGCAACAGGTTCAATCCGACGAACAACGCCAGCAGCAGCCACCACGGCGAGAAGTAATACGCCAGCGCCAGGCTGACAATGACCATGCTGCCCGCGAACCGCATTACCAGGCGATCGACGTTCATTCCAGTGTCTCCATCAGGTTGCTCAGTGCGCCTTCGCGGCCGGCTTCAACCGCTCGATACCCAGCATCTTCATGATGCTTTTTTCGTAGAACGGCTCGACGTGTCCCGTCCGCAGCTTGTGCAGGTAGTACTTCTCGAAAGCCAGCTTGGCGGCATGCACCCACTTGCCCATCTTCGTCCACGTGACGTTGCGGGGCGGAATCTGCGGCAATGCCACGAACGCCGCACCGGTGTCGCCCATGTCGGCCAGGCACACCGCGTTCCAGGTGGCTTCGGCGACCGCCGGCTTGCCGGCCAGTTCGTCGCGCAGGTTGGCCGCGATCGTGCTGACCATCGATTCGATCATGAAGCCGGTCTTGGGTGCGCCCGTGGGCACTGGCGTCTGCTCCACCGGCGGGATCGCGACGCACACGCCGGCGGCGAAGATGTTCGGGAACCCGGGGTTGCGCTGGTGTTTGTCGATCAGCACGAAGCCGCGCGGATTGACCAGGCCCTCGACGCCGCGTACCGCCTCGACCCCGGTGAAGGCCGGAATCACCGCCGACCAGGCGAACGGCAGCGCCAGTTCCTGCAGGATGTGGCCCTGGGCGCCGACCTCCTCGATGTGCATTTCGCCCGGCCGCACCTCCTTGATGCGCGCATTGGTGATCCAGCGGATGTGGCGCTTGCGCATTTCGGCTTCCAGCAATCCCTGGGAATCGCCGACGCCGCCCAGGCCCATGTGGCCGACGTAGGGTTCGCTGGTGACGTAGGTCATCGGTACCCGGTCGCGCAATTTGCGCCGGCGCAGGTCGGCATCGATGATGAAGGCGGTCTCGTAGGCCGGTCCGAAGCAGCTCGCGCCCTGCGCGGCCCCCACGACGACCGGACCGGGATTCCCGAGGAATTCCTGGTACGCCCGCCACGCGCGTTCGGCATGCGGCGTGGTGCATACCGACTGGGTATGGCCGTCGGGTCCGAGGCCAGGGACCTCGTCGAACGCGAGCCTCGGACCGCTGGTGATCACGAGGTAGTCGTAGTCCACGCCGGCGCCGTCCGCCAGTTCCAGCCGGCGTTCGCGCGGATGCACGCGTGCGACCTTGCGGTCGATGAAGTCGATGCCGTGTCGGCGCAGGGGCTCGGCGACTTCGAAGCGGATTTGTTCCGCCGTCCGTTTGCCGGTCGCCACCCATGGATTGGAAGGCGTGAAGGAGAAATACGGGCCGTCGCCGACCACCGTCACCGCGTGCCGCGTCCCCAGCGATGCCTTGATTTCGAAGGCGGCACTCATGCCGCCGAGGCCCGCGCCCATCACCACGATCCTGGCCATGACTGGATCTCCGGAGGGTTTTGCCCGAAGTTAGCCCTCGCCGCGACAGCCCAATTGATGACGATCACATCGCTGCGCTTTAGTTTAAGCTAATATAGATATAGCTTATGTACATCAGGATATGATGTCAATCGCCCTTGCGAGGCACCGCCCAGGTACCATGAGCCGCAACCCGAGCTTCGATCCCGACGCGCTGCGGGCCAATTCCGACGCCGCCGCGCGACTGCTGAAGGCACTCGCGAACCCCCAGCGCCTGCGGATGCTGTGCCTGCTGGTCGGCCACGAACTGACCGTCGGCCAACTCAACGAGCGCCTGCCCGACCTGAGTCAATCCGCGCTGTCGCAGCACCTCGCCCGCTTGCGCGACGAGGATCTGGTCGTGGCCCGTCGCGAAGCGCAGAACGTGTGGTATTCGCTGCCCCCCGGGCCGGCGCAGGCGATCATCGCGGCACTGCACGGAATCTATTGCGAACCGCGCAAGCCGGTGCGCGGTTCGGAGGGCGAGCGTTAGCCGCTCGCCCGCGGCATGCGTGGCTCCGTGGAAGACTATGCCCAGCCCCGCAGCCTCGCGGCAAGGTAAGGAGCGCTGGCAGTCACCAGCAACACGATCGGCCACAGGCTGCCGCGCCTGAACAGGTAGGCGCCGAGCTGCTGCCGCAACCGTTCGCCCTGCGCGATCCCCAGCAACAGGTCGAACGCGAGGCTCAGCGCAAACCAGCCGAGGCCGACGGCGAGCCATTCCCGCATGCGGACCGCGCCGATCCACGGCAGGCTCACGTAGGCGACGGCCAGCACCAGCACCGACAGCAGCACGCCGCTGGCGGTCAGGCTTCGAACCTTGCCGAGGCGCGGTGCCAGCACGACCTCGCGCAGACCCGCGTTCGCGAATGCGAGTGCGAGGATCACGCACCACACCGCGAGCGCCTTCATTGCCAGCCACGCGGTCACCGACCCACCGCCAGCTTCGATGGAAGCCGGAACCGCCGGTCGCCGAGCAAATCCGGGATGACTTCGCGATGCGCGTTCATAGGCTTCGGGCATGGCACGGCTGCGCCACCTGCACCTGGTCCGGAAGGTAGGCATCAAAGCACATCGCCAGCACCCGCAAGAGCAGCCGGCCGCGGCGGGTCACGCGCAGCACGCGCGCATCCAGTTCCACCAGGCCATCGGCAGCCAGCCGCTGCATCCGCTCCAACTCGTGGGCGAAATGGTCGGTGAACGCGATGCCATGGAGCGCGCCGAACGCTTGCATGTCGAGCACGCCATGGCACATCAGCTCGCCGATCACGGCGCGCCGGATCACGTCGTCGCGATCGAGTGCGATCCCGCGCATCACCGGCAGGTGGCCGCGGTCCAGTGCCAGGTAATAACCCGGCAGGTCGCGCGCGTTCTGGCTGTAACTGTTCCCGATGCGGCCGATCGCACTCATGCCCAACCCGACGATGTCGCAATCGCTGCCGGTGGAATAGCCCTGGAAATTGCGCTGCAACGTGCCCTGCTCCTGGGCGCGCACCAGCGCGTCGCCGGGGCGCGCGAAGTGGTCCAGACCGATGTAGACGTAGCCCGCCGCGCAAAACCTTTCGAGGGCCAACTCGAACAGCCGCAAGCGCATGGTGCCATCGGGAAGGTCGCCCGAATCGATCTGCCGCTGTGCCTTGAAGAGGTGCGGAAGGTGGGCGTAGCCATACACGGCCAGGCGATCCGGCGCGAGGTCGATCACCTGGTGGATGGTCCGTTCGAATCCCGCCAGGGTTTGTCCGGGAAGGCCGTAGATCAGGTCGAGGTTGATCGAATCGAAGTCGGCGGCCCGCGCGCCCTCCATCACCTCGCGGGTCTGCGCCACCGTCTGTATACGATTCACCGCCGCCTGCACGTCTGGATCGAAATCCTGCACCCCGAGCGAAATGCGGTTGAACCCGAGCGCGCCGAGCTCGCACACATAGTCGAAGTCGGCGAAGCGCGGATCCACCTCGATCCCTGCCTCGACATCGGCGCCCTTCGCGAAACGGAAATGCATCGCGAGATCGCGCATCAATCCGCCCAGGCGGCCAATGTCGAGGAAATTCGGGGTACCGCCGCCGAAATGCAGTTGCCGCACCGGACGCCTCCCGTTGAACAGCCGCGCGGTCATCGCGACCTCGCGGCGCAGGTAATCGAGGTACTGGTCGGCTTTGCGCGCATCGCGCGTGATCACGCGCGTACAGCCACAGTAGAAGCATGGGCTCCAGCAGAACGGCACGTGCACGTACAGCGACAACGGCTTCTGCGGGGACGCCTTGTTCGAGGCAAGGATCGCCCCGCGCAATTCCGGCTCGCCGAAGCCGGCATGGAACTGCGGCGCCGTCGGGTAACTCGTGTAACGCGGCGCAGGCACGTCGTAGCG
>JAICJG010000084.1 GCA_025928585.1 Rhodanobacteraceae bacterium
TATATGACGCCCCGGGCAAGCCCGGGCGGGGGCCGCGCCACCTTCGTGGAGGCCGGAAAATCGCCGCCCGGCCGGTCGCGATGCGGCCGCGCCCTTTCCATTGCGGCCCGCTTCCGCGAAAATGGGCGGCCGTTTGCTGCGGTTCGGCCCGCGTCCGGCCCCCGTGCCGCGACCAGGCCGTGTGTGACTCCACCGCCGATCCCCTGACCCACGCCCGTTTTTCCGCGTGCGGCCGCCATCGTTTTTCCGTTCGCTCGAGGTATCGAATGAATTTCCACGAATACCAGGCCAAAGAACTGTTCGCGCAGTACGGCATCGCCGTGCCGCCGGGCAAGGTCGCCAACTCCCCCGACGCCGCCGTCGATGCCGCCAAGGCGCTCGGTGGTTCGCAATGGATGGTCAAGGCGCAGATCCACGCCGGCGGCCGCGGCAAGTCCGGCGGCGTCAAGTTCTGCAAGAGCTTCGACGACGTCCGCGCCGCCGCCAAGGGCATGCTCGGCACCAACATGGAAACCTACCAGTCCGCCGGCCGTGCGCTGCCGGTGAACCTGGTGCTGGTGACCGACGCCACCGACATCGCCCGCGAGCTGTACCTGTCGATCCTGGTCGATCGTGATTCCAAGGCCGTCTCGTTCATCGCCTCCAAGCACGGCGGCGTGGACATCGAGCAGGTCGCCAAGGACACGCCCGAAGACATCCACACCATCGTGGTCGATTTCGTCGAAGGACTGCAGCCGTACCAGTGCCGCCAGCTCGGCTTCGCCATGGACCTGACCGGCAAGCAGGTCAACCAGCTGACCAAGATCATGCTGGGCCTGTACAAGCTGTTCAACGAGCAGGACCTGGCACTTGTCGAGTTGAACCCGCTGGCCGTGCTGGAAGACGGCAACCTCGCCGCGCTGGACGGCAAGGTCAACTCCGACGACAACGCCGAGTTCCGTCACCCGAACCTGGCCGCGATGCGCGACCTGACCCAGGAAGACGCCGCCGAAGCCGCCGCGCAGCAGAGCAACCTCAACTACGTGACGATGGACGGCAACATCGGTTGCATGGTGAACGGCGCCGGCCTCGCGATGGCGACCATGGACGTGATCAAGCTGGCGGGCGGCGAGCCCGCGAACTTCCTCGATGTTGGCGGCGGGGCGACAAAAGAGCGGGTGACCGCGGCGTTCAAGCTGATCCTCTCGTCGCCCAAGGTGAATTGCATCCTGGTCAACATCTTCGGCGGCATCGTCCGCTGCGATCTGATCGCCGAGGGCATCATCGCGGCGGTCAAGGAAGTGGGCCTCACGATTCCGGTGGTGGTGCGCCTCGAGGGTACCAACGTCGAGAAGGGTCGCGAGCTGCTGGGCGGATCGGGGCTGAAGATAACCCCCGCGAACGACTTGAACGACGCCGCGCAGAAGGCCGTCGCCGCGGCGAAAGCCGCGTGATGTTCGAATCAGCGTCGAAAGCGCGCATTGCTTGCCCCCTTGAGTCAAGGGGGCGGCATCGCCGCAACGCGGCGATGCGGGGGTAGCGGAGGCATGCCGTCTGGCGCCTTGCCTGGCAACGCGCCGCGGTATCCGAGGCTACCAGTCCACACGATTACCAAGGACTCCATCGAAATGTCGGTCTTAGTCAACAAGCACACCAAGGTCATCTGCCAGGGCTTCACCGGCCACCAGGGCACCTTCCACTCCGAACAGGCGCTCGAATACGGCACCAAGCTGGTCGGCGGCGTCACGCCCGGCAAGGGCGGCAGCGAGCACATCGGGCTGCCGGTCTACAACACGGTGCGCGAAGCCGTGGACGACACTGGCGCCGACGCCTCGGTGATCTTCGTGCCGCCGCCGTTCGCGGCCGATGCGATCCTCGAAGCCGCCGCCAGCGGCATCCGCGTGATCGTCGCGATCACCGAAGGCATCCCGGTGCTCGACATGCTGCGTGTCAAGAACGTGCTGAAGGAATGCCCGGACACGGTGCTGATTGGCCCCAACTGCCCCGGCATCATCACGCCGGGCGAGTGCAAGATCGGCATCATGCCCGGCCACATCCACCAACCCGGCAAGGTCGCGATCGTGTCGCGCTCGGGGACGCTGACCTACGAAGCCGTGTTCCAGACCAGCAACGTCGGCCTGGGCCAATCCACCGTGATCGGCATCGGCGGCGATCCGATCAACGGCATGAACTTCATCGATTGCCTGAAGCTGTTCCAGGACGATCCGCAGACCGAAGGGATCATCATGGTCGGCGAGATCGGCGGGAGCGCCGAGGAAGAAGCAGCAGAGTTCATCGAGGAGCATGTCTCCAAACCCGTGGTTGCCTTCATCGCCGGCGCCTCGGCTCCGCCCGGCAAGCGGATGGGTCATGCCGGCGCGATCATCTCGGGCGGCAAGGGCACCGCCGCGGCCAAATTCGCCGCGCTGGAGAAGGCCGGCGTCACGACGGTGAAATCGCCGGCCGACCTGGGCGCGACGCTCGCCAAGAACATGAAACACTGAGTTGGTTCAGCCCGTGCAAAGGTAAAATGAAGGCCGCGATTCGTCGCGGCCTTCGCCGGTTGCGGAACACTCCATGGCAACCCTGCGCCTCGCGCTTGCCCAGTTCGACTTTCCGGTCGGCGCCATCGCGGCCAATGCCGGCCGGATTCGCGCACTGGCAGAGGATGCGCGCACGGGTGGCGCGGACCTGCTGGTGTGTCCGGAACTTGCCTTGAGCGGCTATCCGCCGGAAGACCTGTTGCTGCGTCCGAGCTTTCTCGCCGCGTGCCAATCGGAAATCGACAAGCTGGCTGCGGAAGCCGACGGACCCGCCTTGCTGGTCGGTTTTCCGCACAGCGCAGGCGTGGTCTACAACGCCGCGGCGCTGTTGCGCGAGGGGCGGATCGCACAGGTGGCGCACAAGCTCGTGTTGCCCAACTACGGCGTGTTCGATGACAAACGCTGGTTCGAACCCGGACATGCGGTCACCGTCACCCCCATCAACGGGCTGCGCGTGGGGCTGCTGATCTGCGAAGACGCCTGGCAGCCGGAACCGGCCGCCGCCGCCGCCCGCGCTGGCGCGGAACTCCTCGTCGTGATCAACGCCTCGCCCTACGACATCGCCAAACAGGCGAGTCGCGAAGCGGTGCTGGTCGCGCGCGCGCGGGAAACCGGGTGCGCAATTGCCTATCTCAACATGGTGGGCGGCCAGGATGACGTCGTGTACGACGGTGCATCGTTGCTCGTGAATGGCGACGGCGCGATTGCCGCACGTGCGCCGGCATTCGCGGATGGGCTGTTGTGGGCGGATCTCGATCCGGGTTCGCGCTGCTGGACCGCGCGAGAATGGACGGCGCCGATCGATTCATCCACCGAGGCAGTGCTGTACGCCGCGCTGGTGCGGGGCGTGCGCGACTACGTCGCCAAGAACGGTTTCGAGGGCGTGCTGCTGGGGCTGTCGGGTGGCATCGACTCGGCGCTGACCCTGGCGATTGCGGTCGATGCACTCGGCGCGGACAAGGTGACCGCGGTGATGCTGCCCTCGCGCTACACCTCGGAGCTCTCGAAGCGCGAGGCGCGTGCGCAGGCACGCAATCTGGGCGTCGAGTATTTCGACCTTCCGATCACCGCGACGGTCGACGCGGCCACCGCCGTCCTCGCGACCGCCTGCGGCGAACTCGCGGACCTGCCCGCGCAGAACCTGCAGGCGCGAAGCCGGGGAGTGCTGCTGATGGCAATGTCCAACCAGACCGGGAAATTGCTGCTCACCACCGGCAACAAGAGCGAAATGGCCGTCGGTTACGCGACGCTCTACGGCGACATGTGCGGCGGCTACGCACCGCTCAAGGACGTCTACAAGACACAGGTGTACCGGTTGGCGCGATGGCGGAATCGTGCCGAAAAACCGGGGTCAGAGTGCACTTTCGGGTCACGGGTCCGGGTGGATACGGTTTCTTCCACGAAAGGGCACTCTGACCCCTCGGCATTCCCGATACCCATTGCCGTGATCGAGCGCGCGCCGTCGGCCGAACTGCGCGCGGACCAGACCGACCAGGACTCGCTGCCGCCCTACGAGGTGCTGGACGGCATCCTGCGGCGCTGCATCGAGGGCGCCGAATCGCAGGCGGAGATCATCGCCGCCGGCTTCGACCCCGAGGCCGTGCAGCGGGTCGTCCGGATGCTGTATGCCTCCGAGTTCAAGCGCCGGCAGGCGGCGCCGGGCCCGCGCGTTTCCCCTTGCGCGTTCGGACGCGAGCGACGCTATCCCATCTCCAACGCCTGGCGCTGACTTACGGACGCGGCTTCACTTGCAGGCGGGCCTGTGGGTGACGCAAACGACATCCCCGTCTGTTCCGCGCCATCCCACGGCGCCGGCTACTTCTGCATTGCCAAAAGGGTCTTGGCCACTTTTTGCCGCAACAAAAGCAGCCTGCTCGACTTGGAGGCGAGCAGAATCTAGACAGGGATGTCGAAGCTGCAGATGCACCGGGAGAGCCGTGCATCGCGGCGAGAATGTTTTGCGCGCGGGTGCGTAGCGCCCCGGACGTCAATGCGCGCTGGTCAGCGGAATCAGACGGTACATCCAGGAGTGATGCCTGGGCCAGCCGTCCGGATCGCGAAGGTAGGGATGATCCGGATAATTGAGCTTCAACACGCTGGTCGCCTGCTCGGCCAGCTTCTGCTGTCCGAGCTGGTGGTAACTCTTGGCCATCACGGCGAGGGCGTCGGCGACTTCCGGCGAGCGCTGGTAGTGTTCGACCACGTACTTCGCGCGGTCGGCGGCGGCGACGTAGGCCTGCCGCTGCAGGTAGAACTCGGCGACGTTCAGTTCCGACTGCGCGAGCTGGTTGCGCAAGTAGATCATGCGCTGGCGCGCGTCTGCTGCGTAGCGGGTCTGCGGGAAGCGAGCCACCAGCGTGTTGAAATCATCGAACGATTGCAGCGCGTAGCCCTGGTCGAAGCGCGACGGCGAGATCCCGGCCATCCGCTGCAGCGAGGATTCGGTACGATCGAAGTTGATCAGGCCGCGAAGGTAGTAGGCGTAGGCAATATGCTTGTGGGTCGGATAGGTCTTGATGAACTCGTTGATGGTCGAATACGCGTCGTCGGCCTTGTCGTCCTTGTACTGCGCATAGGCCAGCTCGATCTGCGATTGCTCGTTGTAGGCGCCGTAGGGAAAACGCGAGATCAGCTTCTGGTAGACGGTCTCGGCCGAGCTCCAGTTGCCCTGCTCGGACAGGCTGTGCGCGCGCTGGTACAACTGCTCCACGGTCATGTCGTTCAGCGTGTCGCGCTTGCCATGGTGGAACAGCGAGCAGGCGCCCAGGGCAAGCAGCAGCGGCAGGCACAACGCGAATTTCAGGAACGGTGTGGAGCGTCGGAATGGCATCGGAGGGATCTTTGCGTACGCGAACGGGCATGATAGCGGAATCCGTACCGTCCAAGCCGGAGGCCCTCGGCGTGGCTGAACAACGACTCCGCGCGGAAATCCCGGTTGACCTCGCCGGGCTACGCTTCGACCAGATCCTGCCGCGGTTGTTCCATGGCCATTCGCGGGCACACCTCGCGGCCGAGGTCAGGGAGGGGCGGATCACCCTCGATGGCGGGGAAGTGCCGGCGCGCACGCTGGTGCATGGCGGCGAAACGGTCGAATGGCGGCGCACGGATGAGCCTGCGGTCGGCGACCGGCCCGAAGCGATCGGACTTTCGATCGTGTTCGAGGACGAACACCTGATCGTGCTCGACAAGCCGGCCGGCCTGGTGGTGCATCCGGGCGCGGGCAACCGCAGCGGCACGCTGTTGAATGCGCTGCTGCACCACGATCCGGGACTCGCGCGGATCCCGCGTGCCGGCATCGTGCACCGGCTGGACAAGGACACGTCGGGCTTGCTGGTGGTCGCCCGTTCGCTTCCGGCGCACACCGGCTTGACCCGGATGCTGGCGGCGCGCGAGGTCCACCGCCGCTATGCGGCGGTGGTGAACGGCGTGCCGGTTGCGGGCGGCACCGTGGACGCGCCGCTGGACCGGCATCCTTCGGATCGCCTGCGCCGCGCGGTGCGCGAGGGCGGCCGGCCGGCCGTGACGCACTACCGGGTGCGCGAAAAGTTCCGCGTGCATGCGCTGGTGCAGTGCGAACTGGAGTCGGGGCGCACCCACCAGATCCGCGTGCACATGGCGCACGCGGGTTTCCCGCTGGTCGGCGATCCCCTGTACGGCAAGGGCCTCCAGTTGCCGCGGGGCCCCGCACCCAAACTCGTGGAGACGTTGCGCGGTTTCCGGCGCCAGGCACTGCACGCCGAGCGGCTGGCGTTCGCCCACCCGGTGACGGGCGCGGCCCTGGGGTTCGATGCCCGCCCGCCGGCGGACCTGCTCGACTTGCTGGCGGCGTTGCGGGAGGATGCGCGGACGCCGTCCGTGCGTCGCGGGCGCTGAACACACCGGTGGGCAGCGGGGACTTGCCGACCCGATTATTTTCGACGCGGGCGATGGGCTTCGACCGAACAGCGGACGTGCGGCATATGTGGATCCTACCGGACTGGCCGGGGCCTTCTAACGTGCGTGCCGTGACCACGACCCGCGAGGGTCCTGCGCGTGCTCCCTACGGCTTCAACGTCGGCACGCGTTCCGGTGACAATCCCGCGGCGGTTGCGAAGAACCGCAACTTCCTGCGCGAGGTCCTGTGGCTACCCGCGGAACCGAGCTGGCTGTGGCAGGTGCATGGCACGCGGGTCGTGGTCGGGCCGGTCGACGACGAACCGCAGGCCGACGCCGCGGTGACCCGTTCACCTGGCGTGGTGCTTGCGATCCAGACCGCCGATTGCCTGCCAGTCTTGCTGGCGGCGCAGGACGGATGCGAAATCGCCGCGGCCCACGCCGGCTGGCGCGGCCTGTCCGCGGGCGTGCTGGAAAATACGCTGGCCACGATGCACACGCCGCCGTCGCAGATCCTTGCCTGGCTCGGGCCCGCGATCGCGGCCGGATCCTACGAAGTCGGCGACGAGGTGCGCGACGCGTTCCTCGCGGGTGATCCCGCCGCGACTTCTGCGTTCGTGGCCACCCGGGCCGGCCACTGGTCGTGCGATCTGTACGAACTCGCCCGCCAGCGCCTGCGCAACGCCGGCGTCTCCCGCATCGCTGGCGGCGGCTTCGACACCTTCCGCGATCCGCGCCTGCATTCGTATCGCCGCGACGGCGCCAACAGCGGGCGCATGGTGAGCCTTGCATGGATCCAGAATCCGCCCGCGGCACGATGACAGGAAGCATGCACGCCGCGGCAGCCGGTCCGGACGATCTCGACGGCGCGCTGGCCATCATCGACGGGTGCCGAGCGGCACTCGAAGCGCAAGGACTCCTGCAGTGGACTGCCGAATACCCGAGCCGGGCGTTCTTCCAGGAAGCGCTGGCTGCCGGAAACCTCTTCGTCTTGTCGGATCGGGAAGGCGTTGCCGGTGTTGCGGTGCTCGACGGATCCCAGCCGCCCGAGTGGTCTTCCGCGGCGTGGCAACACCGTGACGCGCCGTTCCAGGTTATCCACGCCTTCGCCATTGCTCCGCACGCCCAACGTGGCGGTTACGGCAAGTTGCTGCTGGCGTTCTGCGAAGACGTGGCGCGAACGCGTGGCTGCAGGAGCATCCGCATCGATGCCTTTTCGGAAAACGCGGGAGCGCTCCGATTCTGGGAGCGGCACGGCTACCGCTTTCGTGGTGAAGTCCGGTTCGCCTCGAAGCCGGCGAGACACCAGCGCTATGGTTGCTACGAAAAGTTGCTGGAGCGGCCGGACCGTTCGGGCTGAAGGTCGCTCAGTCCCCCTCCAGCGCCGCCAGGAATTCCCGCCGCCACGCGTTGATGTCGCGCACCAACAGGTGCTCGAACATGGCGGCCCAGCGCTCGCGGCGCTCGTTGCGCGGCATGGTGAGGCCCTGCTCGATGCCTTCGACCATGCGCTCCGGGTCGTATGGATTGATGATGATTGCCTGGGGCAACTCGAGCGCGGCACCGGCGAAACACGAGAGCACCAGCGCGCCGGGATCGTCCGGCGATTGCGCGGCGACGAATTCCTTGGCCACCAGGTTCATGCCGTCGCGCAGCGGCGTCACCAGCGCAAGCTGGGCGATCCGGTAGAAACCCGCGAGCGTGGCTTGCGCGAAGCTGCGGTTGACGTAGCGGATCGGAACCCAGTCGGGCTCCGCGTAGCGCCCGTTCGTCGCGCCCGCGGAACGTTCGAGTCGCGAGCGCAATTCGCGGTATTCGGGAACCTCCTGGCGCGAGGGCGGCGCGATCTGCAGGAACGAGACCCGCGAGCGCCATTCGCGGTGTTCGGCGAGGAATCGCCCGAAGGCGGCGAACCGCCGCGGCAGTCCCTTGGAATAGTCGAGCCGGTCGACGCCGATCGCGAGCTTGCGGTCGGCGAGGCTCGCGCGGAGTTTCCGGATCGCCGCATTGCCAAGCACGCTTTGCGACTGGCGCGCGACCTCGGCGGTGTCGATGCTGATCGGAAAGGCCGCGATCCGGGTCTGGCGGCCGCCGAGTTCGACGACGTCGCCCGAGCGGCTGGTGCCGAGGACGCCGAGGAAATACCGGAACAACGCGCTGGCATCGTCCTTGACCTGCACGCCGACGAGGTCGTACGCGCCCATCGTGGCCATGAGGTCGAGGTGGCAGGGCAGGGTGACCAGCAGTTCCGGCGGCGGCAGCGGAATGTGCAGGAAGAAACCGATGCGTGCGCCGACCCCGAGCGAGCGCAATTCGGCGGCCAGCGGAATCAGGTGGTAGTCGTGCACCCATACGTGGTCGTCGTCGCGCAGGAGCGGCGCGACCTTCTGCGCGAACAGCTGGTTGACCGCGCGGTAGCCGGCGTACTGGGCGCGGCTGTACTGCATCACGGTGGGCTGGAAGTGCAGCAGCGGCCACAGCGTGCGGTTGGAGAAGCCGAGGTAGTACGCGTCGTATTCCTCGCGGGTCAGGTCGAGCAGGGCGTAGTCGATCGCGCCGGCGGATTCGCGGTGCAGGGTGCGCTCCCCTTCGGCGACCAGCTTGCCGCTCCACCCGAACCACAGGCCGCCGGCTTCCTTCAGGGCCGCGCGCATGGCCGCGGCCAGCCCGCCCGCACGCGTTTCCCTGGGTTGCGCGACACGATTGGAGATGACGACCAGGCGGCTCACACGACATCACTCCATTTGGTGGACAGGCCCCTTGCCGCGTTGATCAGGCCGACCAGCGAATACGTCTGCGGAAAGTTGCCCCACAACTCGCGGCGGCCGGGATCGAGGTCTTCCGAGAGCAGGCCGAGCGGATTGCGCATCGCCAGCAGCTTTTCGAAGAGCTGGCGTGCCTCGTCCTGGCGGCCGATCGCGATCAAGGCCTCGACGTACCAGAAATTGCAGACCATGAAGCTGGTTTTCGGCGCGCCGAAGTCGTCGGGCTGGGCGTAGCGCAGCAGGAAGCCGTCGCGCACCAGGGTCTTGCCGATCGCTTCCACGGTCTTGACGAAGCGCGGGTCGTCGGCGCTGACGAAGCGCAGACCCTCGAGCAGCAGCAGGCTGGCATCGAGGTCGTTGCTGCCGAACGATTCGACGAAATAGCCATCCTTGTGGACCGCGCGTTTCAGGACCAGCTTGTGGATGTGGTCGGCGCGCTTGCGCCAGAATTTCGCGCGCTCGCCGAGCTTCAGCCACTCCGCGATGTTGGCGAGCCGGTCGCAGGCGACCCAGCACATCACCGCGGAATAGGTGTGCACCGATTTGCGTCCGCGCAATTCCCAGAGCCCCGCGTCGGGCTGGTCGTGCAGCCGCCAGGCCGCCTCGCCGCAGCGTTCCAGCCGCCGGAATTCGGTTTCGTCGCCGATCCGGACCAGCCGCTTGTCGCAGAACAACTGCGTCGCGGCCAGCACCACGCTGCCGTAGATGTCGTTCTGCTGTTGCCGCCACGCCTCGTTGCCGACCCGCACCGGGCCCATGCCCCGATAGCCGGCCAGCGTCGCCTCCTCGCGCTCCGGCAACTCGTCCTGGAAATGGATGCCGTACACCGGCGCCATCCGGTCGTCCTTCACCGCCAGGTTGAAGATATAGCGGACGTACTCCTCCATGGTCCGGGTCGCGGAGAGGCGGTTCAGCGCGCGCACCGACAGGGCCGCGTCGCGCGGCCAGCAGTAGCGGTAGTCCCAGGTCCGCACGGTGTCGGGCGCTTCAGGGATGGACGTCGTCATCGCCGCGACGATCGCGCCGGTGCCCTCGTACTGGCAAAGCTTCAGCGTGATCGCCGCGCGGATCACCGCCTCCTGCCACTCGGCCGGAATCGACAGGTAGCGCGACCATTCGTGCCAGTAGGCGAGCGTCGCGTTCAGCGCCTCGTCGAAATAGTGGCCGGCCGATTCCTGCAGCGTCTCGTCGGTGCCGAGCACCATGTGCACCGGGCGGTCGAGCAGGAACGGCAGCTCGTCGCGCAGCATCGGCAGTTGCGCGTCGCCGGTGACCCGCAACACCAGCGGGTCGAGCATGAAGCGCACGTGATTGGAGCCGAAGGTATGCACCGGCTTGCGTGCGCCGTAGCCGGTCAGCGGCCGCAGCCGGATCGCGATGCGCGGCGAACCCGACAACGGCCGCACGCGCCGGAGGATCTGCATCGGGTGGTAGGTGCGTTCGTGCAGCTTGTAGCGCGGCGCGAAATCGGTGATCTCGACCTCGGAGCCGTCCTTGGCCGTCAGCACGGTCACCAGCACCGCGCTGTTGTCGACGTAGTGCTGCCGCCGCCCGGTCTCGTTTTCAAGTGCGATGTCGAAGAATCCGGTATCGCCGAGTTTCGGCGACAGCAGCGAGCAGAACACCGGGTCGCCGTCGAAAGCCGGCACGCAGTGCCAGACGATCCGCCCGCGGGCGTCGATCAGCGCGTTGATGGTGCCGTTGCCGATGATCCCGAGATCGAGGCTAGCCTGGCCGCGCGCGTTCGCCGTCTGCCTGCCCGCCTGCGCCGGCGCGCTGCGCGATCCCTTCGACGATTTTGGTTTCGAGGTTTTCGGCGACGCGGACTTCAACGGCCGCTTCATCGGTTTGGATTTCGCCTCTTTCGGTTTCTTGGAAGACTTTGCTGCCTTGGCCACGCCGGACTCCTTGCGGCTTGAATGAATGACTACCGTTCGCCCTGAGCCCAGGCCCCGGCTCTGAACGAAGCCGGGCCGAACCCGAAGGGCTGCATTTCGACTCCGCCCGCAGCGCGGGCTACGTTCAATGCGAACGGAGTCAGGGAGAATTCAACTTTCATGGTGGCATGCCAGCGCGTGCAGCCATGCGCGCACCGCCGCGGGACTGTCCAGCGTGCAGCCGGCGA
>JAICJG010000159.1 GCA_025928585.1 Rhodanobacteraceae bacterium
CGGCGGATTGGTGGGACGGCCAGCCGTTCGACCGCATCCTGCTGGACGCGCCGTGCTCCGCCACCGGGGTGATCCGCCGCCACCCGGACATCAAGTTGCACCGCCGGGCCGACGACGTCACCCGGCTGGCTCGCGAACAAGAGCGCCTGCTGGCATCGCTTTGGCCGCTCCTGGCCCGAGGGGGGCGTCTGGTGTATGCGACCTGCTCCCTGCTTGCCCCCGAAAACGGGTCCGTCGTCGCCCGCTTCCTGGCCGGCCATGCGGATGCGCACCCGCAGCCGTTCGACCTGCCGGTCGGACGGCGTGCAGGCGATGGCTGGCAGATCCTGCCAGGCGAGGGCGGCCTCGATGGCATGTATTACGCGGTGGTCGAAAAGCACCCTGAACGCATATTCAAGTAATCTCCGCGCGCCCTGAGCGCGGGCCGGCAGGGCCGAAGTCGAAGGTCACGCGCGCTTCGACTTCGTTCGCTCCGCTCACTACGCTCAGCGCGAACGGCATTTTGCGACGCGAGATGATTTTGATGCCCACCCCCACATCCCGGCCCCGCGATCGCTGGTACCGCGACGAACGCGTCCAGCTGGCGCTGTTGTTCGGATTCGCACTGCTGCTGCTCGCGCTCGGGATCGGCCTGCGCGATCCCTGGCCCTCCGACGAGCCGCGCTTCGCGCTGGTCGCGCGCGAGATGCTCGCGAGCGGAAACTGGTTGTTCCCGCATCGCGGCGTCGAGCTCTATTCCGACAAGCCGCCGCTGTTCATGTGGCTCGAAGCCTGCGCCTACGTCGTGACCGGCGGCTGGCGCGGCTGGTTCCTGCTGCCGTCGCTGCTGGCGGGCCTCGGCACCATCGCCCTCGTCCACGATTTCGCGCGCAGGCAGTGGAACCACCACGCGGGGCTGCTCGCCGCCGCGCTGGTGCTGGTCAGCTTCGACTTCACCTTCCAGATGCGCGCCGCCCAGATCGACGGCGTGGAAGTCTTCTGGATCGCGCTCGCCTGCTACGGCCTGCTGCGGCACCTGCTGCTGGGGCCCGCGTGGCGCTGGTACGCGATCGGCTGTCTCGCGGCCGGCATCGGGGTGATCACCAAGGGCGTCGGGGTGCTGGCGCTCCTGATGTTCCTGCCGTTCTGGTTCGCCCGCTGGCGTGGCTGGAGCGGCACCCTGCCGCCGCAGCGCCGCGACGCGCGCTGGTGGCTGGCGTTGCTGTTCCTCGTGCCGATCCTCGGCTGGGCGCTGCCGATGCTGTGGTTCGCGCTGCACGTGCACGCGGGCGACGCCGCCTACGCGCGCTACGCGCACGACATCCTGCTCGGCCAGACGGTGTCGCGCTACGCGGAGCCGGCGCACCACATCCATCCGTGGTGGTCCTACCTGCAGGTGATCGCGTTCGAATGGCTGCCGCTGTCGCTGGCGATCCCGTGGGCGATCCCCGGTTGGGTGCGCCACCTTCGCAACCGCGATGCGCGGGTACTGCTGCCACTCGCGTGGGTCGTGCTGGTGGTGATCTTCTTCTCGCTGAGTGGCGGCAAGCGCGATGTCTACATCCTGCCGGCGCTGCCGGTCGCCGCGCTCGCGATGGCGCCGCTGCTGCCCGCCATCATGCGCAACCGCGGCTTCCGCTGGGCGCTGTGGCTGTTGACGCTGTTGCTCGCTCTGGTGCTGCTTGGTACCGGACTCGGCATGCACCTCGGCCGGCTGCCCAAGCTCGACACACTCGCCGCGTCCGCACTGGACGGCTCGCCGCAGCCGCTGGCCCTCATGATCCTCGGGATCGGCGGCGCCGGTGTCCTGATTGCCCTCGCCGCGCGACCGCGCCACGCGGCTTGGGCATGGGCCGCCTTCGCGCTGGTCGCCTGGGGGACCTGGGGCATCGTTGCCTACCCGCTCCTCAACGGCTATTCGTCCTCGCGCGCGGTGATGGCGCGCGCCGCGGGCATCGTGCCGAAGGGCGACCCGATCGCGCTGGTCGGCTGGAAGGAACAGAACCTCCTGATGCTCGATGGGCTGGGCCGCCAGACCGTCACCTTCGGCTACAAGCTCGCCTGGCACGACCAGC
Organism: Rhodanobacteraceae bacterium; assembly: GCA_025928585.1. GTDB lineage: Bacteria > Pseudomonadota > Gammaproteobacteria > Xanthomonadales > Rhodanobacteraceae > 66-474. Next base: position 2,055 of record JAICJG010000159.1, read on the forward strand.
TCCGGCAGGCGCTGGCGTGGCAGGCCGCGGATCCCGCGCGCCGCTGGATCTTCGTCTACGGCAAGCTGCTGGCGCCTTGCGTGCGCCCAGGGGATGCCATCCACGTCGGCCATGCCAACCGTCGCGAGTGGTACCTTTTCACCCGCGCCGCGGTGGTGCCGGGCTGCGTGCCGCCGCCCGGCATCGATGCGGGACAATTCGGCGCCTACGAGCCCGACGACGATGACTGAGCCAAGCGGCCGTTCGGTGCACCTGGTGGGTTTCGACAACGGCGTCGGGCTGTCGCGCGACCTGCACGTGCTGACGGCGGCGCTGCAAGCGAATGGCTACCGGGTCGATTTCACCAACACGCGCCGGCGCGGCGGCACCCTCGGACTCATCCAGCGCGTGCGCGGCCGCTGGCATCTCGCGAAATTGTCGCGGCGCCGCCGCCGCGGCCTGCCGCCGCCCTACGACCTCGTGCTGATGGAGGAACACATCGCACCGGCGTTCCTCGACGATGCGCGCTTTCGCGTGGCGTTGCCGCACCCGGAATGGTTCCTGCCGCGCGACCTGGCGGCGCTCGACCGCATCGACCTGGTGCTGGCCAAGACCCACGAGGCCGCGCGCATCTTCGCGGCCCTCGGCCGGCGTACCGCGTGCATCGGTTTCACCAGCGACGACCGGCTCGACCCGGCGGTGCCGCGCGAACGCGCGTTCTTCCACCTGGCCGGTTCCAGCCGCACCAAGGGCACCGAACCGCTGCTTGCCCTGTGGCGCCGGCACCCCGAGTGGCCGCGCCTCACCGTCGTGCAGCATCCGCCCGAGGCCCGCCCCGGCGCAGCGGCCGCGAACATCGAACACCGCATCGCCTATCTCGACGACGCCGAATTGAAGCGCCTGCAAAACGCAAACCGATTCCATCTGTGCTCGTCGGAAACCGAGGGATTCGGGCATTACCTGGTCGAAGCGATGAGCGTACGCGCAGTCGTCATCACCGTGGATGCGCCCCCGATGAACGAGATGATTTCGCCGGAACGCGGCATCCTGGTGCCCTGTTCGCGCACCGGCAGGCAGCACCTGGCAACGACCTGCCACTTCGAGGACGCGGCGATGGAGGGTGCGATCGTGCAGGCGCTCGTGCTGGACGACGCGCGCTGCGAGGCTCTTGGCGCGGCAGCACGCGCCTGGTACGAAGCCGAACGCGCGGCGTTCCCGGGCCGGCTCGACCGCGCCTTGCGCGAGTTGCTCGCGACGGAGGCGGCGCCGTGACCCGGGTGAACCTGGTGGCGCGCGACAACGGCTTCGGTCTGTCGCGCAACCTGCGCCTCTTGCACGACGCGCTCGTCGGCGCCGGGCTCGAAGTGACCGTCAGCGGAATCCGCCGCGGTGCGCTGCGCAAGGCGCTGCACCCCATGAAACTCCGCGCCCGCACCCTGGCCCGGCGTCTGTCTGGACGCGGTGCCGCACGCTGGGACGTCAACCTGATGCTCGAGCGGGTGCGCCCCGAATACCTCGCGACCGCGCGTCGCAACGTGCTGCTGCCGCACCCGGAATGGTTCGATCCGCGCGACCGCGCATGGCTGCCGCGCCTCGACCGGGTGTTCGCGCTGACCCGCCACGCGCTGCCGATCTTCGAGCGCCTCGGCATGCGGGTCGAATACACCGGCTTCACCAGCGAAGATCGGCGAGATTCCTCGGTTCCGCGCGAGCGCACGTTCTTCCACCTTGCGGGACGCAGCGCCAACAAGGGCACGGACACCCTGCTCTCCCTGTGGTGCCGGCACCCCGAGTGGCCGCGGCTCACGGTGCTGCAAAGTCCGCGCGTGCAGCGGCCGCTGGTGAG
>JAICJG010000080.1 GCA_025928585.1 Rhodanobacteraceae bacterium
GCTCTCAGCGCACCAGCGCCCGCTCGCTGCGGTCGATGAATTCGACGAAGGCACGCACGTCCTCGCTGGCGCCGGCCTGTTCGGCCAGCGCGGCACGCGCTTCCTCCAGCGTCTTGTGCGAAAGGTAGAGGGTCCGGTAGGCGCGCTTGATTGCCGAAATGCGCGCGGCATCGAAGCCGCGGCGCTTCAGGCCTTCCGCGTTGACACCGCGCGGGACCGCGAATTGCCCCGCGACGTAGATGAAGGGCGGGACGTCGCGGTTGATGGCCGAGTACATCGCGGCGAAGGCGTGCGCGCCGATCTTGCAGAACTGATGCACCCCCGCAAAGCCGCCGAGCACCACGTGGTCGCCCACTTCGACGTGGCCGGCCAGGGTCGCATTGTTGGCGAAGATCGTGTGGTTGCCGACGATGCAGTCGTGCGCGATGTGGGCGTACGCCATCACCCAGTTGTCGTCGCCGATGCGGGTGGCGCCGCTGCCATCGCGGGTGCCGCGACTCACCGTCACGAATTCGTGGAAGGTGTTGTTGTCGCCGATCGCCAGCTCGCTGCGCTCGCCGGCGTACTTCTTGTCCTGCGGATCGCCCCCGAGCGATGCGTACGCCCCGATGCGGTTGTTGCGGCCGATGCGGGTGGGCCCCTTGATCAATGCGTGCGCGCCCACCGTGCTGCCGGCGCCGATTTCCACCTCGGCGCCGATCACCGCGTACGGCTCGACCGTGACATCCTCGGCGAGTCGTGCTTCGGGGTGGACGATCGCCGTGGAATGGATGGGCGCGCGCGCCGCCGTCACCGGGTGCTTTCCGCGCACATGAGTTCGCAGGTCGCCACGTTCTTGCCATCGACCACCGCACACGCGGTGAAGATGCCCATCCCGCGGATCTGCCGCTTCAGTTGCACCTCCAGCCGCAACTGGTCGCCCGGCACCACGGGTTTCAGGAAGCGGGCGTTGTCGACCTTGGCGAGGTAGAAAATCGAGCTGTCGCCGTTGGTGCGTGTTCCCGACAAACCGATCAGCAGCCCGGAAGCCTGTGCGAGCGCCTCGACGATCAATACACCCGGCATCACCGGATGACCCGGGAAGTGACCCTGGAAGAATGGCTCGTTGAGGGAAACGTTCTTGATCGCCACGATGCTTTGCCCCGGCGTCAACTCGATGACGCGGTCCACCAGCAGGAACGGGTAGCGGTGCGGGAGGATGGCCGCGATCCGTTCGGCATCGACCGGAAGCGACGTGGCGGCGGTATCGTTCATCAACTGCGTTCCCTGGTCAGCGATTCCAATTGTTTTTCCAGCGCGGCGATGCGGCGTGCCATCCGGTCGAGTTGGCGCATGCGCGCGGCGTTGCGACGCCACGTGCGGTTCTCCTCGATCGGCGCTCCCGAAGAATACACGCCCGGCGCGCGGATGGAGCGGGTCACGAGGCTCATCGCCGTGATGGTAACGCCGTCGGCGATTTCGAGGTGTCCGAGCACCCCGGCGCCGCCGCCGATCAGGCAGTCGCGGCCGATCCTGGCGCTGCCGGCCACCGCCGCGCAACCGGCCAGCGCGGTGTGCGCGCCGATGCGGACGTTGTGGGCGATCTGGATTTGGTTGTCGAGGCGGACGTCTTCCTCCAGCACCGTATCCTCGAGCGCGCCGCGGTCGATCGTCGTGTTGGCGCCGATCTCGCAATCATCGCCGATCCGCACGCCGCCGAGCTGCGGCACCTTGGTCCAGCCGTGCTCGCCGCGCGCGATCCCGAAGCCATCGGCGCCCAGCACCGCCCCGGGATGGATCAGGACCCGCTTGCCGAGCACGACCCGCGTGACCAGCACGACTCGTGCCCCGAGCAGCGACTGTGCGCCGACCACGCAATCCGGGCCCACCACGCACTGCGGACCCAGCACCGCGCCGGCTTCGATGGCAGCGCCCGCCTCGACCACGCAGCCGGCCGCGACGCTCGCCGTCGGATCGACGCGTGCATCGCGCGCCACGACCGCCGACGGGTGCACGCCCGGTGCGGGCGCCGCCGCGTGATCGAACAGTGCGGCAATCCGCGCGTACGCGAGGTAGGGGTCCCGCGCGACCAGCACCGGCACGGGGCTGGCGCCGGCGTGTTCGCCGGCGAGCACCACCACGCCGGCGGTGGTGTGCGCGAGCTCGGAGGCATAGCGCGGATTGGCGAGGAAGGCGAGCCGGTCGCCGGCGGCGCCCGCGAGGGGCGCGACGCCGCGGATCACGGCGGTCGTGTTGCCGCGCGCCTCGAGCCCGAAGCGCCTGGCGAGTTCATCGATGCGATAGCCGGTTGATCGTTCCATTCGCGCCATGGACGCATGCAAAGCCACGAGTGTCGCATCCCTCGCTTTCGGGACGGGTGGCGCGAAGCGCCGGGTGAGGGTCCGGACCCGTCGAGGCCTGGTGATTCTCCGTACCCTCACCCCAACCCTCTCCCGGTGGGAGAGGGGATTTGATCAAAACGTCCTGCCGAAATAGAACTGCAGCCGTTCCTCGTAGGGCTTGTCTTCCGGCTTGTCGCGGACCGGCTGGGACAGGTTGATCACGATCGGGCCGACCGGCGCGATCCATTGCAACGAGATCCCGACCGAGGCCCGCAGGTCGGAAGCGTTGAACGCGCCGAAGCTCGAATAGACGTTGCCCATGTCGGCGAACAGCGAAATGCGCGCCTTGTCGTTGTCCTTGAAGAACGGCAGCACCAGTTCCGCGCTGCCCATGACCTTGAATGCGCCGCCAACCGGCTGCGGCCGGTAGAACGAGCCGCCGCTGCACGCGCCATTGACCGAAATGGCACTGGTGGCGGCCTTGCCGTCCGCATCGATCGCACCCGAGCAGATGCGCGGGCCCAGGGTGTTGTCCTGGAATCCGCGCACGTCACGCACGCCGCCCGCGTAGTAGTTCTCGAAGAACGGGAACGACATCGTGCGGATGTTGCCCTGGCTGTCGGCGTACTGCACCGAGATGTCCTTGGACCCGTAGACCTTGCCGTAGCCGAGATTGCCCGACAGGTGGCCGACGAAGCCGAACGGCATTTCGAAATAGTCGCTGCTCGCCAGGGTCAGCTTGTAGTACGGCACGGTCGCGCCAGGCAACGCGATTTCCGCACTGAACTGTTGCAGTCCGCCCTGGGTCGGCTTGAAGTACTTGTTGAGCGTGTCGTGCGAGTACGACAGCGTCAGCGGCGTATTGCGGACGGTGAGGTGGCCGATCTTGTTTACCTGGTCGAAGAAGACCTTCGGGGTGTATCCGGGAATCAGGTCGAGCTTGGTCTTGTTGATGCCGATACCGGCGTTGACGCTGTCGGTTTCGCTGATCGGGAAGCTGAGGTAGGTCGAGAACGAGTCCGTATTCGACAGGTACGAGGCGATGTTCTGCTCGGCCTGGTTCAACTGCAGGACGCTGGCGTTGTAGCCGATGCCGATGCCGCTGTCGGTCAGGTACGGATCGAAGAACGAAACCTCGTATTGCTTGAGGAACAGGCTCTTCGAGAAGGTCGCCGAAATCCGGTTGCCGGTTCCGAGGAAGTTGTTGTTGGCGATCGAGGTGCTGAGGATGATCCCGGACACCTGCGAATAACCGACACCGAACTGGAACTGGCCGGACGACTCCTCCTTGACACTGACGTTGAGGTCGACCTCGTCGGTGGTGCCGGGCACCTTGACCGTGTCGATGCTGACGTCGCTGAAGTAGCCGAGCCGCTGCAGGCGCACCTTGGAACGGTCGATCGCGGCCTGCGAATACCAGGCGCCCTCGAACTGGCGCATCTCGCGGCGCAGGACCTGGCCCTGGGTCTGGGTGTTGCCCTTGAAATTGATCCGGCGCACGTACACGCGCGGACCCGGGTCGACAAAGAAGGTGAGGTCGACGGTGTGGTTCTGTTCGTCGACCTTGGGAACCGGGCGCACCTTGGCGAATGCGTAACCGATGTTCGACAGCACGTCGGTGATCGCGTCCGACGACAGCTCGATGTCGTGGCGGTTGAAGATCTCACCGGGCTGGATACGCAGCACCTTGCGCAGCGCGTCCTCGGGGAGGATCAGGGTGCCGAGCAGGTGGATGTCGGAAATCTTGAAGATGTCGCCTTCGTGGATGCCCGCGGCGATGTAGATGTCGCGCTTGTCCGGGCTGATCGTGACCTGTGCCGAGCTGATGTCGAAGTCGGCGTAGCCCCGGTCGAGGTAGAAGGAGGCCAGCTTGGTGAGGTCGCCCGAAAGTTTCTCGCGCGAATACTGGTCGTTGTTGGAGTACCACGAAGTCCAGTTCGGCGTGCCGGATTCCCAGTCGTTGCGGATCTCGCGATCGGTGAAGCTGCGGTTGCCGACGATGTTGATTTCCTGGATCCTGGCGGCCTTGCCTTCCTTGATCTCGATGTCGATCGCAACGCGGTTGCGGTCGAGGCGGGTGACGTGCGGGTCGACGGTGACGTTGTACTTGCCGCGGTCGTTGTACTGCGCGATCAATTGCTGGCGCATCTGGTCGAGGGTCAGGCGGTCGAAGGTCTGGCCCTCGGCGAGGCCGGCCGATTTCAGGCCCTTCAGCAACTGGTCGCTCTTGATGTCCTTGTTGCCCCGCACCGTGAGGCTGGCGATCGAGGGCCGCTCGACCACCTTGACGATCAGGATGTCCCCCTGGCGCTCCAGTTCGACGTCGTTGAAGAAGCCGGTCTTGAACAGCGCCCGGATGGATTTCTGCGCGGCCGCATCGTCCATCGTCTGGCCGGGCTCGACGGGCAAGTAGCTCAGCACCGTGCCGGCCGCGATGCGCTGCAACCCCTCGATGCGGATGTCCTTGACGGTGAAAGGCTGGAATGCGTACGCCGCCACCGGTGCGGAGAGGGCGGCGAACAGGATCAGTGCGGCGACTCGCTTCATCGTCGGGTCCGGAACTCTAGGGATTGCCATGCAAACCGCGCATCGTACAGGTGCGGCACCGTACGGGAAAGCGGCGTGTCTCAAACTGCACGAAGGCAGCGCCTTCGGTGGCCGCCTGCTTCGCTCACGAAGCGAGCACCCGCAGGATGTCGTTGTAGAAGGCGAGGCCCATCAACATTACCAGCAGCGCCATCCCCATGTACTGTCCCGCAGCCATCGCACCGTCCGACAATGGACTGCCCTTCACGAGTTCGATGAGGTAGTACAGGAGGTGCCCGCCATCCAGGATCGGGATCGGCAGCAGGTTCATGATGCCGAGGCTGAGCGAGATGATGCCGAGGAAGTACAGGAACCATGCGGGGCCCATTTGCGCCGAGGTCTGGGCGTATTGCGCGATCGAAATGGGACCGGAGAGGTTGGAAAGCGATGCCTGCCCGGTCAGCATGCGGCCGAGCATCTGCACCGTGGTGGCGGTCAGATCCCACATCTGGCCGACGGCGGCGGGTACCGCCCGGAGCGGGCCGCGTCGCAGCACCGTGTCGTAGTGCGCGGTCATGGGCCTGGCATAGATGCCGATCGCCCAGGCCTTGCTGCCGCCGGGTTCCGAGGTCAGGCGTGGCTGCACGTCGAGCCGGATTTGCCGGCCGGCGCGTTCGACGTCGAGCGCGAGCACGTGGTTCGGTCCGGCCAGCTTGCGCGTGGTTTCGGTCAGTTGGTTCCAGTCGTGGATGGGGGTGCCATCGATGGCGGTAATGCGATCGCCGGCCTGGAGCCCCGCGGCCTGCGCCGCGCTGTGCGGGAGCACACTGCCCACGACCGGCGGCAGGCTACGCTGGAGCGGCATCATGCCGGTCTCGGTGACGATCGTCTGGTCGTCGGGATGGGGCGGGAGCTGTTCGAAGTGCACCACGTGGGTTGCCACCTCTCCGCCCGGCGTGCGCACTTTCAGGGCCGTCGGCCGGCGCGTCTGCGCGGCGTCGGCAAGGGCGAGGCCGAGGTCGGTCCAGTTGGAGATGGGCTGGCCATCGACGCTCAACACGCGATCGCCGTGCCGGATTCCGGCCTGGGCCGCCAGGTGGCTGACATCCCCGACCAGTGGCTGGAAATCGGGCTTGCCGATCACCAGCATGGCCCAGAACGCGGCCACCGCAAAGATCAGGTTGAAGCCCGGGCCGGCCAACACGATGAGGATCCGCTTCCAGATCGGCTTGCCGGTGAATTCGTGCGGCCGGTCCGCGGGGGGAACTTCGCCTTCGCGGGCATCCAGCATCTTCACGTAGCCGCCCAGCGGAATCCAGGCCACGCAATATTCGGTGCCGTCCTTGCCGTACCAGGACTTGATCGGCTTGCCGAAGCCGATCGAGAAACGCAGCACCTTCACGCCGCAGCGGCGCGCGACCCAGAAGTGCCCGAACTCGTGAAAGGTCACCAGGATGCCGAGGGTGACGATCATCCACCAGACGGAGCCCAGGATGTCGAGTAAGTCGCTCATGCGCTTGCGGTAATGGACCTCACGCCGGCCATCATAGGACACCATGCCTGACGGTTTGGTATATCGCATCGGGCGCCCGGGTGATGGACCGCAGGAAACCATCCCGAGTTCCGGCAGGGCTGTACACCGCTACAACCCGAGCAGGAACTTGCCCAGCACGAAGATCGGCAACGCGGCAACCATCGAATCCATACGGTCGAACACGCCGCCATGGCCAGGAAACAGGGCGCCCGAATCCTTGACCCCGGCGTGCCGCTTCATGAGGCTCTCGAGCAGGTCGCCCACGATCGAAAGCAGCACGGTCAGCAGCGCCAGGGCCACGATCGCTGGCAGCCGTGGCGCCGGTACGTGCAGCAGGGCGCCGCCGGCGAGTCCGACGGTGCCCGAGCAGACCAGCGCGCCATAAACGCCTTCCCGGGTTTTGCCGGGGCTGATCGTGGGCGCGAGCTTGGTATGTCCCCAGCGCCGGCCCGCGGTGTAGGCGCCGATGTCGGCCGCGATCACGATGCACGCGAAGAACAGCACCCACAGGTGGCCGTGCCCGGTGTGGGGTTCGGCCAGGTCGCCATGCATCACCACCACCGCGCACCAGGCGGGCACGATCACGAACGCACCGGTCACCAGTTTCAGGAGGGCGTGCGACGGGCTGGCCTGCGCGGCGAAACCCGGGCGCGAAAGCCACAGCAGCGCCAGCAGCCACCACAGCAGGCCCGCCAGCACGGGCGCCCACCACCATGCGGATTTGCACACGTGCCAGAACACGGCGAACAGGATCGCGTAGCCGAGCAGTGCTGCGAGCCGCGCGGGGTAGCCATGCAATCCCGTCATGCGGGTCCACTCCCACATGCCGAGAAGGAAAATCAGCGCGAGCAAACCCGCGAACAGCGGCGTCCTCGTCAGGAAGATCAGCGCGATGATCAGCGGCGCGAGGATGACGGCGGTAATGACCCTTTGCCTGAGCATCGGTCGAGGTCAGCCGGCGCGAGCGGCGGCCGGGGCGGCCGGTACGCAGCCGAAACGCCGCTCGCGGCGCGCGTAATCATCGAGCGCCAGGTCGAACTGGGCGGCATCCATGTCCGGCCACAGCGTGTCGGTGAAGTAGAGCTCGGCGTAGGCGAGCTGCCACAGCAGGAAATTGCTGATGCGGTGTTCGCCGCCGGTGCGGATGAGAAGGTCGGGCGGAGGCAGGTCGGCCAGGCAGAAGTAACGGGCCAGCGTGCGTTCGTCGAGCATGGCGGCGTCGAGTTCGCCCCGCAGCGCTGCTTCCGCCGCAAGGCGCGCTGCCGTGGCGATGTCCCAGCGGCCGCCATAGTTGACGCAAACATTGAGGGCCAGCCGCTGGTTGCCGGCCGTGCGCGTGGTCGCGACCTGCATGCGGGTGCGGATCGGGTCCGGGAAGGCGGACAGTTCGCCGATGAAACACACGCGCACTTCGTTCTTGTGCAATTCGTCGATCTCCTTGTCGAGTGCCTTCAGGAACAGGTCCATCAGCGCGCCGACTTCCGCGTCCGGGCGCTTCCAGTTCTCGGACGAGAACGCGAACAGGGTCAGCACGGGGATGCGATTGCGCAGGCAGTATTCGACGATGGCACGCACGGCCTTCTGGCCGGCGCGGTGGCCCAGGCTCCGCGGCTGCGCGCGACGCCGCGCCCAGCGTCCATTGCCGTCCATCACGATCGCGATGTGGTGCGGCACGCTCTCGCGCAAAGGTGGCGGATGGGACACGACCTCGCGGGGAGTCATCGGTGATGGTTGCTCATGGATTGCGCGCTTCCCGGAAGTGACAAGTCATTCCTCGAATTGGCTCCCTCTCCGGCGGCTGTTCCGCAGGGGAAGAGGTGGCCGCCGGCCGGACGCGCAGTGTGCAGGATGGGGGCATGGTGCCGAGGCCCTGGCCTACGCGTGCTGCTCTTTCGCCTCACCCTGTCTCCTCTCCCCCGACAGATGAAGCCATGCGGAGGCGAGGGGACGTTGGTGCCATGCGCGTTCCCTGGCATCCGCGAAATGGCATTCGACAAGGTTTCCACTCCGCGTCTGTCGATCAGAGCGCCAGCAATTCCTGTTCCTTGGCCTGTACCGCCGCATCGACCTCGCGGGTGAAACGGTCGGTGATCGCCTGCATTTCATCCTGGACACGACGATCGTCGTCTTCGCTGATCTGCTTGTCCTTGAGCAGGTTCCTGACCTGCTGGAGCGCATCGCGGCGGATGTTGCGAACCGCGACCTTGGCGTTTTCGCCGGCATGGCCAACGTGCTTGGCCAGATCGCGGCGGCGCTCCTCGGTGAGCGGCGGCATGTTGAGGCGGATCACGGTCCCCGCGGTGGTGGGTGTCACCCCGAGGTCGGAGGTCATGAGCGCCTTCTCGATGGGCGCGACCATCTGTTTTTCATACGGCGTGATGGTCAGCGAGCGCGCATCCGTAACCGCGACCGTCGCCACCTGGTTCAGCGGCACGTCGGAACCGTAGTAGGGGACCTTGATTCCGTCCACCAGCGCGGTGCTGGCGCGTCCGGTCCGGAGGTGCGACAGCTCGTGGCGCAGCGCGTCGACACTCTTGCCCATGCGGGCCTGGGTTTCGCGTTTGATGTCGTCGAGCATGGCGTGCGGTCCCGGATCGGCGGTCAGTCGGCAAGTATAACCGCCGGTACCGTGCTTTTTCCTTCCGTGGGAATCTCCCAACGGGAGCGACGCCGCTGGGTGATTCCGGCGTACGGTCTTGGCGCTTGCGGTCGCGGTCAGAAGAAGCGGCAACCGCTTTGCGCGGCCCGCTCCCACGAAAGCCGCCCAGCAGCTGGGCGAAGCAGGTTGGGCTGAACCCGGGCTCGACCGGGAGAAGCCCCGGGTGGAGCTTGCGAAGGACTACCGGTTGTCCGCGGAGTCCGTAACCAGCGTCCCGATCGATTCGCCGCGCAGGATGCGCATCAGGTTCCCGGGACAGGTCATGTCGTAGATGCGCAGCGGGAGGCCGTGGTCGCGGCACAGCGCGATCGCCGCGGTGTCCATCACCTTCAGGTTGCGCGCGATCACCTCTTCGTAGCTGACGTGCGCGAAGCGCAGCGCATCCTTCTTCTTCATGGGATCGGCGCTGTACACGCCGTCGACCTTGGTGGCTTTCAGCAACAGCTCGGCATTGACCTCGATCGCGCGCAGCGCGGCAGCCGAATCGGTAGTGAAGAACGGGTTGCCGGTGCCGCCCGCAAACAGCACGATGCGGCCTTTTTCCAGGTGCCGGACAGCGCGGCGGCGGATGAAATCTTCGCATACGTCGTGGATCTGGATTGCGCTCATCACCCGCGCGAAGCCGCCGCGCTTCTCGATCGCATCCTGCATCGCCAGCGCGTTCATCACCGTCGCCAGCATTCCCATATGGTCGCCGGTTACGCGGTCCATGCCGGCTTCGGCGAGGCCGGCGCCGCGGAAGATGTTGCCGCCGCCGATCACCACGCCCACTTCGACCCCCGCGTTGCGCGCGTCGAGAATCTCGTCGGCAATGCGGCCGATCACCTCCGGGGCGATGCCGTAATCGGTCGATCCCATCAAGGCCTCGCCGGACAGCTTCAACAGGATGCGTTGATACTTCGGCTTGGCTGCCATGCGAGGGGCTCCGTGGGTGGGCAAACGGACGAATTGTACTTGGGGAGGGGGTGGGCAGGTTGGGCTGGACCAAGTGAAGCCCAGCAATGTTCGCGGGGGATATTGTCGGGCTTCTCCCGGAGCAAGTCCGGGATCAGCCGAACCTGCCAAACCTGGAGCTTTACCGGACGCTTCCGGCCTCGAGCTGTTCGAACCGCGCGCTCCCGCAACCCATACCCAATCCCCCCCGAGGCAACACAAAAGCCGCGATTGCTCGCGGCTTTGGTGTTTCCCGGTGGCTCCGTTCGAAGCGGCTGTTGCGAAAAGCCGGGCCAAAGGAAGGCCGATCCGGTGGTGCCGTGTGCCAGCCTGCTTGGTTGGCGAACAGCCGGAACGAAGCGGCGATCACGGACGATCCCACACTCAGGCCAGGCCGGCCTGCTTCATGACTTCCGCCGCGTAATCCTCGACCACCTTCTCGATGCCTTCGCCGACGGCGATGCGATGGAACGACAGCACCTTGGCCTTGGCGGAGCCGAGCGCTTCGCCCACCGTGACATTGGTATCGAGCACGAAGGGCTGGCCGGTGAGGGAAATTTCGTTGAGGGTCTTGCGGATCTTGCCCGAGATCATCTTTTCCTGGATCTCCGCGGGCTTCTGCTTGTCCTTGTCGCTCATCTGGGCGAGCGCGATTTCCTTTTCCTTGGCGACGAACTCGGCCGCAACGTTTTCCGGCGCGACGTACTGCGGGTTCATCGCGGCGATGTGCATCGCGATGCCGCGCGCGAGTTCGGCATCGCCGCCTTCCAGCGATACCAGCACGCCGATGCGGCCGCCATGCACGTAGGCTCCGAGGTTGGGCGCACCGTCGATGCGCACCATGCGGCGCACCTGTACGTTTTCGCCGACCTTCGCGACCAGCCACTGGCGGCCTTCCTCGACGGTGGGGCCGTGGGAGGTGTTGGCGGCCTTCAACGCATCGGCGTCCGCGGCGCCGCTCTTGAGTGCGGTCTGGGCGGCTTCGTCCGCGAATTTCAGGAAGTTCTCGTCCTTGGCGACGAAGTCGGTTTCCGAGTTGACCTCGACCAGTACGCCGCTGCCGGCGTTCTGCGCCAGCACGATGGTGCCCTCGGCTGCGACCCGGCCCGCCTTCTTGTCGGCCTTGGCGAGGCCCTGCTTGCGCAGCCACTCGGCGGCGGCGTCGACGTTGCCGTCGTTTTCGGTGAGCGCCTTCTTGCACTCCATCATGCCGGCGCCGGAGCGCTCTCGCAGTTCCTTGACCATCGCGGCCGTGATTTGCATGGTGATTCCTCTCGTCAATGTGTGCGTCCGCAAGCGACGCAATACGCGGGTATGGGATATGCGCGCAGAAGTCCTGTCGCCACCGGCGAATCGCAGCGCTGCAGCGTGCACGGCGTGAGCGAGTGGCCCGCGGTTACTTCGCGGCGTCTTCGTCCGCGGCCTGGTTTTCGGCAACTTCGGCTTCGGCGCGCTCGCGACCAGCCTGGTCCTCGTCACCCGGCGGCGGCACGTCCGCGACCCGGGGCGCATGCTTCGGTGCGGCCTTCTTGCTGCCGGGGCGGCGGTTGGCCCTGCGGCCTTCCTCGTCCCCGCCGGTCGCGACCGGATTGCCTTCGGCATCGAGTTCGATGAATTCGCTGTCGTCACCGCGGCCCTGGATCGGTGCGGCAGCCTTGCCTTCCAGTACCGCGTCGGCCGCGGCCCGCGCGTACAGTTGCACCGCACGGATGGCGTCGTCGTTGCCCGGGATGGCGTAGTCGACCAGCGACGGGTCATAGTTGGTGTCGACCACTGCGACCACCGGAATGCCGAGCTTCTTGGCTTCCAGCACCGCGATGTTTTCGTGGCCGATGTCGATCACGAACAGCGCATCAGGCAGGTTCTTCATGTCCTTGATGCCGCCGAGCGACTTCTCCAGCTTGTCGCGCTCGCGGCGCAGCGACAGGACTTCATGCTTGACCAGCTTGTCGAAGGTGCCGTCGGTTTCGGCGGCTTCGAGTTCCTTCAGGCGCGCCACCGACTGCTTGACGGTCCGGAAGTTGGTCAGCATGCCGCCCAGCCAGCGGGCGTTGACGTAGGGCATGCCGCAGCGCTGCGCTTCTTCGCC
>JAICJG010000011.1 GCA_025928585.1 Rhodanobacteraceae bacterium
CGGGCCGGCGGGTCGGCGTGGTCGTGTGCGGCAGCAACATCGACCCGGCGACGTTCGCCCGTCAGATGATCCCGTGGGAACCGGGCGCGAGCGCCTGACACAATCAAGCGCAACCACGCGGCCCACGCTGCCTACCGCTGGCAGACTCCCGGCATCCTGCCCTCCGCGCCTTCGGGTGCGGCTGCGCCGTTCGCGCCGCTCGAGGGGCGCAGTCGTCGCTGCGCTCCTCGAGTCGGCCTACTCGGACGGCGTAGGCCGGCCCAAGCCCGCAGGGCGGAGGATGTCGCGAATCACCCGGCAGGCTCATGGGGTGACGTCCTGGACCGTGGTGCCGCGCACCTTCTTCCGGGCTGCCGGTGCCGGCCGCCCTACCCAAACTTCAGCCACCCGGCGAGCACCGCCAACCCCACCATCATCCATACCACGTAGTCGGTCACCCGCCCGCTGTGCAGCACGTGCAGCCCGTAGAACGGCGCCGTCTCGACGTGCGCAGCCACGCGCGCAAGCCGGCGTGTCGGTCGATGGCGCAACAACGAGGCCGCCGGAATCAGGATCGTCAGCGCGAAGGTGATCGCCGCAGCCTGCGTGCCGCCGCCCGCGTGGGGTATCGCGCGCGCCACCAGACCGGTCGCCGCACGATGCACGAAGGATTCCGCGAGATCCGCCGGCAGCAGCGCGATCGCCAGCATCACGGCGCACGGCAGCAGCATCAACCACAGCGGACGATCGCCCTTTTCCCGCTCGCGCTCGGTGGGCGCGACCCGCTCTACCCCCGGCACGCCGCTCCAGCGAAGGAAGATCCGGGCGGTGGCGCGCAGCACCGCAGCGCCGGTCAGCGCAGTGCCGGCGACAATCGCCACCACCCCGGCGAGGCCGTGGCTGCCGGCATGCACCGAGTCGGTCGCATCGTGCAGCAAGCCCCAGGGCAGTCCGCCGAGCAGGAGGCCCGCCACACCCATCGCGATGCCGGCCGGCCAGATCGACCGGCCCTCGCCGTAGAGTTCGATTTCGTCCACCGAGTTGAACCGCGCGAGCAGGACGCCCGCGATCATGAACAAGGCGCCTTTCACGAGTCCATGGCCGACCAGGTACACGAGGAATCCCTCGGTTCCGATCGCGCTCACCGAGGCGACCGCGATCAGCATGACCCCGAGATGCGAAATGGTCGAGAACGCCAGCAGGCGCTTGAGATGTCTCTGCGCCCACGCCATCAGGCCACCGACCACCGCGGTCGCAACGCCGAGCCAGAACAGCCCGATGTGTACCAGCATCATCACCCGCGGGTCGCCTGCAAACACGATGGCGACCAGCTTCAGGAGGCCGAACAGGCCGAGGCTCACCATCACGCCGGAAAAGATCACCGACACCGGGCTCGGCGCGACCGCGTGCGCGTCGGACAGCCACATGTTGAACGGCACGATCGCGGCCTTGGTCAAAAGCGCAGTCGCCACCAGGCAGAAGCCGCCGGCGATCACCGGATCCGGGGGAAGCGACGCGATGATCCTTCCCATGGTCACGAAGTCGAGGGTGCCGGTGCGCGCGTAGAGCAGGCCGACGCCGGCGAGCATCAGGAAGCTGCCGAGCGCATTGGCGATCGTGAAGTTGAATGCGCCTTCCAGCGAACTCTTGCCGAGCGGATAGGCGGTCAGCGCGAACGCCGCGATCCCCATCAGTTCGAACCAGACGAACAGGTTGAAGACGTCGCGGGTCAGGCAAAAGCCGATCATCGCCGCCAGGAACAGCAGCATGAGCACATGGAAATGCGCATGCACCTTGTCGAAATAGCCCCAGGCGAATACGAACGAGCCCGCGAACAGCAGCGCGCAGAATGCAGCCACCGCCGCGCTGGCCGGGTCCACCGAGAACGCGATGCCGAGCATCACGTCCGGCTTGCCGGAAACCGGCGGGGTCCAGCCGCCGAACCAGTGCACGATCGGCCCGTGCCACGACTCGGCGCCCAGCCACCCGCACAACACCATCAGCCCCAGCGCGATCACCAGGGCGGTGACATCGGCGGTGCGCGGCGGCAACCAGTGCGACAGCGCCAGCAGCAGGAAGGCGACGCCGAGTGGCAGCAGCACCGCCAGCGGCGTGAGCTGGTGCGCGAGCTCAGGGCCTGCCATCGTCATGCCAAGCGAGTCGCGTTGCTTCCGCAGCGGTCGGCAGAGGATGCCCGCGCCGCAGGGACATCATGCTTCCATGGCCGAGGTGCGCGCCGGTGGGTGCCGGCCGCTGCGCAGCAGCCCCCCGGGCCAGGGCCATTTGCCCGCACGTCGGCGACATCGGTCGTCCAGGTAACGGCATACGGCTTCCTCGCTCTTCATTGCCCTGCAGGCAAATGGCCAGGCCTGCGCCAGACTCGAACCGGGGACGCGATTCGTCGGCCATGGCGGTGCCAGGCACTCACTCGCGCGGGCGCAACGGCCGCAGGTGTTGCGGGTCGAGCGTGCCGCGCCGCTTGTGCACCTGCAACGCGATCGCGAGCAGCAGCGCGGTCATCGCCGCACCGACCACGATGTCGGTCAAGACCAGCGCCTGCATCACCGGGTCCACCGCGGGCGTGCCGGGCGGATGGTCGTAGAAGATCGGCGGCCCGGCGCCCCAACGGAAACCGATGCCGAGCAGCAACACGTAGGTCGCCGACTGGCAGACCGTCATGCAACCAATCAGGTGCACGTAGTGGCGGGAAGTCACGATGCCGTAGATCCCCACCCCGAGCAGCCACGCGGCGACGCACCACGCGAGCACGTTCATGCACCTTCCTCCTGGTCCTCGTCGTCCTCGTCGCCGGGTTTTGGCGCGCGGGTCTCTTCCATGAACTCCATCAGCAGGACGCCGAAGCTCCCGATCACCGCGACTCCGACCGCCGCGTTCACGATCACCATCAGGCCCCCGGAATAGAGGTCCTTCCAGGTCCCGAGCGGGAGCACGTTCTGCGCTGCCGCGTACCCGAACGCCAGCGGAACCATCGCTGCCATCGCGAACACGAATCCGCCGAAGCCCTCGACCGCCGCCAGCGTTTCCGAGTGCAGCACGTCGCGCCAGGTCGAATAGCCTTCGCCGAGGTAGATCAGCACGAAGCTCGATGCAGCGATCGCACCGCCCTGGAATCCGCCGCCGGGCGTAACCGTGCCGTGCAGCACCACGTTCACCCCGTACAGGAACAGCGTGGTCGCGGCCAGGCGGCACATCAGCACCGTCGCATCGGAACGTTCGAGCCACACCCGCCCCGGCAGGCGACCGGCACATTCGGTCATGCCTTCGCCGCGGTGGCCGCGCAGCAGGACCACGGTCGCGGTGACCGCGCAGATCAGCATGCTCTCCTCGCCCAGCGTGTCGATGCTGCGGATGTCGAAGTTCACGGCCGCCACCATGTTCGACACGTTGCGCAACATCGGCACCAGCGCGTCGACCGTGGCCCCGTACTGCGACAACGGGTGCCCGAAAGCCGGCATCGCAAGGATCACCTGCGCGGCGGCGATCGCCAGCACGACCAGCGCCGGTGCGAGCAGTGCCAGTCGCCAGGACCCGGTCATGGCCGGGCCCTGTTCACCGCGACGGCGGCCAGCGTGATCAGGAACAGCAGCGGCACGATCACCGTGCCGACCGCGATCTCCGAATACGCGACATCCGGTGCTTGCAGGACGAAGAACAGCAGCGCGAGCGCCACGCCGTTCGCACCCATCGCGTAGATCTGCCGCCGGGGTATGCGGGACGTCACCACCAGCAGGCCCGACAGGGCACTGGTCAGCAGCGCGATGCCGACCAGCCAGTTCATTGCTGGCCCTCGCCGCGCAGGCGCAGCGCGCGCGCAATCGCATGCGAGAGCAACGCGCCGGCGCTCGCGACCACCAGCCAGATCAGCACGCACTGGAAGGTGCGTGCGGTGGGTCCGTCGCTGATCACCAACGCCGCGATGATCGCGCCGCCTCCGACGAGATTGAAGAAGGTGATCGCGTGCAGGCCCTCGTAACCGGAGCGCCAGCGGAGGAACGCGGCCGTGGTGATCCACGCCACCAGCACGGCCAGCGCGAGCAGCGCATCGACCGCGATGTTCACAGCCAGCGCTCCCGGAACAGCACCAGCACCAGCATGCCCGGCAGGCCCAGCAGCGCCAGGGCCAGCGCGAGGCCGAGCGAGGATGCCTGCTCGAACGCGAACTCGAGCAGGACCAGCACGAATACGGCCAGCGAATACGCGAACTGGATTGCCACCATCCGACCGGAAGTGCCGCCGCGGCCACACGCGACCAGCGCCGCGATCAGGGGCGGCAGCAGCCCGATAGCCGCGAGCAGCCAGGCATTCACGAATTCAGCCACCGCGGATCGCGTGATGCGTTCTGGGGCAGGATCGCGTGCATCAGGACGCAATCCTTCCCGGGTGGCGCGCGTACCACGAAGTTGTCCGGCCCGAGCGACGCGATCAGTACCGCCGAGGCGCGGCGTGCGGCGTCGCTGGCGCCGCCTTCCGCACCGCGTCGAAACGATACTTCGAGCGCGCGGGCCGGCGCGCGGCCGAGCAGAGCGCCGGCCACGAAAATCGGAAAAGTCCTGGCGATCGCGGGACCGAGCGAGGCCACGGCTTTGGTCCATTCGGTCGCGTGCGCCGACGAAAGCGCGAAGCTCCGATGGCCGCGCTGCCGGATGGCCCATGCCCACACCGCGGCGCCCGTCGCGAGCACCGCGGCGGTGATCAACTCGTGGCGGCTGTTCACGACGCCGACGAACAGCAGATAGCCACCGCAAGCGGCAATCCATGTCGCGTATCGCGCAAACCAAGCCATTCGGTGCATTCCTTGCCCAGACCGAGGCCTACGGATGGGATTCTACGCGCGGCCGATGAAAGCTGCGTGGAGACCTGCGGCGTCCCGCGCATCGCACGACCGGTACGGCCGCGAGCAGGACGGGGCCCGCTTCGATCGAGATCGCTCGTCGGCGGGACTGTTCGCGGTGGAGGGCCCGCGGGGTTCGCAAAGAGCGCTCACCCGCACTCACGCACGCGGCAACACCGCTCTACGGTCGCTTGTAGATTACGCCACCCTTCATCACGAACGGTACGTGTTCGATCGCCGTGATGTCCCTGGTCGGGTCGCCCTCGACCGCGATGATGTCGGCGTCGAGGCCGGGGCGTAGCTGCCCGAACTTGTCCTGCTGGCGCAGGATCTTCGCGTCCACCGCGGTCGCGGCGAGCAACGCCTGCGCCGGGCGCATGCCGTCCTTCACCATCCACTCGAGTTCCTTGTAGTTGGTGCCGTGCTTGAACACGCCGACATCGCTTCCGCAGCCGATGGTGACGCCGGCCTGCATCGCATACTTGAACGCATTCTGCGAGGCGCGCATTTCCTCGGTCGGCGGATCGCCGGGTTTCCAGTGCTGGAAGTACTCGGCATACGCTGCCACGGCTTCGAGGGTCGGCAGATAGGCGACATGGTGCTTCTTCATCATCGCGAAGACCTCGGGCGTGCCGTAGAAGCCGTGCTCGATGGTGTCGACGCCCGCACGGATCGCGCGGCGCATGCCCTCGGGCGTGGTCGAATGCACCGACACTGGCAGGCCCAGCGAATGCGCGGCTTCCACCCCGGCGTTCAGCTCCTCCTGGGTGAAGGTCGGCACCGAGCCGTGCGACTTGCCGCAGTGGTAATCGGCGTAGATCTTGATCCAGTCGGCGCCGTGGCCGGCCTGGTCGCGCACCGCGGCGATCATCTCCGGCACGCCGGCCACCGGGATCCCGCCCTGCGGCAGCCTCATGTCGGTGCGGAAACCCATCGGGCCGGGACCGTAGCAATCCTTCGCGACCGTCGCGCGCGTCGCGACGAAGAGGTGCGGCCCCGGGATCAGGCCATCGTCGATTGCCTTCTGCACCTGCACGTCGGCGTAGCCTGCGCCCTCGGTTCCGAGGTCGCGCAGCGCGGTGAAGCCCGCCAGCAACGTGTCGCGCACGTGGTTGACCGCCTCGATCGTGCGGTAGGCCAGCGGCTCCTTCAGCACCTGGTCGTTCCACAGCGTCTCGTTGTACGGGTGCAGGAAGATGTGCGAATGCGCGTCGATCAGGCCCGGCAGCAGCGTAGTGCCCGGGAGACCGATGGTTTTCGCGCCGGCGGGAACCTCGATCGAACCGCGCGGCCCGACCGCGGCGATCTGGCCGCCCTCGACCAGCACCGCCCAGCCCGCGTGCGCCTGTTCGCTGCGCGCGTCGAACACGCGATCGGCCGTGAGCAGGAACACGCCGTTCGCACTCCGGCCGGCGTCGGCAGGTGGCTGCTGTGCGGCGGGCGCCGTGGCCGTCACCGCCAGGGCAACGAGCGCGATCAGGATCTTCCGCATCGACATGTCGCCCCCTTTGGTCGGCAGAGAAACCGGAAGCCTACACCGGGAGGCCCCTACTTGCGCGCGGCGGTTGCGTGATGCATAGTCGCGGATATCGCTTGCGAACTTTTCATCGACCGTCCACCTGGGGGTATGATCATGAAGAGGTTCCTGTTGGCGTTGGGGTTGCTGGTGTCGTGCACGGCGATGGCATCCGGTCCGTCCGCGGGCAGGCATGGCATTGCCCATGGCAAGTTCCTGGTCGGCTTCGGGGCATGCAACGACTGCCACACGCCCGGCTGGGCCGAGCACGGCGGCAAAGCACCGAAGGACATGCTGCTGACCGGCGGCGGCACGAATTTCCAGGGTCCGTGGGGCACGACCTATCCAATCAACCTGCGGCTGTACTTCCACGGGATCACGCTGAAGCAGTGGATCCACAATGCGCGCACGGTGAAGGCGCGCCCGGCGATGCCGTACTGGACTTTCCGCTATCTCAGCGACAAGGATCTGGCCGACATCTACGCCTACGTCCGCTCGCTCGGCCCTGCCGGCAAGCCGGCCCATGACTACGTGCCGCCGGGGCAGCAGGCACCCGCTCCGTACCTGAAGCTGGTGGTGCCCGCGGGGCCGCCGCCGCTCGCGGGCCACTGAGGGACCCCGCGATGGACGGCTCCCTGTTCCTGTCGCTGCGCGCGGCGCACATCCTGCTGGCCGCGCTCTGGCTCGGCGCGGCTTTCCTGCTCTCCATGTTCGTGATGCCCGCGGTACGCGATGTCGGGCCCGCGGGCGGACAACTGATGGCAACGCTGCAGAAGCGCAAGCTGCACGCCTTCATGGGCGGCAGCGCGGCGCTGACCGTGCTGACCGGCATCTGGCTGTACTGGCTGTTCACCGCCGGCCTGCAGGAACAGGTGATGTTCAGTCCCGGGGGGCTGGCCTTCGGCATCGGCGGAATGTGCGGATTGCTGGCCATGATCCTGGGCGGCACGATACTCGGCCGAGGTTTCGCGCGGATGACGGCTCTCGGCGAAAAGATGGCGACCGCGCCCGAAGCCGAACGCGCCGCACACATGCAGGAGATCGCGGTGCTGCGCGGGCGCCTCGGCATCGCCAGCAAGTTCATCCTGGTGCTGATGATCGTCGCGCTGCTGCTGATGGCGGTCGGGCACTATCTCTGACGCACCCGCGGTCGCGCGGGTGCGCAGCATCGGAAGCCGCGCGGGGAAGTGCGACTGCGCATGCCAATCGCCTGCCCTTCGCAGCCCGCGCGGGCGCCGGTCACCCGGGCGCGCGGGCGCCCGGTTCCGGTGGCCGCTGGCGCCGCGCGTCACGACGCCACGGACAGGAACCCGAGTTCGTCTTCGCCGAAACCTGCCGCGCGCCGCGCCTCCAGGTTGAAGGGACCGTGCAGTCTCCCGCCGAGCCGTTCGCGGAGAAGCCTTCGGAACGTTTCCGTGGGATCCAGGCCTTCGCGACCGCAGCAATACCGGAACCAGCGCGTGCCGGTGGCGACGTGCGGCACTTCCTCGCGCAGGATCACCTCGAGGATCGCGGCGGTCGCATGGTCGCCGACCGCCTGCAGCCGCGCGATCATGCCGGGCGTCACATCGAGGCCGCGCGCTTCCAGTACGCGCGGCACCAGCGCCATCCGCGCGAGGCAGGAATCGGCCGTCTTGACGGCCATCTCCCAGAGCCCGTTGTGGGCATCGAAATCGCCGTAGGCGTGGCCGAGTTGCCCGAGCCGCGCCGCGAGCATCGTGAAGTGCCGCGCTTCGTCGTTGGCGACCGACACCCAATCGCGGTAGTAATCCACGGGCATCCCGCGGAAGCGGTACACGGCGTCCCAGGCGAGGTTGATCGCATTGAATTCGATGTGCACCACCGCGTGGACCAGGGCCGCGCGGCCTTCCGCGCTCCCGAGGGCTCGCCGCGGCACCTCGCGCGGCAGCACCAGCCGCGGCCGTGCGGGACGGCCCGGGGCGACCGGCAGCCCAATCGAGCCCTCGTCCCCGAGCGACAGGCGATCTTCACGCAATGCTTCGAACGCCCGGCGTGTCAGCGCAACCTTCTCGGCCGGCTGCGCACTTTCGAGGCAGCGTCTGGCAACGGCGAACAGGCTGGTCATCCGACCTCGCTCGACCCCAGCTCGATCAAACGCCGGTCCATCGCCACTCCGAGCGAGGGCGGGCGGTAGGTGGATTGTTCGTACCATTTCAACCACACGGAAGGGTCGATCGTTTCATGGATGCCGCCGCCCAGCACCCGCTGGAACGGCTGCTTGAACAGCCGGTAGAGGCCGCCCATGAAACCGCCGTAGGAATCGTTCGGCACATCCAGCTCGGCGCCGGGCGGTGGCACGAACGCCTCGGTGAACGCGAGACCCGCGCCGGCCGCCTTGGCCTGCATCCAGCCCAGCGTGATTTCCGGCAGCGTGTCGGGACTGTGGCCTGCGCCATCGGTTTCCTCGCCGCCGCCGACGTCCGAGTGTGCGCCGACAAACCAGCGCTGCTCGACCTCGATCTGTTCGGGCTTCCACGCCTTCGGCGACTCGCCCGCGGCAAGGGTGTTGGTGGGCCGCGTCCATTTGGTCGGCTTGAAATCCGCGCGGTGTTCGTCCAGCGCGAGCGCCTGGTAGGCGTACTGGACGATCTTGCTCAGGTCGGTGTCGTGGAAAGCATAGCGGCTGCGCGCGAACGGAAACCACGAGGCGACGCCCGGGATGCCGAGCGAGCCTACGGTCTCCCACACGCCGATGAAGCGGATCGTGACCTCGTGCGAATGCGCGGCGCGGAATGCCTGCATGGCCGGGTCGTTCGGGTGCAGGTTGTTGCGATAGAGCGCATAAGCCGAGTCCACCTCCGACCGCGGGACCGCACCCTTGTCGTCGGGCTTCAGCAAGCCGCACTTGCGGAGCAGTCCGCCGAGGCTGCGCGCGGTGTAGGCGCCGCGACTGAAGCCGAGCAGCCAGATTTCATCGCCCGCGCGCCAGGTCTTCGCAAGCCATTGGTATCCATCCTTCACGTTGCCGGACAGGCCCAGGCCGAACGCGCCGCCGAGCCAGTGGCCGATGCCGGGCTTCACCCCGACCCCGGCAAAGTACCTGCATATCTGTTCAACGCCAGCGCCGTCGGCCGGCGCGACCAGCCGCCAGAAACGCTCCACGTTGGTGCGCGTCTGGGCCCTGCTCCAGGTGCCGTCGAACAGCGCAACGAGTCGGCGCGGCATCATGGATCCCCTTGATGTCGTCATTCCGGCGACGGCCGGAATCCAGGCTGCAGCCCGCCTGAAGTGAAACGACTGCGCTTGCAGGATTGCAAACGCGAACGGCGCAGCCAGCCTGCAGGGTAAGCGACATGGATGCCGCGAATCAATCGGGAGCCGTCTGCGCTCCCCTGCCCCGAGAGGCGGCGATCAGGGGTGATCGCCTGATTACGCGCTGCGCCGCTGCGCCTTGGCCTCGTCCGAACGCGCGAACTCGAGCTGGCGCAGGTACTCCGGCTCGACGCCGGTCACGTAGCGGCCGGAGAAGCACGAATCGTCGAAGTG
Organism: Rhodanobacteraceae bacterium; assembly: GCA_025928585.1. Taxonomy (GTDB): domain Bacteria; phylum Pseudomonadota; class Gammaproteobacteria; order Xanthomonadales; family Rhodanobacteraceae; genus 66-474. The sequence goes on from JAICJG010000011.1 coordinate 9,855, forward strand.
CTGCAACTTCTCGTTGCCCTCGGCAACCGAATCGACCAGGTCCGCAAGATCCTGGTACACCAGCCAGTCCGCGCCGATCGTCGCACGGATCTCCTCGAGGGTGCGGCCGTGCGCGACCAACTCGGCGGGCGCCGGCATGTCGATGCCGTACACGTTGGGGTAGCGCACCGGCGGCGCGGCGGAGGCAAGGTACACCTTGTTCGCGCCGGCCTCGCGCGCCATCTGCACGATCTGGCGCGAGGTGGTGCCGCGCACGATGGAGTCGTCCACCAGCAGCACGTTCTTGTTGCGGAACTCGAGCGGGATCGGATTGAGCTTCCGGCGCACCGAGCGCACCCGCTGCCCCTGCCCCGGCATGATGAACGTGCGCCCGATGTAGCGGTTCTTGACGAAACCCTCGCGGAACGGCACGCCCAGCGCCGCCGCGAGCGTCGAGCCGGCGGTGCGCGAGGTGTCGGGGATCGGGATCACCGAATCGATGTCGTGGTCGGGACGCTCGCGCAGGATTTTCGCCGCGAGCTTCTCGCCCATCCGCAGGCGCGCCTTGTACACCGACACGTCCTCGATCATGGAATCGGGTCGCGCCAGGTACACGTATTCGAAGATGCACGGCGCGTGTACCGCGCCTTCGGCGCAGCGCCGGGACGACAGCCGGCCATCCAGGCCCACGAACACCGCTTCGCCCGGGGCCACGTCGCGCAAGCGCTTGAACCCGAGGATGTCGAAGGCGACCGATTCGGACGCGCAGGCGTATTCCTTGCCCTCGGGCGTGTCGCGCTCGCCGAGCACCAGCGGGCGGATGCCGTGCGGGTCGCGGAACGCCAGCATGCCGTGGCCGACGATCAGTGCGACGCAGGCATAGCCGCCCTTGGCGCGCGCGTGCACCGCCGCGACTGCCTTGAACAACTCGTCCGGCTCCAGCGCGTGGCGATCCTGGATCTGCAGCTCGTGCGCCAGGATGTTGAGCAGGATTTCCGAATCGGAATCGGTATTGATGTGGCGGCGGTCGTTCTCGAACATCTCGCGCCGCAACTGTTCGGTGTTGATGAGGTTGCCGTTGTGCGCGAAGGCGATGCCATACGGGGAATTGACGTAGAACGGCTGCGCTTCCTCGGAATCCTCCGCGCCCGCGGTCGGGTAGCGGCAGTGGCCGATACCTGCGTGGCCCCTCAGTTCCTGCATGTCGCGCGCACCGAACACGTCGCGCACCAGGCCGGGTCCGCGCCGCAGGTGCAACTTGCGGCCATCGAAGGTGGCGATCCCGGCGGCGTCCTGCCCGCGATGCTGCAACACCGTCAACGCGTCATACAACGCGGTGGCGACTTCGGTCTTGCCGACGATGCCGATGATTCCGCACATGAACCTGTCCGCTCTGAAGAAGCCCTGCTTTTACGCTGCGACCAAACTCGCCACGCACCCACATCCCCCAGTCAAGTACGCAGGCGGACTTGATCGCCCCCTTGACTCAAGCGGGCTGAAGGCAGGCAACCGGGCGCCTCGGTTTCGTCATTCCCGCACAAGCGAAAATTCAGCGACCTTGATCTCATCCACGTTCTTATTGTCCCACATCACTGCGCACGGGGGCCGTATCCGGACGCACGGGGCGCCGCTGGCTCGCCGGCCGAATCCTGCCCGGCGGATATGGGGGCTTTCGGGAGCACAGGCAAGGACTTGCCTCCGATCTCGAGGTAACGGACCACACCTGGCGGCAGGCGGGCCGCGCACCAGGCGGCACCGCTTTCGAAGGTCGGAAGCAACAACGATTGCCGCCACCAGTTCGCCTCGCGAGGCGCGGCCCTGAAGCCGAGGATCAATACCGCGAACGTCACCAGCAGCACCCCGCGGCCCAGGCCGAACAACAGCCCGAGGAAGCGGTCGGCGGCGCGCAGACCGCCGTGACTCATCAGCTTGCGGACCAGCCAGCCGATCACCGCGCCGACGATCAGCACGCCGATGAAACAGGTGAAGTACCCGGCGATCACGCGGGCCGCCGGCTGCGCGAGGAAGCCGCCGTACGACGCCGCGACATCTGCCCCGAACGCCCATGCGACCCAGAACGCGGCGATCCAGCACAGCAGCGACAGCACCGTGCTGACGAAACCGCGCAGCAGGCCGAACAGCATCGACAGCGCGAGCACCGCGAGGATCAGGATGTCGGCAGCATTCGTTGTCATCGGGCGATCCGACGGACCGGCTGTTGTGGAAAGTCAGGCCATGGAAGGCCGTTCTGGCGTGCGTTGACTCGAAACGCCTCCGCCCGTCGATCCGTCGCGTCGGGCAGCGATCAGGGCCGATCGCAGATCCATGTGGAAAGTCAGGCCATGGAAGGCCATTCTGCCCCGGGATCGAAATCCTCCCACCGAACAATTCCGCGAGCTGCGAGCGATCCGGGAAGCTCGAACGATCACTGCGTGACGATATTGCCCTTGATCTTGATCGAATCGGCGATCCGCCCGCGCTGGGTCTCGGCGACGTCGCGGGTCGCGAACGGGCCGGCGCGCACGCGCCACAGCTCGCCCTTCGAGGTCTTCACACTGTCGACGTAGCCGTCGAATCCCTGGCTGCGCAGGCGGTCGCGCAACTTGTCGGCGGAGGCGCGATCACTGAACGCCGCCAGTTGTACGGCCCAGGCCCCTGCCTGGTGGGGCGGCAACGCCGACGCCGGCGCATCGCCCTGCTGGTCGGTGGTGGTCGCCTCGACCGTCATCGCCACGTGTTCGAAATCCTTGAGCTTGAGGCGCGCGGCCTCCGCTGCGGCCTTGCTCGCAAACGGCCCGACGCGCACCCGCAGCACCGCCTTACCCTGGAACGTTTCCGGCGTGGCCAGCGCGGTGAACCCGTGCCGCTTGGCGTCCGCGACCAGCTTCCTGGCGCCCGCGTGGTCGGCGTAGATGCCCAAGTTGACGGTGTAGATGGTTCCTGCGGCCGCACCCGCGCCACCAGGCAACGGTGCCGCTTCGGCCGGGGCGGCCGACGCCGCAGCCGCCGATGCGGACTCCTGCGGCGCCGCGGATGCCGCGGCGGCTGCGGGGGGTGCCGTCGCCTGGCTCGCAACCCCGGGTGCCGTGGCACTCGAGGTTTCCGCTTCCGGTGCCGCGGCAGCGTCGGCCACGTGACCGGCGGAGGTCGCCGCGGCCGGCGCCGGGGCGCCCGAGCGGGCGCCGTTCAAGTCCAGCGTGGCCACGCGGTCCGGATCGGCAATCGAGGCCGCGGTGCTGGAACCTGCGCTGGCGCTGTCCGGCCCGACCGCGAGCACTCGGGTTTGCATTTCTCCGCTCGGAGGCGGTGGAACGCTGACACTCGGCCCCTGCGTTCCGGACCGGCCGGGAAGCAGCATCGGGACGAAGATCACGGCGAGCGCGATCAGCACGGCCGCCCCCACGAGGCGTCTTTTCAACCCAGCATCCATCGACATCCTACCCACCGAGTCAGGGCTCGAGAACCGGCGCGCGCGCAGCGGACGGCATCGCGCAAATTCGCGTCACGCGGAGCGTACACGATGGCACCCGCGCATGGCGAGCCCGCCGGCGCGGAATCCCGCCGCTGGTGGTCCGGCCGACCTTCGGAAGGAATCACCCGCGGAACCCCTCGAGCACCGGCGCGACTACGTGGAAGCTGCCGAATGCGAGGATCCGGTCGTCGCCGGATGCGGCCATTCGCGCCGCCGACAGCGCGCCATCGATGTCCGCGAATGCCTCGATCGAGGCGGCCGGCAACACCGCGCGCACGCGTGCCGCCAGCCGCGCCACGGTTTCGCCCCGGGGCGACTGGTCGGCGAGCCCCGCGAGATACCAGTGGTCGATGCGGGGGCCGAGCGCGGTTGCCATGCCTTCGATGTCCTTGTCCGCGAGCGCCCCGAACGCGGCACGGGTGGCGCCCGGGACCGGATGCCGGTCCAGCCAGCGCGCCAGTTCGCGCGCGGCCTGCGGATTGTGGCCGACGTCGACCACGAGGTCGGGGTGGCGCTGCAGGTGCTGGAGGCGACCCTCGAGCAACGGCGGGCCGCCGCCGGCGCGAGCGTCCCTGGCGATCGCGGCATGGCACCAGCGCACCCGCGGCCCGAGCGCGTGCAGGGCCGCGATCGCCGCCGCGGCATTGCGGTACTGGAACGCGCCCTCCAGCGCGAGTTCGCCGTGCAGCACGATCCCGCCGGGACTGCCTTCCGCCGGCGCCACGTAACGCGCTTGCCCCGGATCCCGATGCCACCACGCCAACTCGCCCACCTCCGGCGACCAGCCGAAGTCGCGCCCCAGGACTTCCGCCCGGGCACCGATCGCGCGGGCGTGCGCCAGCAAGGAGTGCGGAGGTTTGGTCTCGCCGATGATCGCCGGACACCCGGCGCGGAAGATTCCCGCCTTCTCGCGACCGATCGCCTCGCGGTCGGGCCCGAGATATTCCATGTGGTCGAGGTCGACCGTCACCACCACCGCGCAATCCGCGTCGATGATGTTGACCGCGTCCAGGCGGCCGCCGAGGCCGACTTCCAGCAAGGCGACGTCCACCTGCGCGCGCCCGAAGATGTCGAACGCCGCGAGCGTGCCGAATTCGAAATAGGTCAGCTCTATTGCTTCGGCCGAACCGGCGGCGCGCACCGCCTCGACCCGTTCGAAGGCAGCCACCAGCACCCCATCCGCGACCGGTGCGCCGTCCACCCGCACGCGTTCGTTGTAGCGCAGGATGTGCGGAGACGTGTAGGCGCCCACGCGCATCCCGCCCGCGCGCAGCATCGCTTCCAGGAAAGCAACGGTGGACCCCTTGCCGTTGGTGCCGCCGACCGCGATCACCACCGGCGCCAGCCGCCGGTCGCCCATGCGCGTCCACACTTCGCGCACTCGCTCGAGACCCATGTCGATGCCACGGGCGTGGATGGTCTGCTGGTATGCCAGCCATTCGCCGAGGGTTTTCATGCCCCGCCCACCTCTTCGGCGTCAAGGTCCCCTTCCGTGCGCGTCCCGCGCGCACGAGGCAGTGCCGAAACCGTCATGCCCCGCGCAATGGTTTTGGCCACCTTTGCCCAAACAAAAGTGGTAGCCCGCTCGCCGCCGGCCACATCGGCCAGATTACCGATTTGAACGCCGGAGGCGGCCCGGAGGGCCATCCACCGGGATGTGGCGGGGAGGCGAGCGGAACCGCAACACGGGCACCGGAACCTTGCGCCGCGGAACAGGAGATCAACACAGGAACGTGCACCGTCGTGTGCGGGCCGCATGCCACGCCGGGAACCGCCCAAGGCGTTACGCCACCTTGTCGTGGCGCGTCAGGATCGCGAGCAGGTCGGCGATGTCGTCGCGCAACTTGCGGCGGTCGCAGATCATGTCGATCGCACCATGCTCGAGCAGGAATTCCGAGCGCTGGAAGCCTTCCGGAAGCTTCTCGCGCACCGTCTGCTCGATGACCCGCGGACCCGCGAATCCGATCAGCGCCCTCGGCTCGGCGATCTGGATGTCGCCCAGCATCGCGAGGCTGGCCGAGACGCCCCCGGTGGTCGGGTGCGCAAGCACCGCGATGTACGGCAGGTGCGCGTCGCGCAGCCGGGCCAGCGCAGCCGAGGTCTTGGCCATCTGCAGCAACGATTGCAGGCCCTCCTGCATGCGCGCGCCACCGGTCGCGGTGAAGCAGACGAGCGGCGCCCGGTCGCGCAACGCGGCTTCCGCGGCACGCGTGAACTTCTCGCCCACCACCGAGCCCATCGAGCCGCCCATGAAGGAAAACTCGAACGCGCAGGCGACGATCGGAAGCGTCTTCAGCGTGCCGCGCACCGCGACCAGCGCGTCCTTTTCGCCGGTAGCCTTCTGCGCGGCCAGGATGCGGTCGCGGTACTTCTTGGAGTCCTTGAACTTCAGCGAATCGAGCGGTCCCATCCCTGTTTCGAGTTCGTCGCCGCCGGCGTCGAGGAACGACGCCAGCCGCGCGCGGGCGCCGATCGGATGGTGGTAGCCGCACTTCGGGCACACCATCAGGTTGCGCTCGAGTTCGGGGCGGTACAGCCCGGTGCCGCAGCCCGAACATTTCTCCCACACCCCTTCCGGCACGCGGCCCTTGGCGGGCGCGCCCTCGGTGCGGATGTTCGGCGATGTCAGCTTCTGCAACCAGGACACGGAGTGGCCCCTGTGGTCATCACGACAGCCAAGGATACACTGCCTGGCAAGCACCCGGCGCCCGGCACCGAATGAACCGCTAGCGGCGTCGAACGCCGTCCGCGTCAATGTGCCCCCACATCAACTTCCATGCCAGCAGCAGGCAAATGGCCGCTCCGATTGCAAGCATCGCCTTGCCCAGCCCTTGCTGGTCGCCCAGCAGGTAGTTGCTGCACAGCCGTTGCGGCGAAATCAGGTACAGCCAGCCCATCCGGAATGCTGTCGCAACGACTTCGACCAGGTACACGCCGCGCACCACGAAACCCGCACTCGGCCAGCTGATCGCCAGCGGCAGGCCCATCAACAGGGGCACGCTGGCGAATTTCGCGACCTCGACCCAGGGCACCTCGAGCGCTGCGTCCATCGAGCGCGGCAGCATCCAGAACAACGCCACCACCGAGACCAGCACGATGCCGCTGATGCCACTGCGATTCCAGGCGGGGAGAGTGTCGGTCAGGTGCTTCGGCAGCAACGGTGACAGCCACCACCCCGCGACCGCGAGCAACGGAATCTGGACCAGCATGTGCAGCATGATCGAGGACTCGAGCGCTCCCCGCACCGGCGGCAACACCAGCACGCACCACAACGCGGGACCGCGCCACGATTGCCAGCGTGACGACACCGTCATGGCGCCTCCCCGCGCAGGACGTAACGTTCGGCTTCGGCCGGCTTGTCCCAGTCGATGATTGCGATCAGCCTTCCCTGCGGATCGACCACAGCGATCGCACTATTGTGCACATACCCGCCGAGCCCATCCGATATTGCGGTCACGCCGAACACGCCCATCAGGGCGCGCAGCCCGGAAGCACTGGTCGGACGCGCCGCGATCCACCCCGCACCCCGATCACCCGAGCGGCGTTGGTAGGCGGCCAACTGGGCGGGATTGTCCCGGGTGGGGTCGAAGCTGATGCTGAGAAGCGTCACGCGGTCGGCCGCGATCGGCGCGGCCAGTCGTTGCTGCATTTGCGCAAACTCGGTGCCCTGGATCGAGCAGTAGGTCCGGCAGCGGGTATAGACGAAATCAACCAGCACCCAGCGTCCGCGCAGCTCGGCGAAGCTGATGGTTTGTCCATCGGCCGTCTGCAACGGGGTGGAAGGCAGCGCGCGCGGATGCTCGCGTACGTCGATGCGACGCGCGGTTTCGGAAGTGAACGCGCGGAATCCGTCGGTGGCGACGGCGAGCGCTGCCACGCCCGCCACCAGGATCACCAAGCTAGCCAGCAGCGTCCGCAGCACCCACATCAGCACCTCCGGACCGCGACGACCTCAGCAAGCCGGCGGTGATCCGGATCGCGAAATAGAGCATCGCCAACACCACCAGCATCGCGCCGATCGATCCGAGCTTGTCGGTGAAAGTCCACGCCTGCAGGTGCTCGGCCATGCGCCGCGGCACGCTCGCGTGCCCACCGGCGAGGAACGCGAAAACGAAGATGAGCCCACCGATCACGTAGACCGGGAAGCCGACCCGGTCGCTGCCGGAATTCGGCGGCCCGTTCGTGCGGCGGCCGACTTCGTGATACATCAGCGACAATGCCATCGCCAGCACGCCGAGCAACAGGTAGAAATGGAAGTGGCCAGGCACCCACTGCGTATTGTGCATCACCAGGTTGATGCGGATGGTGCCGTCGAGAATCGCGCCGAAGCCACCCGCGACCCAGCCGAACAACGCCAGGATCATCAGCCTTGGCGGCATCGTCCAGCGGATGTTGGACCGCCAGAGGTTGGTGAGGGCGCCGTAAACCGTCACCACCACTACCGGGAACCCCGAGCCCCACGACGCAAACTGCCCCAGCGTCAGGAACCAGTGCGGCTCGGCGTAATCCATCAGCAGGTGGTGGGGGAACACGATGATCACCAGCACCGTCGTTGCTGCCCACCCCCACAGGAACACGCGCGAAAGCGGGTACGGCTTGCCGGTGTAGCGCGAGAGCAGTTCGTAAATCGCGATCACGCCCATGTAGATCGCGGCGTTGATGTACATGTGCCCGAACCAGTAGATCAGGGTCTTGGCGAACAGCGCGTCGATTGCCACTTGCGGAAAGAAGATGTTGATGAGGCTCATCACGAGCACCACCGCGCCCGCGAGGATCCCCAGCGAATTGGCGATGATCATGCTGGTGCTCGCAACCACCGTCTTGGGGTGGTCGGGATTGATGTCGCCACCGAACAACCACTGCAACCCAAGGGCGCGTCCGAGATTGCCGTGCACCTTGATGATCCCGGCCGCCGCGTCAAGATAGAAAATCAGTTCGCCGACACCAATCAGGAGGTAGCCCAGCATGAACAAGGCCGAGGCATGCGGACTCCACATCCCCATGCCGTGCGTGGGCAATGGATACAGGAACGTCCACAGCGCCGCGTAGCCACCAATGAAGACCGCGAAGATGATGCACAGGGCACCTGCCATGAACATGACATAGTTGGTGACGAAGGCCCACAAGTGCAGCCGCACGTACTTGCGCAGGAAGAACCACATCACCGCGGTCGTCGCCAGTACCATGGTGCCGACCATGCCCGCGCCGTGCATGGACAACAGTTGGTAGAAGAACTTGGGCGGAACACCCACCCAGCCTGTCTGCGACATGCGCATGGTGAGGCCCACCAACATGAACACCACGACCAGCAACACTGCGGTAATCATGTACAGGTTGAACGCGAACCGCGCGCTGCCCGTCAGGTGCTCGTCATCGGGATACATGGTGAGTGAGGCCATGGCCATTCTCCTGCTCGTTCGGCATTCCGGGGTGCGTAGGTCGATACTGGCTGCCGGGGTCTTCCGCCGTCATCGCGGGTGTGCCCGGCCATCGCAGTGCCACGTCACGGCTTTCGTTGTGCCGCTACGTCCTTCACAGTCGCCGTCGGCGCATGGTTGCCCCAACTGGTGCGCTCGTGGTTGATCACCGCCGCGACCTCCTCGTCACTGAGCTGATTGCCCCAACCGGGCATTTGCGCAGCGTAAGTCGTGCCACCGATCGTCCTGCCGTGGGTGCCGTGCAGGACGATATTGATATGTTCGGCAGGATCGGCGGCCGTCACGACCGGGTCACCCGCCAGCGGCGGAAAGACGCCCGGCAAGCCTTTGCCGGTTGCCTGGTGGCAAACTGCGCAATGGTTGTCGTACACCTGTGCGCCCGAGACGGGCGCAGCTGGCGCCGCCTCGGCCACCGCAGCGGCGGCTGATGCGCCGTGCGGCGTTTGCTCGCTGGCAACCACCTTGAGCGTACTCGTCATCTCCGCGTGCATGAGCCCGCAATACTCGAGGCACCGCACCGTGTAGGTGCCTGCCCGATCGAAGGTATGCAGCATCTTGTTGGTGTAGCCCGGCATCGCCTGCACCTGGGCCACGATGCGACCGTCAGGCCCGTAGAGGGCGAAACCGTGGTTGACATCGTCGCTGGTGACGCGAAATTCCACCCTGCTGCCGGCTTGCACCGTATCCGGCTTGATCTGCCAGGACCACTGGCGTCCGACGGCGTTCACCACCTGCGTGGCGCCCAGATCGGTGTGCTGCGGCGGAATCGGGTAATGCTGCAGCGTGATGAAGCTGCCGACGATGAATCCGACCGCCAGTATCAGGAACCACCAAGCCTGCACGATGTGCGTGGTTCGACTGAACTTCCGGGCTTGCGCCTCGTCCGATGGCTTGCCCGCCATGACGACGACAATGATGAATCCCAGCGCGATGATCGCTATCCCGACAAGGAGAATGATCCAGGCAAGATTTTGCAGATGCATCGGGTCCCCTCGTGGTCTGCGTTCGCGACGTGCGCGGCGACCTTGCTACTATGCTGTCACTGCATTGTCAAGGCGCTGTATTGGGCCAGTACATCCGGCACGGATTGCCAAGCCGATCGGCGGGTATATCGAGCGGGGTACGCAGCGCGATGCCGTGGTGGGGCGTTCGGCGTTGTACCAGTGCAGCCACTCGAACAGACGATCGTTGAAGGCACCGAGGTCGTCGAGCAACAGGGCTTCGCGGTAGGCGACGGACTCGTCCTGGATGGTGGGGTTGAAGCGTTCGCAGTGGGCATTCATCTTGGGGGTACGCGGGTGGTGTGCCAATACGCGAGGCCTTGGCTGACGATGGCGTCGTGCAAGTGTTTGGCGAACTCGCCGCCGTTGTCCGAGAGCACGCGTTGCAGGGAAACCGGGAACACGATCTGGACGAGCGCTAAGGTCAGGGCGGCGCGGGCACTGGAACGGGTACGGAACGCCAAGGCGAAGCTGAAGCGGCTGGCCAGGCCGATGCAGGTAATGAGGTAGCGGGCCAAGCCGTCCTTGCGGCGTTCGATGGTATCCATGGCCAGGCAATCGCCCGGGCCTTCGGGCCGATAGCCCTTGGGCTTGCGGATTCGCGGCCGACGCAGGACGCGGCCTTGCGCAAACCGCGAGACCCGGCGTGGCGCGTGGCGCATCTTGTCCGGCGCATCGGCGATCAATCGTAATGGTGCGCACCGAGGGGCAGCGCAGGCCCTGTCGCCGACACCACGCTGCAAGAAACGGATGCAGCTTCTCCTTGCCCAGGTTCTGGTGCTGGGTCCGCAGCCTGCGGAGCTCGGCCAGCAGCGCCGGTGGCCAGCGACGCTGCCGCAGATGGTGGGTCGGGTACTCAACGGCGCGCGCAGCCGGATCGCCACCGCCCATGCGCAACCGCTCTCGCCACGCGTACAACGTCCGGCGCGAAACCCCGAAGGCTTCCTGCGTGGCCAAGAGCCCATGCTTCTCCCAGAAGCACAGGATGCGGCGCTGCTCGGCATCGGCGCTGATCATGCTCCAGCAAAGAGCACGATCCGCGACCGCAAGAAAGCCCTTTACGCGGTATCCGACCCTTCTGATCTGCACCTCCCTCCCTCCAGGTGAGAGTGCAAATGTTGCTGGCCCGAGTCAGGCGCGATTGCCGATCACACGCTCCCGGACTGGATGGCCACCAGCAGCCGGCGACTATGCGTCAACCCCGGTGCATGTCGAGGGCGTGGCGGATCGGCGCGAGAAACCTCCGTGCACGCACGCAGGCGTCCTCGCGATCGGGCGCTCCCGCAAGTGTCGCCACCAGCGCCGAGCCGATCACCACCGCGTCGGCAAACGCAGCCACTGCCTTCGCGCTGGCTGCATCCTTGATTCCGAAACCGACCGCGACTGGTACGTTTGCGCGCCTGCGAAGATCGCCGACGCGTTGCGCGATGTCTTGCGCCGACAACTTCGACCCTCCGGTGATGCCCGCGAACGACACGTAATACAGATAACCCTCGGCCGCTTCGACCGCGCTGGCGAGACGCGGCTCCGAAGTCGTGGGCGCGACCAGCAGGATCCGTTCGAGGCCAGCGTCGCGCAGGGGTTGCAATGCAGCGTCTTCCTCGATCGGACAATCGACCACCAGTACGCCATCCACGCCGGAATCGACCGCTTCACGCGCGAAACGTTCGACCCCGTGGATCGCGATCGGATTCAAATAGCCCATCAGCACGACAGGCGTATCCGTGTCGCGCCCGCGAAATTCGCGCACCCATTGAAGGATGCCCGGAACGCCGACCTTGTTGCGCAGGGCGCGCTCGTTGGCGTGCTGGATCACGGGCCCGTCGGCCATCGGGTCGGAGAACGGCACACCGAGTTCGATGATGTCCGCGCCGCCGTCCACCAGCGCGTGCATGACATCCACCGTTGCGTCCGGAAACGGGTCGCCGGCGGTGATGAACGGGATCAGCGCGGTGCGTTGGCGCGCTTGCAGCCTCGCGAAGGTTGCGCCGAGTCGATCTTTCCCCGTTCCCCGTTCCCCATTCCGGCTGTCGCTGGTTGCGCTCACAGCTCGAATCCCTCGCGCTGCGCGATCGTATGCACATCCTTGTCGCCACGGCCGGAGAGATTGCACAGCACGAGGCCGTCCTTCGGCAGCTCGCGGGCAAGCCTGATTGCTTGCGCGACCGCGTGGCTCGATTCCAGGGCAGCGAGGATGCCCTCGGTTTCGCAGAGCAGGTGGAACGCGGCGAGCGCCTCTTCGTCGGTGACGCCCACGTATTCGGCGCGGCCGGTGTCCTTCAGGAACGCGTGTTCGGGGCCGACGCCCGGATAGTCGAGTCCCGCCGAGACCGAGTGCGTTTCGATGATCTGGCCGTCGTCGTCGCACAACACGTAGGTGCGGTTGCCGTGCAGCACGCCGGGCCGGCCCGCGGCGAGCGAGGCCGCGTGCCGGCCCGTTGCCAGTCCCAGGCCCGCGGCCTCGGCACCGACGATGCGCACCTCCCGGTCGTTGAGGAACGCGTGAAAGAGACCGATCGCATTCGAGCCCCCGCCCACGCACGCAGTCAGCACGTCCGGCAGGCGCCCGAATTGTTCCAGCATCTGCGCGCGCGCCTCGCGCCCCACCACCGCGTTGAAGTCGCGGACCATGGTGGGATACGGATGCGGCCCTGCGACCGTGCCGATGATGTAGAAGGTATCGACGACGTTCCCGACCCAGTCGCGCAGCGCCTCGTTCAGCGCATCCTTGAGCGTCTTCGAACCGGACGTCACCGGTACCACTTCCGCGCCCAGCAGCTTCATGCGGTAGACATTGATCTTCTGGCGCTCGATGTCGACCGCGCCCATGTACACCACGCATTGCATGCCGAAGCGCGCGCACACCGTGGCGGTCGCGACGCCGTGCTGGCCGGCGCCGGTTTCCGCGATGATGCGGCGCTTGCCCATCGCGCGCGCCACCAGCGCCTGGCCGACGGTGTTGTTGATCTTGTGCGCGCCGGTGTGGTTCAAGTCTTCGCGCTTGAGCAGGATCTGCGCGCCGCCGATGCGCGCGGACAGCCGCTTCGCGTGGTAGATCGGTGAGGGCCGGCCGACGTAATGCTTCAGGTCGTCCGCGAATTCCTTCTGGAACGCCGGGTCGTCCCGAAGCCGGGTGTAGGCGGCGGTCAATTCCTCCAGCGGCGCGATCAGCGTTTCCGCGACGAAGGTGCCCCCGTACGGACCGAACCGGCCGCGTTCATCAGGGTAGCGGTAGAAGTCGATTTCCTCGGTCACCTCAGGAGCCTCTGACGCGGATCACCGCGGATCAACAAGGACAGGGGCGGAATCAATGCATTTGCTTTCGTCCGCACGCATGCGCGTCAATCCGCCTCGAACTCTGTTTTGCGTACTACCGCAAAGAACGCACGCATCTTCGCAGCATCCTTGATCCCCGGCGCGGATTCGACCCCGCTGGCGAGATCGACCGCCCACGGGTGCACCATCCGGATGGCATCGCCCACGTTTCCCGCGTGCAGGCCGCCCGCGAGGATGATCGGCCGGTCGAGATCGCGCGGGATCCGCGACCAGTCGAACGTCCTGCCCTGCCCGCCCTGCGCACCGGCCGGATGGCCATCCAGCACGAAACCCTGCGCGCGCGGATGCGCCGCTGCGATTTCATGCACGTTCCCATCGCCCGCCATGCCGATCGCCTTCGTGTAACGCACGCCGAAGGATTCACAGAACGCCGCATCCTCGCTGCCGTGGAACTGGATCAGGTCCGGCCGCAGGCGGTCGACGATCTCCGCCACGCGCGTGGCCGGCAGGTCGTGTGCCAGCGCCACCAGGGATACGAATGACGGCAGGGCCTCGCGGATGGCACGCGCACCATCCAGCGGCACGCACCGCGGACTGCTGGGCGTCATCACCAGGCCGATCGCGTCCGCGCCCAGCTCGCAGGCGAGCAGCGCGTCCTCCATGCGGGTGACGCCGCAGATCTTGATGCGGGTTCGATTCATTGGGCGTCGGTAAAAGACGGCCCGCGAGTAAACGCGGATGTGCGCGGATGCAAAGCAAACCTTTCGCACCATTTGCGTTTATTCGCGTTCATTCGCGGACTGCTGGTCGTGGGGATTGCCCGGCAGGGTAACTTCGGCGGGAAGCGCCCATTGTGCCGGATATCGGGGCCCGATGAACGTCAGTCCTTGCGCCGGCGCGGTTGCACCAGCTCGTGCGCGGTCCCGCGCGGCAAGCACCTCGGCAATCCATTGGACGGGCCGCTCGCCGGTTCCGACCTCGAGCAGCGAGCCGACGAGGTTGCGCACCATGTGGTGCAGGAACGCATTGGCCTCGATTTCGACGATCACGCGGTCGTCCTCGCGGCGCACCGCGACCGCGGTAACGTTGCGGCGCGCGTGCCGGGCCTGGCACGAGACCGCGCGAAACGACGAGAAATCCTGCTCGCCGACCAGGCATTGCGCCGCCGCATGCATCGCGCCCGCGTCGAGCGGCCGGCGCTCCCAGGCCACGAACCTCGCCTCCAGCGCCGGCCGGACCGGACGGTTCAGCAAGACGTACCGGTAGCGCCGCGCGCGCGCGGAAAACCGCGCGTGGAAATCATCGGGCATCACGCGCGCCCACAGCACCGCGATCGCGCGCGGCAGGCGCGAGGTCGCGCCGAGCACCCACGCGCGCCCGGTGCGCACGGCACGGGTATCGAAGTGCACCACCTGGCAGCGCGCGTGCACCCCGGCATCGGTGCGTCCCGCGCAGGTCACCGCCACCGGATGGTCGGCCACGAATGCGAGCGCCCTCTCGACCTCGGCCTGCACGCTCGGGCCATGCCCGAGCCGCTGCCAGCCGAAGTAGTCGGTGCCGTCGTATTCGATGCCAAGCGCGACGCGCATTCAGGCGGCCGCTCCGCGGCTGCAAGGCGAACGATGGCCCGCCGCAGTCAGGGCCTTGCGTGCTGGCGCGGGGTGCGCCGAGGCATTCCGGGATACGTGCACCGCGCAGCTCAATCCGTGGCGTCGGCCAACAATCGCCTGGCTTCATCCTGCTGCGTCTGCGACCCTTCCTCGATCACTTCGTCCAGCATCGCGCGCGCGCCGACCGGATCGCCCATGTCGAGATACGCGCGCGCGAGGTCGAGCTTGGTATCCACCGGGTCATCATGGAAGCTGGCGTCGTGATCGCCGCTGTAGGCGGGCTCCGGCTGCGTCTCCGCCGCCGGAACTACAGCCGCAAACGGCATCACGTCCGCGGCGGCGGCGGGTTCGCCGGTTTCGGGATCCGGAACCGCCTCGGCGACGTCCGTCTCCGGCTCCGATTCGGCAGCCACGACCTCGCCGGCGGGCTCCTCCACCGCCGGCGCATCGGCACCGACGCGCAGCTCCCCGGATTCGTGCAGTTCCGGGGACTGGTCGAGATCCGGGGACTGTTGCAGCTCCGCCACGGACTCATGCAGCTCTTCGGACTCGTGCGACTCCACAGGAGCGGATTCGCCGGGCGCCGCGAACAGCGGATCGCCGGGCACGAGTTCCTCACCCATCACGGCGACCTCATGCCACTCCATGCTGCCAGGATCGTGTACGTGTTCATGCATCGCCGCGGCCGCCGCGACGAAGCGCCCTGCGTCTCCCTGCGCGTGATACAGCCGGCAAAGGGCGAGATGGGTACCGAGGTTGCCCGGATCTTCGGCCAGTTGTACCTGCAGCGACGCAGCGTACGCGGCTGTTCCGGTCTTCGGCACGACGTCCTCGGGGTCCGGAAGCGGACCGGGCGCCTCGTCGGGCTCGGGCTCACCGCGCCGCCGCCACAACAGGCCAAGCAGGATCAGCGCCACCACGATCACGCCGGCCACGATCCAGGTAAGCGGGCGCTCGAACCACGGGATCGCCGATCCGTGCGCGGGCGTGGCAACGGGTTTCCCCGCAGCGCCGGACGCCGACACGCGGGCGCTCCTGGCGGCTGCCGATGCGGCAGGCGCGAGCGCCCGGCCGGACTGCACGGCCGCCAGCTTGCGCTGCAGTTCTGCGATCGTCGCTTCCTTTAAACTCAAGAGCTTGTCGGACTTATCTGCAATGTCTTCGAGACTCTGAACGCGCGATTCCAGATCGGAGTTGGATTGCTTCAGGCTCGCGAGCGTGCCGCGTTCGTCCTGCAGGCGCTGCTGCAGGCCTGCCACCTTTTCGGTTCCGGTTCCGCCAGCAACGCCCGGACGACTTCCGCTGCCGCTGCCGCCCCCGGTCGGCGGGACCAGCGTGAGGTGATCCGAAGCCGTGCCTTCGGGCTCGGGCCTGGGCGCCGACCTCGCGGCCGCCTGGACGGCGGTGCCCTCGACCATCGTCGCCGGGTGCGGCTTCACTCCGCGCCAAGCCTCGTATTGGCGGTGCACCTCGGCGGTCGCTTCGGCCATTCCGATCTTGTCGATCTCGTCGCGGGTCGGAATGCGCAGGATCGCGCCCGCCTTGAGGTCGTTGATGTTGTCCTTGAAGAAGGCCTCGGGGTTTGCCGACTGCAGCGCGATCATCATCTGGTTGATGCTGGCGCCGGTGCCTTGGCTCGCGTCGGACGCAATGCCGTACAAAGTGTCGCCGCGCTTGACCGTGACGTTTGCGTTCGCCGGGGCTGCCGTTCCAGCCGGCGCGGCCGGCTGGGGCTGCGGCGCAACCCGCGGCCTTGGCGGGGTTGCCGGTTGCGTCTTCGGCTTGGCGTGCGCCAGCCCGGGCTTCGCCCGGGTCGTGGCCCGCTTGGCGGGCGCTTGCGGCGCGGATTGCGGCCGGGCCCTGGATCGGGCCTGCGGCTGACCTTGCGGCTTCGGCTGCAGTGGCGGTGTGGCCGCCACCGGCTGCGCGGCTTTCGCGGTCGTTTGCGGTTGCGGGAATCCCGCCGGCGGCGGCAACCCGGCCGACTGCGCGGGCGAAGCAGCCGGGGCGCCCGCAACGGGCGCGGTCTGCACCGCCGGCGCCGGAGCCTCGATCACCGGGTTCAACAACACCACGAATTCGCGGACCTGCTTGCCTCGGCGGGTATTCACCTGCAGCAGGAAATCGAGGTACGGATCGGTGACCGGCTGGCTGCTGGTGACCAGGATCAGCTTCTGACCGTTGTTGTCGCTCACCACGTGGAAATGCAGTGTGCGGTCCGTCGGTGTCATCTGCAGGCCGGCGCGCGTGAAATCCTCCGGCGAAGCCAGCGCCACGGTGAGACCGGCAAGTTCTGACAGGTTCTTCGGATGCAGCGGGATCGCGGCGACCAGCGGCTGGTTGAGCGCCGACTTGACCTGGATCTGTCCCAACTGCAGTGCCCACGCCGGCGCCGCGGCCACGGCCAGCAGGGCGGCACTTGCGATGCGGAGCTTGTACTTCATGGAACCCAACCCCTGCTGTCGACGGGGATGCGGGGACCCGCCCCCGCTCGCAACACCCCGCATCCAGCGCAAGGGTATTGCAGAACCCGCCAATCACCAAACCCAGGCGTCCGGAACGGCGCCCCGCTCAATGCCCGGCCGAGGAGGCGATCGCCGTCCCCCCTGCCGTCCCGATTTTCTGTTGCAGGGCTGCGATCTCGTCGTCGCGCTGCTTCAGGCGCTCCTGCCGCTCGGCGTTCTGCCGCTCCATTTTCGCAACCTTCGCCTGCAGCTCGGAGTTCCGGTCGCGCGCTGCGGAAACTTTCGACTGGACGTCGTGCAACTGTGCCTGCAACACCTTGTTGCCATGCCTTTTCGCAGCAGCGGAGGACTGCGCCATCGACGGCATGCAGGCGCCCGCGAGCATGCACGCCAGTCCGGCCAGCATCCATCGGTTTCGCGACATCATGGACCACCTCGTCATGGCTTTCACGCCCTGGGCATCGTTTCGGGAAACACTCTACAACGCCGGCGCCGTACCGTGCGCCATCCGGATTCCGGATTCGGGGTTTCCCTGCCTCAAAGGTACTCGCGAATGAGGATTTCCGCGACCTGCACCGCGTTCAGCGCCGCACCCTTGCGGATGTTGTCGGCAACCACCCACAAATCCAGCCCGGCGGGGTGCGAGATGTCCTCGCGGATGCGGCCGACGAACACGGCGTCCTTGCCCGCGGCATCGCCGACCGGGGTGGGGTAACCCCCGGGCCGCCGCTCGTCCACCACCACCACGCCCGGCGCGGACTCCAGCAGCGCGCGCGCGGTGGCCGCATCGATCTTCTCCCGCGTCTCGACGTGCACGGCTTCGGAATGGCCGAAGAACACCGGCACGCGCACGCAGCTGGGGTTCACCTGGATCGAATCGTCCTCGAGGATCTTGCGGGTCTCCCACACCATCTTCATTTCTTCCCGGGTGTAGCCGTTCTCCTGGAAGTGGTCGATGTGCGGGATCACGTTGAAGGCGATCTGCGCCGGAAACTTCGCGGATTCCACTTCCTGGAAGTTGAGCAGGTCCGCGGTCTGGCGGCCGAGCTCCTCCATGCCCGAGCGCCCGGCGCCGGACACCGACTGATAGGTCGCCACGTTGATGCGCTCGATGCCGGCGGCGCGGTGGATCGGCGCCAGGGCGACCAGCAGCTGCATGGTCGAGCAGTTCGGATTCGCGATGATGTTGCGGCGCGTGTACTCGGCGATCGCGTGCGGATTGACCTCGGCGATCACGAGCGGCACATCCTCCGCGTAGCGGAACTCCGAGGTGTTGTCGATCACCACCGCGCCCGCGGCCGCGGCGCGCGGCGCATGCTCGCGGCTGACCGCGGCGCCTGCCGAGAAGAACGCGACGTCGATGCCGTCGAAGTCGTACTTCGCAAGGTCGCGCACCGTCACCTGCTTGCCCGCGAACTTCACCTTGCCGCCCGCGGAACGCTCGCTCGCCAGCGGCACGCACTCGCCGACCGGGAATTCGCGCTCCTCCAGGATGGCAAGCAAGGTCTCGCCCACCACCCCGGTGGCGCCGACCATCGCGACGTTGTAACGGTTCTTGCGTCGGTTCATGGGTTATGAACCAATGTCGGAAAAATTTCGTCGCCGATCCAGTACCACGCCAGCGCCATCGCGAACAGGCTGCCGCCAAGCCACAACCACCAGCGCCGGCGCCGCCAGGCAGCGCCATAGACCGATAACTGGACCGGGAGGTCGATGACGTAGGCCGCGCAGTAACAGAGGTTGGCGAGCACCGCGAGCACCAGGATCGCCAGCATGCTCTCGAAAGTCGGGTGGTGGTGGACACGGCTCCAGCCGGTGATCGCCACCCATGCGAGGACCACCGCGGCCAGCGCGACGTTGTAGAGGAGTCGCCGCGGTTCCCAGAAGCGGATGGCATCGCCCAGCGCATCGTGCAGGGACGGGTGCAACGGTTTCGAAGGCCATTGCTGCATGGGCGTTTTCATGGGCGCTCCTCCGCTCGGGCCGGCGCAAGGTCACCGGCGCCCGGGATGCGGGGCCGTACGTCCACCACGTCGCCGCATTGTGCGCGCTGGCGGAGCGCTTGGTCCATCAGCACGAGGGCCATCATCGCTTCGGCGATCGGGGTGGCGCGGATGCCGACGCACGGATCGTGGCGGCCCTTGGTGCGGACCTCGACTTCCTCGCCGTCGAGGTTCACGCTGCGTCCGGGAGTCGGAATGCTGGAAGTCGGTTTCAGCGCGATCGAAGCGACGACGTGCTGCCCGCTCGAGATCCCGCCGAGGATACCCCCGGCGTGATTGGACACAAAACCGTCCGCACGGATCGGGTCGCGATGCTCGCTGCCGCGTTGCGTGATGCTCGCGAACCCGGCGCCGATCTCCACGCCCTTGACGGCATTGATCGACATCAGCGCCGTGGCGAGTTCCGCATCCAGCTTGCCGTACACCGGCTCGCCCCAGCCGGGCGGCACACCGGTCGCGACCACATTCACCCTGGCTCCGCACGAATCGCCGGCTTTTCGCAGCGAGTTGATCCGCGCTTCCAGTGCCGGCACCTGCGCGGCCACCGGCCAGAAGAACGGATTGCCCTCGACCACCGTGAAGTCGACCGCCGCGCCGTCCGGCAAGTCGGGCACGACATCGCCCATCTGGGCGAGCCAGCCGTGCACTTCGACGCCGTGCTTGTCACGCAACCATTTCTTCGCGATCACCGCCGCCGCGACCCGCATCGTGGTCTCGCGCGCCGACGCCCGGCCGCCGCCGCGCGGATCGCGGATGCCGTATTTCTGCCAATAGGTATAGTCGGCGTGGCCGGGGCGGAACGTCCGCGCGATTTCGTCGTAATCCTTCGGACGCGCATCGGTGTTGCGGATCAGCAGCGCGACCGGGGTGCCGGTGGTCCTGCCTTGGTAAACCCCGGACAGGATTTCCACCTCGTCAGCCTCGTGCCGTTGCGAGGTGTAACGCGACGTGCCGGTCGCGCGCCGCGCGAGGTCGTGCACGAATTCCTCGGGCGCGATGGCAATTCCCGGCGGGCAGCCATCGATCACGCAGCCGATCGCGGGGCCGTGCGACTCGCCGAAGGTGGTGACCGCGAACAGTTTTCCGAAGGTATTGGAGGACACGGCTGGGAACCGGATGGCAGCGAACGGCAAGCTTACCCTTCTTCGGCCGCCGGCGCGGCCAGCCACTCGCGCTCCAGAATCGCCAACACCAGGTCGTCGACCCAGCCCTCGCCGCTGCGCACGCTCTCGCGGAAGTGGCCCTCGCGGCGCATGCCGAGGCTTTCCAGCAGCCTGGCGCAGGCCGCGTTGCGCGGATCGAGCGAAGCCGTGACCCGGTGCTTGTGCAGGCCTCCGAACACGAAGTCGAGCATGACCTCGAGGGCTTCACGGGCGTAGCCGCGACGCTGGTGCGCGGGCGCCACGCTGATGCCGAGTTCGACGGTCGCCTCGTCCACGAAGTGCAGGCCCAGGTCGCCGATCAACGCGCCCGAATCGCGCAGCCGGATCGCGCGCTGCCACCAGGTCCCGGCCGTGTCGAGCGCGACGCCCCGCTGGAGTTCGATGAAACGCTCGGCATCGGCGGCGGACGCCGGCCGCCAGCCCTGCCAGCGCGCGACCTGCGGATCGGCGCGGTACGCGAACAATGCCGCCGCGTCCTCACGCTGCAAGCCATCGAGCTGCAATCGCGCGGTGACGATTTGCATGCCTCACCCCGCCCGCCGGGCGGCCGCCCCGCGGATCGCGTCGGCATGCGCCACCAGGTCCCGTCGCTCCAGTGCGAACACGCCCATCGGCCCGACCTTGAACTCGATCCAGACGAATGGCAGCGTCGGCAACCATTCCATCAGGGCGCGCTCGCTCTCGCCGACCTCGACGATCAGCAGGCCCTCTTCGGTCAAGTGATCGGCTGCGTCGCCCAGGATCCGAAATGCAAAATCGAGTCCGTCCGGACCGGCGGCGAGCCCGAGCTTCGGCTCGTGCGCGTATTCGCCCGGCAGCGCAGCGTATTCGGCGTCGGTGACATACGGCGGATTCGAGACGATCAGGTCGTAGCGTTGATCCGCAAGGCCCGCGAACAGGTCGGAGCGCACGGCCCGGACGGTCTGCGCGACCCCGTGCAACGCGATGTTTTCCCGCGCGAGCGCGAGGGCATCGTCGCTGATGTCGGCGAGATCGACCTGCCAGCGCGGATGATGCGCCGCCATCGCGATGCCGATGCACCCGGAGCCGGTGCACAAGTCGAGCGCGCGGGTCACCTCGCGCTCGTCCAGCCAGGGCGAGAATCCATCCTCGATGAGTTCCGCGATCGGTGAGCGCGGCACCAGTGCCCGCCGATCCGACTTGAACGGCATGCCCGCGAACCAGGCTTCGCCGACCAGATAGGCGACCGGCTCGCGCGTTGCGACGCGGCGCTCGACCAGCGAAAGCACCCGCTGCTTTTCGTCGGCGGTGACGTGCGACGCGCCGTACGCGCGCGGCAGGTCCGGCGGCAGGTGCAGGCTGGACAACACCAGGTGGGTCGCTTCGTCGATCGCATTGTCGTGGCTGTGCCCGAAGGTCAGTCCGGATGCATTGAAGCGGCTGGCGCCATAGCGGATCAGGTCGACGATCGTGGTGAGCTCGTGGGTCATGGCGGTAGGGGCGGGAAAGCGGGAATTATAGATGTGCGCATCCGGCCGACCGCGTGCACACGGCGGCTACACTTCGCGGATGACGCCTTCGACCCTGCTGCAACACCTGGTTCCGCAAAAGACCCTGAGCCGGATCGTGCGCGCCGCCACGCGCTGGAGCTGGCGGCCATGGAAGAATTTCCTGATCGGCCGCGTGGTGCGCGCGTACCGCGTGGACATGACCGAGGCCGTGCAGCCCGATCCGGCCGCGTACCCGACGTTCAATGCGTTCTTCACCCGCGCACTCCGGGACGGCGTGCGCCGGCCAGACGGCGACGCCGCCACCGTATCGAGCCCGGTCGACGGGCGCATCAGCCAGATCGGGAACATCGAGGCCGGCCGCATCCTGCAGGCCAAGGGCCGCGATTACACGGTGGCCGAGCTGCTCGCGGACGAAGCGGTCGCCACGACCTACCGGGACGGATGCTTCGCGACGCTCTATCTTGCGCCGCGCGACTACCACCGCGTGCACATGCCGCTGGATGGCGAGCTGCTCGAAACCGTCCACATACCCGGCCGCCTGTTCAGTGTCGCGCCCGGCCCGGTCGCCGGGATCCCGCGCCTGTTCGGGCGCAACGAGCGGCTCGTCTGTCACTTTGCCGGAAGCCACGGCCCTTTCGTGGTGGCCATGGTCGGCGCCATGCTGGTATCCGGGATCAGCACGGTCTGGAGCGGCGCCGAAGTGCCGCCCTACGCACGCGGCATCGTGCGCCGTGACTGGCGCGGGGGCGGCTTCCGGCTCGCCCGCTTCGCCGAAATGGCGCGCTTCGAAATGGGTTCGACGGTGATCGTGCTGCTGCCTGCGCCCGCACGGTTCGACCCGCTTGCCGGGCAGACTCGCGTAAGGGTCGGGCAGCGGCTGGGGCATTTGTAGCCGGCCCCCGTTCAAGGCACAATCGGCACAGTGGGAAATGGTGAATCTGCCCAAGGAATTTTTCGTTGGCATCGGAGCATCCGAAATCGGGGGGCAGTTACCTCCGGCGGCTCGTCACGCGCGTCACCACCATGGGGCGCAACGCGCGGCTGCGGCGTCAACTCGGCGAAATCGAGCAACGCTGCCTCGACCTGCCACGCTCCTACCGCGAGCAACTGGCCGAGTTGGTCGGGCGTGAATGCGACCACGTCACGCGCAGTTCCAATCCACTGCTGTACGGCACCCACACCGAAAACGGAGTCGCCACCGGCGGCCTGGAGGTGGGCCTGGAGCGCGCCCGCTCGGACAACGTGCAGGTCCGCATGCGCGGGCTGGCGCTGTGGCTCGCGCTGGTCTATCACGAGACCAGTCTGTCGCAGTCGCCGGAAAGCGAGGAACTCCATCGCCAAGTATTGCGCATCATGCGCGAGCTGAAGGTGTTCTCCTCGCGGCTGGAATCGGATGGCAGCGGATCCTCCCACCGTTGAGGGGATCCTCCGCCCATTTCCGCGCGGGCCCCGGCACACCATGATCGAGTTCGGACACGCGACCCACGCCGGCCTGCGCCGCGAACACAACGAAGACACCTACTGGGCCGATGCGGAGCTCGGCCTGTTCCTGGTCGCCGACGGTATGGGCGGGCACGAACACGGCGAGCTCGCCAGCGCGATCGCGCGCGACGCCGTGGTGACTGCCATCCGCGCCGGGAAAGGGCTGAACGAAGCGACCCTGCGCGCCAACGACGAAATCCTCGCGTCCCCTCACGAGGCGGCCAGCACGCTGCCCATGGGTACCACGCTCGCGGCGCTGAGGCTCGGCGCCGGCTACGCCTTCGAGATCGCCTGGATCGGCGACAGCCGCATCTACCTCTGGTCGGACGGCGGGTTGAAGCAATTGTCGCGCGACGATTCGGTGGTGCAGGCCCTGGTCGACCAGGGCACCATCACGGCCGACGAGGCCCGCACCCACCCGGAGCGCAACCGGATCACCCAGGCGCTCGGCGTCACCCCGCCCGAGGCGCTCGAGATCCGGTCTCTGGAGGGGCGTTGCTCGCCAGGCATGCAGTTCCTGCTGTGCAGCGACGGCCTCACTGAAGAACTCGATGATGCGTCGATCGCCGCGGTACTGGCGCGAACCGACCTTGCGGCACAGGAGTGCGTCGACCACCTGCTGCTGGCCGCGCTCGATGTCGGCGGACGCGACAACATCACGGTCGTACTGGTTCGCTTCCGCTGAGCGGAGTGCCGCCGTGGGCAAGTTGTCGTGCGGGCGAACCGGTCGCCGACAGCGGTTCCGGGCGATGTGGCGGCCAAACTAGGCGGGCTGTTCGACCTCGCGCTCGAGGCGCCGCCAGAGACTGGCCTCGCCGCTCACCTTGTCCAGCGCATCGAGCCTCGCGGCATGCGCGGCGACCTCGATTTCCGAGGCATGCAGCACGCGGGGCCGCACCCGCAGTTGGCCGTTGGCGACCCCATACGTGGCGCCCGCCCCCCCGGGTTGCGAAATGATGCCGAGCGCCAGCGCCGCCTGGCCCGCGGTCATCGCGATCCATACGTCGGCCAGAAGGTGCGCGTCCAGCAAGGCTCCATGGACTTCGCGCCGGCTGTTGTCGACGCCGAGCCGCTTGCACAGCGCATCGAGCGTGTTCTTCTGGCCCGGGTATTTCCTGCGGGCGAGTTCGAGGGTGTCGACGATCGACGCGCGGTCGCACAGCCTGCCGTAGGTCGCGCCCGCGCGCTTCAACTCCTCGTCGATGAAAGCGGTGTCGAAGGCGGCGTTGTGGATCAGCACTTCGGCGCCGTCGATGAACGCCACGAAGTCGTCCGCGACTTCCGCGAACCTCGGCTTGTCGCGCAGGAACTCGTCGGTGATCCCATGCACCGCCACGGCGCCCGCGTCGATGGGCCGTTCGGGGTTCAGGTAGCGCTGGAAGGTCCGTCCGCTGGGGCGCCGGTCGACCACTTCCACGCAACCGATTTCGATCACGCGATGGCCGCTTGCGACCTCGAGGCCCGTCGTTTCGGTATCAAGGATTACTTTGCGTGTCATGCCACCACCTGGAACCATCCTGCAGCCTGAAATCCAACACCGCGCACGTGAAACCGTTCGCCCGCGTACCCGCCGACTTCCTTCGGGGAAGCAATCGGCCGCCCCGATTCAAGAAGACAGCCGATTGGAAGCCGCTGCGCGCGGCGCCGATCGGAATTGTTCCGCCTCCGCACGCGCCGCGCGGTCCACCCGGTCGTTTTCGGGATGGCCGCTGTGGCCGCGCACCCACGCCCAGCGCACCGTGTGGCGGGCGCACGCCGCCGCCAGCCGTTCCCACAAATCACGATTCTTGACCGGCTTCCCGTCCGCGGTGCGCCAGCCGTTGGCGCACCAACGGGCGAGCCATTGCTCGACCCCGTGACGAACATATTGCGAATCGGTCGTCAGCAACACCTCGCACGTCCGTTTCAGCGTCTCCAGCGCCACGATCGCCGCCGTCAGTTCCATGCGGTTGTTGGTTGTCGCGGGCTCGCCGCCCGCCAGCAGCTTTTCGCTGCCGCGCCACCGCAGCAGCGCCGCCCAGCCGCCCGGGCCCGGGTTGCCGAGGCAGGCACCATCCGTGAAGACTTCCACGACTCCACTCATGCGCGCTGCCGGGGCCATCGCCGTAGGGCGCCCAACAGCAAGGGCAGCGCACCCAGCGCAGCAGGCCCCAGCCTGGTCGCCGGATGCCCCGGGCCCCTGGCGCTTGCTCGCGCACGCAGGTGTCCGCGCGGAGCGGCCGGCCACCGAAGGCTCCTGTGGGTACAAAGCGCGGCGGCAGCCGCCCGCAGCAGCTCGTTCAACGATTTCCGATGGGCGCCCGGCAACCACGCCTTGTGGTCGACCGCACGCCGCCTGGCCGCCGATCTGCGCAACGGGATCGCGGTCACCGCCCGCCGGTGCGCCTCGATCACGTAGGCGCCCCCGATGCCACGCACCAGCCACCCCGGCAGGCCGGCTGCGCCCCGCGCACTCGGCCAGGGCGAACCGCAACGAACCGCCGGCGTCACGTCCAGTCCCGCCCGTCGCAGCGCGCGTTCCCAACGCGCCGGCGCCACACCCGCCCGCCACATCGAGCGGGGATGCAGACCGGCGATCAGCAAGGTGCCGTGACTGGCCAAGACGCGGCCGAGTTCCGCAGCGACGGCCTCGGGATCGACCCCCGCGCCCGCAAAACGTACCAGCACGGCGCAAAAGGCTTCATCATCGAACGGCAACGCATCGGCATCGGCCCGCAAGGCGCCCCGCCAGGCTCCATCGACCGAATCCGGCCGCAGGCGCGTCCAGCAAGCCACTCCCGCGACCTCCGGTTGCGGCAGCGAGATACCGTCCAGCACCAGCGCGTGGATGCCAGCTGCACGTGCCAGGCGGCATGCGCAGAGGTCCGACGCATCGGCGCCGATGGCTGCTAGGGCCTCGGCTTCCTTGTCGAATGGGCGTGCCGGCATCGAATTCGAGGGTCGTGTCAGGAGACAGGGGGGAGCCCGCATTGTGACGGAATCATGAGCAAACGATAAGCCGCGCCCAACGGTTAACGCCGAGATAACGAACGCCTGCGGTCCGACTGATAAGGTCCCGGTTTTGGCGGATACGCCCATGCCTTTGCTGCGCGCCCTGCCAGCCCTCCGCGACAACTACATCTGGATGCTGTCCGATTCCGTTTCGGGGACGGCGCTGGTGGTCGACCCGGGGGAGGCCGAGCCGGTCCTGCGTGCGCTCGCGGAGGAAGGCCGCGCGTTGTCCGCCATCCTGCTCACCCACCATCACGCAGACCACATCGGCGGCACCGCCGAACTCGCGGCGCAGTACCCGGACGCCACGATCTACGCCCCATTCGACGAACGCATCCATCTCGCCGCGACCCGGGTCGCCGATGGCGACGCCATCGACTTGCCGGCGCCCGGCGCGCACTTCGAGGTCATCGAGGTTCACGGTCACACCCGCAGCCACATCGCCTACCACGGCGACGGCCTGCTGTTCTGTGGCGACACCCTGTTCAGTCTCGGCTGCGGCCGGATCTTCGAAGGCACCCCCGAGCAGATGCTGGCCTCGCTCGACCGGCTCGCCCGGCTGCCGGGCGAAACCCGGGTGTGCTGCGGGCACGAGTACACCTTGGCGAACGCCGACTTCGCGATCAGCGTGGAGCCCGGCAACGTTGCCTTGCAATCCCGCATGCAGGCCGCACGCGCGCAGCGGGAATGCGGCGAGCCCACCCTCCCTGCGCGGCTGTCCGACGAACGCGCGGCGAACCCGTTCCTGCGCGTCGATGCCATTGCCGACGAGCGGATTCCATGGCCGACGGGGGCCACGCCATCGCGGCGACGGGTCGACCGGTTCGCGGCGCTCAGGCTCGCGAAGGATCATTCCCCGGCATGAGCGCCCGGCGGACCGGCATCCGGCTCGCCTCGGTGCTCGCGGCATCCGCGCTGCTCGGCGCCTGTGCGATCGAGCCGCCGAAAACACCGCCGCAACCGGCCACGGTGATCGCCCGTCCGCAGCCGCCCCCGACCACCGTCACTCCACTGGCCCCGGCCCCATCCCCGGACCAGCCATGGGCCAGCCTGACGGCCAGCTTCGCGATGCACGATTGCAACGACTCACCCCTGGTCCGCGACGAGCTCGCGGCCTACACGCGCTCGCCGGCACGTTTCGAGGACATGCTGCGGCGCGCGCTGCCGTTGATGATGTACGTGCAGAAGCGGGTCGCGGCCTCCGGCATACCGGGCGAATTCGTGATGTTGCCGATGCTGGAAAGCACCTACGACCCTTCCGAACCCAGCCGGCGCGGTGACCCGGCAGGGATGTGGCAACTGATGCCGCATACCGCGCGCAGGCACGGCATCACCGTCGGCCATGCCTACGATGGCCGCCTCGATCCGGTCGCCTCGACCCGTGTCGCGATCGCGATGCTGAAATCGTTCGATCGCCGCTTCGGCGACTGGCGGCTGGCCGACCTCGCGTACAACGCCGGCTCGGGCGCCGTGGCGCACGCGCTGCGCGGCCATCCGGAGATCGGCGGCGACGCGATTCCCGACATCCGTGTCAGCGCCACCAGTCGCCGGCACCTCGCCAAGCTGATGGCGCTCTCCTGCATCGTGCGCGAACCCGGGCGCTTCCACGTCAAATTGCCCCGTCCGACGGCAGCAGACCGCCTGCAGCCCGTGAAGGTGCCCGTGGGCCTCAAGTTGCGCGCGGCCGCCCGCATGGCCGACCTGCCAGAAAGCCGGTTGCGAGCCCTGAACCCGGGCTACCGTAGCAGCCGCGTTCCCGGGCGCAGCCCCCGCGAACTGCTGCTGCCCGCGGCCGCAGCCGATTCGCTGGCGGCGGCATTGGCGGCCGATGCATCCGAACCGGTCGCGCAGGTGGATACCCGCGAGCAGGATTCGGGGCCGAGCAACAGCCTTCGCTTTCCCGCACAACCCGACCGCCCACAACGCGCCACCGATCCGACCGATCCAAGGCATCCGCATGTCGTGCACCGGGGCGAAACGCTTTCGTCGATCGCCCATCGCTACCACGTCACGGTTGCCGAGCTGAAGCGCTGGAACCATTTGCGCGGCGATACCATCCGCCCCGGCGAGGAATTGCAGGTCCACGGCTAGACGGCCGGAACTGCAGCGCCCGTACAATGGCGCTCTCGAATTTCCGACTACGGAGTACCGCGGACATGGGTTTCCTCGAAGGCAAGCGCGCGCTCGTCACCGGCATCCTCAGCAACCGCTCGATTGCGTGGGGCATTGCGCAGGCGATGCGCCGCGAAGGGGCGGAACTCGCCTTCACCTACGTCGACGAAAAACTCCGGAGCCGGGTGGACGAAGCGGCGACCCAGCTCGGCTCGGAGATCGTGCTGCCATGCGACGTCGGCCGCGACAGCGACATCGAAAGCCTGTTCGAGACCCTCGGCAAGCGCTGGGATGGTCTCGACATCCTGATCCACTCGATCGGTTTCGCCCCGCGCGAGGCCCTGCAGGGCGAGTTCCTGGACGGGCTGACGCGCGAGAACTTCCGGATCGCCCATGACATTTCGAGCTACAGCCTCGCCGCACTCGCCAAGGCCGCACGCCCGCTGATGCAAGGCCGCAACGGCGCGATCCTCACCCTCACCTATCTCGGCGCCGACCGCGCACTGGCGTCCTACAACGTCATGGGGCTCGCGAAGGCCAGCCTCGAGGCCAACGTGCGCTACCTCGCCTACAACCTCGGCCCCGAAGGCACCCGCGTCAACGCGATTTCGGCCGGGCCGATCAAGACCCTCGCCGCCGCCGGCATCGCGGGCTTTCGCAAGATGCTCGACCACGTGGAACACGTCGCACCATTGCGCCGCAGCGTCACGATCGAGGAAGTCGGCAATGCCGCCGCCTTCCTGTGCTCGGACCTCGCATCGGGCATCACCGGGGAAGTGGCCTACGTCGATGCCGGCTACAACACGCTGGGAATGGCCGGTCTGGAGATGTAAGGGGAGCAGCGGCGTTTGCGCGATGCCGGTGGCATCACGTGCCGCTTCGATGCGGCGCGCGCGAAAGCCGGTCCGAAGGATGAGCGCCAGGGATGGCGCGAGTTGCGGGCGGCCAAGGATGGCCGCACCGGCGTCACGCGCCGGGGAAGGCTGCTCCCGCCGCACCCGTCGCGGCGACGCTCGCTCCTGGAGACGCTGCCTGCACCGCACGCGCTGCAGGCACGCTCTTACAGGCGCTGCTTGGCGACCTCGATCTTGCTGTGGCTGCGCAGGATGTCGAGGAACTCCTGGATGTCGGCATTGCCGTACGCGCGCGCCATCTGCTCGCGCAGGAACTGCTGCGCCTCCCCGGGAATCTTCGAGGGATCGCCCGGACGCACGGCGGTCAACGTCACCAGCGCGTAATGCCCCTTCTTCATCGGCACGAGCGCCTGGGTTTCGCCGCCCTTGGCGGGATGCGCCAACTTGAAGACCGCGCCGAGGAGATCGGGATCCACGTCTTGCGCGTTGCGCAGCACGCCGGTCTCCTGGTGCACGCTCTGGCCGGCGGCTTTCGCCAGCGCATCCAGCGCGCTGCCGCCCTGCAACTTCGCGAATGCCGCCTCGGCATTCGCCTTGGCCGACGCTTCCACACGCTGCTCGATGATGTCCTGCTTGACCTGGTCGCGGACCTCCGCGAGCGGCTTCGCCGCCGCCGGAACGTGCTTCGCGAGGTGGATCACCACCATGTGATTGGCGCCGAGGTCGATCGGATCGGAGGTGTTGCCCTGCACCAGCACGAGATCCGAGAACGCCGCCTTCACCACCTTGGGATTGGCGGCGATTCCGGTCTTGCCACCGTCGCGGCCGAACAGCGGTGTGGTCTCGACCGTCAACCCGAGTTTCTGCGCCGCCGGCTTCAGCGAGGTCGGATCGTTGTAGATCATGTCGGTCAACTTGTTGCCGACGTCCCGGTAGGCGTCCTTGCGCGCGTCCTTTTTCGCCTCGGCGGCCAACTGGTCGCGCACCTGCGCAAAGGTTTTCGCGTGGCCTTCGCGCACGTCGCGCAGGTCGATGATCTCGTAGCCGTCCGGGGTCAGCACCGGATCGGAAATCCCGCCCTTCTTCAGCTTGTCCAGCGCCGCCTGGAATTCGGGGCCCGCATCGCCCTTCGACAACCAGCCGAGGTCGCCGCCCTGGCGCCTGGAACCCAGATCGTCAGAATACTGTTCGGCGAGCTTGGCGAAGTCCGCGCCCGGCGCCTTGGCCAGCGCATCGACTTTTTGCGCCTTGGCCAACGCCGCCTGCTTGTCCGCGGCACTCGCTTTCGGCGGCAGCTTGATCAGGATGTGCGAGACCTCCCACTGCGGCGGACTGACGAACTTGTTCTTTTCCTTCTCGTAACGTGCCTTCAGGGCCGCGTCGCTCAAGTCCGGCGTGACCTTCATGGTCGCGGCGTCGAGGTCGACGTAATCCACCGACACCTGCTCCGGGGTCATGAACGCGGCCTGGTGCGACTGGTAGTAATCCGCGATTTCGGCATCGGTGACGTTGCTCTGCGCGGCGGTCGGCGCGGGCGGCGGCAAGTCGATGTAGCTGAAGTCGCGCTGCTGCATCTGCAGGCGCAGGAAGGCCTCCGCTTCGGCCTTGGTGCTGAAGGCGGTGGCGATGATCGCTTCGGGAACCTGGCGGGTGGCGAGATCCGAACGGATTTCGTCCTCGAACTGCGCGGCCGTCTTGCCCTGCTGCGTGAGCCATGCGAGGTAACTGGCGGAATCGAACTTGCCGTCGACCTGGAACACCGGGTACGAGGCGATCTGGGCGCGGACCTGCGCATCCGGCACCATGATCCCGAGCTCGTCGTTCTCGTTCATCAGCAACTGGCGATTGATGACCTGCTTGAGCACGGCCTCCTTGACCTCCGGCTTCTCGAAGTCCGCGGCGTCCATCGTGTTGCCCGGCGTGTTCAGCTGCTGCTGCCGGTAGTTGCTGAAAGCCGTATTGAAATCCTGCTGGGAGATCTCGTGGCCATCAACCTTGGCGACCCAGGTCGCGTTGCTCTGGCTGAAGTAGCCCTCGATGCCGAAGAACAGGAACGCGACGACGACCAGAATGCCGAAGATCGCGATGACGATCCAGCTCTTGAACATGTTGCGGATGGCTTGCAGCATGGTTTACCGCCGTGAAGTCGAATCGAACAAACCGGTGATTGTACGGGAAGCCGCCGGTCGCGGGCCGGCTGGTGGGTGCTGAGGGGATCGAACCCCCGACCCTCTCCGTGTAAAGGAGACGCTCTACCGCTGAGCTAAGCACCCATGTTGTCGTTCGGGACGGGGCATCCTGCCGCCGCCCTCACGAAAACGGCCGCGGCGGAGCCGCGCCACGTTTTCCGCGTCAGCCGCAAGCGGCTCCCGCGAGCGGCAACATCCATGTGCCGC
>JAICJG010000170.1 GCA_025928585.1 Rhodanobacteraceae bacterium
CAGCTCGAGGACACCGGCGGGATCGACGTGTCGGGCAAGACCATAGTCGTTCGCGGGACCAGATAATCGCGATCGTCCAAAATCGCTGCACCACGTCAAGGGACGTGAGCTGAACCCTCTGCTCCCGCACCAGCAAGCGCGACGCCCGCCGGCGCGAAACCGGCAAAACCCCAAGCAGCCATGGTGCCGCCAGCACCGCCGGCGCTCTGCGCCCCCACTGGCGTGCCCAATGGTCGCGCAACGGCAACCCGAATGCGCCACCGCGGACCCGTACTCCGTCGAAATCGAACAGCACGGTGCGGCACGCACCGTTGGCAGCCCCCTCCGCCCTCTCAGTCCCCGGCGAACAGGGCGGACAGAGCGGCACCCGGATCATCCGCGCGCATCAGGCTCTCGCCCACGAGAAACGCATCGACGCCGGCGGCGCGCAGGCGCACGACGTCGTCGCGCGTCGCGATGCCGCTCTCGCTCACGAGCAGCCTGTCGCGCGGAACATCAGGCCGCAGCAGCAGCGTCGTCTCGATGCGGGTTTCGAACGTCCGCAGGTCGCGGTTGTTGATGCCGATCAACGTGTGCGCATGCTCGGGCAGCGGCAGGGCGCGTTGCAGGTCGACCGTGTCGTGCACCTCGACCAGCACGTCGAGACCGCATTGCCTGGCATAGGCATGCAGGTTGGCGAGCGCCGCGTTGTCGAGTGCGGCGGCGATCAACAGGATCGCGTCGGCGCCGATCGCGCGGGCTTCCTCGACCTGATAGCGGTCGATGGTGAAATCCTTGCGCAGCACCGGCAATGCGCACGCCTCGCGCGCCTCGCGCAGGTATTGGTCGCTCCCCTGGAAGAACTCCGCGTCCGTCAGCACCGACAGGCAGGCCGCGCCGCCCGACGCATAGCTGCGCACGATCGCGGCGGGATCGAAATCCGCGCGGATCAAACCCCTGGATGGGCTTGCCTTCTTCACTTCGGCGATCACCGCAGGCCTGCCGCTGGCGGCCCGGGCACGCAAGGCGGCGGCGAAGCCGCGTGGCGGCGGCGCATCCTGGCAACGCGCCCGCAGCTCCGCGAACGATACGCGCGCCTTGCGCCCGGCGACTTCCTCGCGTTTGCGGGCGAGGATGCGTTTCAGGATATCGTTCATGCCGGCTGCGTAGCCAGTGCCTGCGTCGTCGCGACGAACTGGTCGAGCTTCGCGCGCGCGGCACCTCGATCGATCGTCGCGCCAGCGCGCGTGATCCCATCCTCGATCGTGGCGGCGAGCCCCGCGGCATACAGGGCCGCGCCGGCATTGAGCAACACGATGTTGCGGGCGACGCCATCGCCGCCGTCCAGGACGCGCAGCAGGATCGCCTTCGATTCGGCGGCGTCCGCCACCCGCAGGTTGCGGCTCGAGGCCATGGGGATGTCGAACTGCTCGGGTTCGACTTCGTATTCGCGCACGTGGCCGTCGCGCAGTTCACCGACCAGCGTCGCGCCGCCCAGCGAAATCTCGTCGAGCCCATCCTTGCCGTGCACCACCAGCGCGCGTTCGACGCCGAGCCGCTGCAGTACCCGCACCTGGATGCCGACGAGGTCGGGATGGAACACGCCCATCAGGATGTTGGGCGCACCGGCCGGGTTGGTCAGCGGTCCGAGGATGTTGAACAGCGTGCGGACGCCCATTTCGCGGCGCACCGGCCCGACCGCCTTCATCGCGGGATGGAAGCGCGGCGCGAACATGAAGCCGATTCCGGTCTCGTCGATGCAGCGGGCCACCTGTGCCGGCCCCAGGTCGATCTTCGCGCCCAGCGCCTCCAGCACGTCGGCGCTGCCCGACGAGGACGACACCCCGCGATTGCCGTGCTTGGCCACACGCGCACCGGCCGCCGCGGCCACGAACATCGATGCCGTCGAAATGTTGAAGCTGTGCGCGCCGTCGCCGCCGGTGCCGACGATATCGAGCATGTGTGGGTCGCGCGGCAGCGCGACCTTCTCGGCCAGCTCGCGCATCACGGTCGCGGCCCCCGCGATCTCACCGACGGTTTCCTTCTTGACGCGCAACCCGGTCAGGATCGCCGCGGTCATCACGGGCGATACCTCGCCGCGCATGATCTGACGCATCAGGGAGATCATCTCGTCGTGGAAGATTTCGCGGTGCTCGATCGTGCGCTGCAACGCTTCGTGCGGCGTGATCGTCATTGGGGGCCCCCTGCTGCGATGGGACCGTGCCCGGGGGGACCCGGTGGCTTGCCGCCCCCGCGAACGCACCATTGCCACGCCAAGACGTGGGCGCTCCCTTGACTCCGGGGGGCTGAACCGTTCGCACCCACCTTTCGCATCATTTCAAGCGGCCTTCGGCAGTGTCTCGCCGAGGAAATTGCGCAACAGATCGTGGCCGCGCGAGGTCAGGATCGACTCCGGATGGAACTGCACGCCCTCGATCGGGAAGGCCTTGTGGCGCAAGCCCATGATCTCGTCGAACGAACCGTCCGCGTGCTCGGTCCACGCGGTGATTGCCAGGCACTCTGGCAGGCTGGCGCGCTCGACCACCAGCGAGTGGTAGCGGGTCGCCTCGAAGGGGTCGGGAAGGCCTGCGAACACGCCGGCGTTGCGGTGGCGGACGGGCGAGGTCTTGCCGTGCATGATTTGCTTGGCCCGGACCACCCTGCCACCGAATGCCTGACCGATCGCCTGGTGGCCGAGGCATACGCCGAGGAGCGGGATCACGCCGGCGAATGACCGGATCAGATCCAGCGTGATGCCGGCCTGCTCGGGCGTGCCAGGTCCCGGCGAAATCACGATCCGCTCGGGTGCGAGCGCGCGGATGCCGGCGACGTCCAGCACGTCGTTGCGCACCACCTTCACGTCCTGGCCCAACTCGCCCAGGTACTGCGCGAGGTTGAAGGTGAAGCTGTCGTAGTTGTCGATCAG
>JAICJG010000178.1 GCA_025928585.1 Rhodanobacteraceae bacterium
CCTACCGGACCCTCTACCTTTCGCACAAGACGCTGGAGGAAGCGCGTGCCGCGCTGGCCGAACAGGCCGGCGCCAGCGAGGACGTGCGTGCCTTCGTCGAATTCATCGACCGCAGCGAGCGGGCGCTGGTGCGCTGAGAGCGGGGACCCGGAATCAGGTAGCGGGGACCGGAAAAGCACGAGCCCTCCGCGCGGATTGACGCGACACGCCCGGCACGTGATCCATTCGATTGGCCTTGCCACCTGCGCGGCACCTTGTTTCCATACTACGCATGACCGCGACGACCACCCACCACCGCGACATCGAGGATCGGCCAGACGCCGGTCCCCGGTCCCCGGTCGCCGGTCCCGTCTGCGCGCTCGTCGCCGGCGAGGATTCGGGCGACCAGCTCGGCGCGGAGCTGATCGAGGCATTGCGCACCCGCCATCCCAACGCGCGCTTCGTCGGCATCGGCGGTCCGCGCATGCGCGCGGTCGGCTTCGACGCCTGGCACGACATCGCTGCGTTGTCGGTGATGGGGCTCGCCGAGGTCCTGCGCCACCTGCCGCGACTACTGCGCCTGCGCGTGGCGCTCGCCAGGCGTCTGCTGGCGGCGAGGCCCGATGTCTTCATCGGCATCGACGCGCCGGATTTCAATCTCGGCCTCGAGCGGAAATTGAAGCGGGCCGGTATCCGTACCGTCCACTACGTCAGCCCGTCGATCTGGGCCTGGCGCGAAGGCCGCGCGAGCAGGATCGGACAATCGGCGGACTGCGTGCTGTGCCTGTTCCCGATGGAGCCCGCGATCTATGCGCGCCACGGCGTCCACGCGGAATTCGTCGGCCACCCGCTGGCCGACCGCCTCCCGCTGGCGCCAGACCGGGCCGCGGCGCGAACTGCGCTCGGCCTTCCCCCCGATGCACCCGTGCTGGCCGTGCTGCCCGGCAGCCGGCTCTCGGAAATCCACCGGCTTGGCGCGATCTTCCTCGACGCTGCGCGGCGCGTGGCGGCGGAGATTCCGAATTTGCAGGTCGTGATTCCGGCGGCAAACGCGCGTTGTCGAGAAGCGCTTGAGGAGTTGCTGCATGAATCGGAACCAGGGACCGGGCACCGGGGACCGACGAGCGCGCATGCCACCGACGGACCGCATCCCGCAAACGACGGACCGCAGGGATCACCAGGTGGGAACAAGCTGACAGGCCCCCGGTCCCCGGTCCCCGGTCCCCTGCTTCTACATGGCCACGCCCACGACGCCATGACGGCCGCCGACGTGGTGCTGGTGGCGTCGGGAACGGCGACGCTGGAGGCGCTGCTGGCGAAACGGCCGATGGTGGTCGGCTACCGGATCGCACCGCTCACCCACGCCATCGTCAAGGGTTTCCGGCTGCTGAAGACCGACACCTATGCTTTGCCCAACATCCTGGCGGGACGCAAGATCGTTCCGGAGTTCATGCAGTCGGACTGCACACCCGATACACTCGCGGCCGCCGTCGCGGGACTGTTCCGCTCGCCGGGGCGACGCGATGAACTGGTCCACGAATTTGAACGGCTGCATCTCGCCCTGCGCGCCGGGGGCGGCGCCGCGGCCACCGCAGCGAAGGTGATCGGTCGCATGATGGCGTGATGCAACGCGGTCGAAGCGCATGGCGGCAGAACCGATGACAGCAGCAAGATCAGGCGACATGCTCAGGCCGCGCTTCGCATCGCTGCGTTGTGGCCGCGGATGGCTGGTCGTCTGCGCCGCCGCCGTGCTGCTCGCGACGCTCTGGTTCGGTCCGCTGGCCGAGCAGTCGATGGCCGAGCGCCTGTTCGCAGCCAGCACACTCGCGGCCCTCGTCGTCCTCGCGATTTCCGCGAGTGGACGCTGGATGTTCGGTGTGGTGGCGGGGTGCGTGCCGATCCTGCTGTTGGTGATCGCGGCCAACATCAAGTTCCGGTACCTCTCCACCCCGCTGCTGGCGCCAGACCTCCGGTATTACTTCAACACCGAAATCGGCGAAACGCTGCTGCGCTATCCGTTCATCCTCGCCGCCATTGCG
The DNA here is from genome assembly GCA_025928585.1 of Rhodanobacteraceae bacterium. Taxonomy (GTDB): domain Bacteria; phylum Pseudomonadota; class Gammaproteobacteria; order Xanthomonadales; family Rhodanobacteraceae; genus 66-474. Next base: position 2,019 of record JAICJG010000178.1, read on the forward strand.
GCAGCGCTGATCGGGGTGCCGCTGCTCCTCGTCGGAGTGTGGCGCTCCGAACCCGCCGCTGTCAGCAGCCGACTGGTTCGCGTCTTGCGCGCCGCGGGCTTTGCGGTCGCGATCGCCGCGATCGCCATCGTGATGGACCCGTCCGGACCGTTCTCCGCCGTGCACCATCGCGGCATGTGGCGGGCGATGAACGACCGGAGCTTCA
>JAICJG010000068.1 GCA_025928585.1 Rhodanobacteraceae bacterium
GCAGGTGCGCGGGCAGTTCGTCGAGGAACCGCGACGGCCGTGACAGGGTTTCGCTGCCGTACTGACGGCGTGACTCCGCATAGCAAAGCACCAGCCGCCGGCGCGCGCGGGTGATCCCGACGTAGGCGAGCCGGCGTTCCTCTTCGAGCCGCGATGGGTCCTCGACCGAGCGCTGGGTGGGAAACAGGCCGTCCTCCAGCCCTACCAGGAACACGATGGGAAATTCGAGGCCCTTCGCGGAGTGCAGGGTCATCAACTGCACGCAGTCGTCGCCCGCGGCACCTTGGCCTTCGCCCGCTTCCAGCGCGGCGTGCGCGAGGAACGCCGCGAGTTCGGACAGGCCGGCTTCGATGTCCTCGGGCGTACACTCGAAACGGCTGGCGACATTGACCAGTTCGTCGAGGTTCTCGACCCGTGCTTCGGCGTTGCCGCGGCTGTCACGCTCGTAGTAGTCGCGCAGGCCCGAGTGTGTGATCGCGTGTTCGACTTGTTCGGCGAGGGAGAGCTCGGGAATCGGGACTCGGCCGGGGCTCGGCCGTGGCATCTGGAGACGGCTATCTTCTTGCGAAGCGAGCTCGGCGCCCGCAGTGCCCGCCAAAGCCAGGGTTGACGTGCCGTTGGCTTTTTCGAGTCCCGAGTCCCGAGTCCCGAGTCCCGTCCGCGCAATTTCATCCACGAGTGCGAGAAAGCTGCGCAGCGCATTCTTCGCCCGGCTGTTCAGCCCGCCGCCTGTCAATTCCGCCAGCGCCGCATCCCACAGCGACGTGTCGTCGGCGCGGGCGCGCCGGCGCAACATCTCCAGGCTGCGCTCGCCGACTCCGTGCGGCGGGGTCGCCAGTGCGCGCTCGAACGAAGCGTCGTCGCCGCGATTCACGGCGAGGCGCAGGTATGCCAGCGCATCTTTCACCTCGGCGCGTTCGAAATAGCGCTGGCCGCCGTACACCCGATAAGGGATCTCGTGCTGGTGCAGTTGTTCCTCGAAATTGCGCGACTGCGCGTTCGAGCGGTACAGCACCGCGATGTCCGCGGCATCGCCGCCGCCTTCGATATGCTCGCGGATGCGTTCTATGACGAAGCGCGCCTCGTCCTGCTCGTTGTAGGCGGCGTACAGCGCGATCGCATCGCCCTTGCCGGTGTCGGTCCACAATTGCTTGCCGAGCCGGGAGGGGTTCTGGGCGATCACCGCGTTGGCGGCCTCGAGGATGGTCGCGGTGGAGCGGTAGTTCTGTTCGAGGCGCAGGGTTTTTGCGTCCGGAAAATCGCGCAGGAACGTGCGCATGTTCTCGACCTTTGCGCCGCGCCAGCCATAGATCGACTGGTCGTCGTCGCCCACCGCGAAGACCTTGCCGGTGCTGCCCGCGAGCAGCCGGATCCAGGCGTACTGCAGTGCATTGGTGTCCTGGAATTCGTCGATCAGGAGGTGCTGCCAGCGCTGCTGATAGTGCGCGCGCAGCGCGTCGTTGTCGCGGAACGTCTCATGGGTGCGCAGCAGGAGCTCGGAAAAGTCGACGAGCCCGGCGCGACGGCACGCCTGTTCGTAGGACTCGTAGACTTTCAAATAGGTACGCGCGACCGGATGGTCGCCGGGTTCGATGCCCTCGGGGCGCTTGCCTTCGTCCTTCCAGGCGTTGATTTGCCAGCAGGCTTGGCGCGGCGGGTAGCGCGCCTCGTCGATGCCGAGTCCCGCGACCACCCGCTTGACCAGGCGTTGCTGGTCGTCGGCGTCGAGGATCTGGAAAGTCTCCGGCAGGCCGGCCTCTCGCCAGTGCTGGCGGAGCAGCCGATGCGCGATGCCGTGGAAGGTGCCGACGGTGAGACCGCGGGTGCCGCCCGGCAGCAGTTGCTGCAGACGCGCGCGCATCTCGCCGGCGGCCTTGTTGGTGAAGGTGACCGCGAGGATCGCCCAGGGCGGCGCGCCATCGGCTTCGATCAGCCAGCCAATCCGGCGGGTCAGGACGCGGGTCTTGCCCGAGCCCGCGCCGGCCAGCACCAGGCAGTGGCCCGGCGGGGCGGCGACGGCTTCACGTTGGGCGGCGTTGAGCGAGTCCAGCAGGTACGAAACATCCATCGCGGCCATTGTAGCGGTGCGCTGCGGCCGGCCTCGCCGCCGACCGCAGCGCGATGCCGCGGGTCCCCCCGCCCGCCGGCGCAACCGTCAGCGCGACTTCTTCAAGGCTCCGGCCACAATCAGGATCCCGCCGACGACGATGCCGGCGTAGCCGAGCGCGGCCGGAACCGGCTTCTGCGAGGTCGCTTCGACCTTGACAGGGCCCAACTGGGCCTTGGTGTCGGTGTCGTTGTAGTGCAGGTTCCCGAGTGCCACCCAGACGCCCAATCCCAGCAACACGATTCCCACGATGATCAGCCCTGCACGCATGGTGATTTCTCCGAGGCTTCGAAGGGACGCCCGATGCTACACGAATTCGCCTGCCGAGCCCGTCTGCCGATACATCGCCGGTGCACCCTCATGGGCCGGCGATAGGCGATCCCAAAAATAAAATGCCCCGAGAGCCAGGGGGGAGCTCTCGGGGCCGGGCGAAGCCGAACCTGGGGAGGGATTCGACCTCGGGGTTCGCTCAGGGAGGTGAGTGAACCGGGACGCCGTTGCGTGCGTCCGAGGAGTTAGTGCGGGTTCGGCGGGGAAAGTTCAAACGCGTTCTGGGGAACGATTTACTTGCCGTTCATTCCCGGTGGCCGCCGGCCGCCGGCACCGCGCGGACGGCCAAATCAAGCCGTCGGGGATGGCCGTTCCGGCGTGTTTGATGCTGTGCCGCCGGAGCTGGGCAATGCTTTCGACGAGGCGGCGATCAGGCATGATCGCAAACTAATGCGCCTCGCCCCAGTTGGAACCGACGCCGATATCGACTTCCAGCGGCACCACGAGTTCCGCAGCACCCTGCATGCGCTGGCGGACGCCTTCCCGGATGGCATCGCTGGCGTCCGCGCGCACTTCGAACACCAGTTCGTCGTGCACTTGCATCAGCATGTGCGCGTCGTCGTCACGCGTGCTTAACCAATGATCGATGGCGACCATCGCACGCTTGATGATGTCGGCCGCGGTACCCTGCATCGGGGCGTTGATCGCCGCGCGTTCGGCGCCTGCGCGCTGGGCGGCATTGCGCGAACGCAGCGCGTCGAGATACAGGCGGCGCCCGAACAGGGTTTGCACGTAACCGTCGCGCCGCGCCTGCTCGCGTGTGGTATCCATGTACGTCTTCACGCCCGGATAGCGGTCGAAGTAGCGCTGCACGTAGTCCTGCGCCTCGCCGCGCGGAATGCCGAGGCGCTGGGCCAGCCCGTGCGCGCTCATGCCGTACATCAGGCCGAAGTTGATCATCTTGGCCACGCGGCGCTGATCGGCCGTGACCGCGTCGGTGGTGACCCCGAACACTTCCGCTGCGGTCGCCCGGTGGACGTCCTCGCTGTGCCGGAACGCCTTCGTGAGCCCCGGATCGCCCGAAAGGTGCGCCATGATCCGAAGCTCGATCTGCGAGTAGTCGGCCGCGAGCACACGCCAGCCGGGCGGCGCGATGAACGCGTTGCGGATCCGCCGGCCTTCCTCGCTCCGTACCGGGATGTTCTGGAGGTTCGGGTCGGTGGACGACAAGCGCCCGGTCGCGACCGCGGCCTGGTGGTAGCAGGTGTGCACGCGCCCCGTGCGAGCGTTGACCATGTCCGGCAACTTGTCGGTGTAGGTCGAGCGCAGCTTGGACAGTTGCCGGTAGTCCAAGATCATCCGCGGCAGCTCGTGGCGCAGCGCGATGGCTTCGAGCGCCGCCTCGTTGGTCGAGGGCTGGCCGGTCGGCGTCTTCACCACCACCGGCAGGCCCAGTTCCTCGAACAGCAGCGCCTGCAGTTGCTTGGGCGAATCGACGTTGAACTCGCGCGCGGCGATCCGCTGCATGTCGCTTTGCAGCTCCTGCATCCGTTCGCAGAGTTCCGCGCTTTGCCGCCGGAGTTCCTCGGCGTCGATCAGCACGCCCCGCTGTTCCATCCGCGCGAGCACCGGCACCAGCGGCATCTCGATGTCCGTGAACACCTTGCGCAAACCGGGCTCGGCCTCGAGCTGCGGCCACAGCGCCTGGTGCAGCCGCAAGGTGATGTCGGCATCCTCGGCCGCGTAGCGGCAGGCGGTGTCGAGGTCGACCTGCGAGAACGGGATTTGCCTGGCGCCCTTGCCGCAGACATCCTCGTAATGGATGGTGTCATAGGCCAGCCAGCGCCTGGCCAGCGTGTCCATGTCGTGGCGGCTGGCGGTCGCGTTCAGCACGTAGGATTCCAGCATGGTGTCGAAGGCGATCCCGCGCACCTCGATGCCGTAGTGCGACAGCACGTTGCAGTCGTACTTGGCGTGCTGGCCGAGCTTCGGGCGTTGCGGATCTTCGAGGAGCGGCTTCAAGGCGGCGAGCAGTTCTCCGAGATCGAGCTGCTGCGGCACCCCGGTGCAGTCGTGTCCGATCGGGATGTAACAGGCGCGCCCGGCTTCCACCGCGAACGAGAGGCCGACCAGCTCGGCACGCATCGGGTCGAGCGAGGTCGTTTCGGTATCGAAAGCGATGAGTTCGGCGGTATGAAGTTTCGCGAGCCAGCTGTCGAGCTGCTCGCGCGTGGTAACCAGGTCGTACTCTACGGGACCGGGGACCGGGGTCACGGGACCGGGCGTCGGCGGGAGGTTTGTCGCGTGCCCGGCCTTGGCTTCGATGGTGCCCTCGCCGTTGTCGATTGCGGAATCGGTGGTGGTTGCCGGTCCCGTGACCCCGGTCCCCGGTCCCGATGCCTCCAGCTCCTTCAACGCCTGCCGGAATTCGTACCGTGCGTACAGCTCGCGCAAAGCATCGACATCGCGCGCTCGCAACAGGAGATCGCGCGGCCCGAGCTCGAGCGCGACATCGTCGCGGATGGTGGCGAGCTGGCGCGACAGCGGCAATTGCGGCAGCGTGGCGCGCAGGTTTTCACCGATCTTGCCGCCGACCTCGTCCGCGTGCGCGATGACGTCGTCGAGCGTGCCGTACTGGCTCAGCCACTTGGCGGCGGTCTTCGGGCCGCACTTGGGCACACCGGGAATGTTGTCGATGCTGTCGCCCATCAGCGCGAGGTAATCGACGATCCGCTCCGGCGGCACGCCGAATTTCGCGATCACGCCGTCACGGTCCAGGCTCGAGCGGGTCATGGTGTTGACGAGCGTGATCCGCGGGCCGACCAGTTGCGCGAAATCCTTGTCGCTGGTCGACACCTCGACCTCGATCCCGTCTTCGGCGGCGCGCCGCGCGAGGGTTCCAATCACGTCATCGGCCTCGACGCCGGGGACATTCAGGATCGGAAATCCGAGCGCCTCGACGACCGCCAGCATCGGACCGACTTGTGCTCGCAGGTCGTCCGGCATCGGAGCCCGGGTCGCCTTGTATGCGGGATACAGGTCGTCGCGGAAAGTCGGACCCGGCGCGTCGATCACGAAGGCGGCGAAATCGGGCTTCTCGTTCAGGACCGCCCGCAGCATTCCCACCACCCCGAACAGGGCTCCGGTGGGCTCGCCCGCGGCATTGCTGAGGGGCGGCAATGCGTGGAACGCGCGGTAGAGGTAACTCGAACCGTCGATGAGGGTGAGCTTGGGCATCCGCCGATTGTCGCATCGCAAGTGCCTGGCAGGGCAGGCCATCCGGCGTACCTCCCGGCCTGCACGCTGCGGTCACGTTGCCGGGGTATGCTGGACGGCAGGCGAAACGCGACGGAGGCAGGCCGTGAAAACGCACGCGTGGTGGATCCTGGCGACAGCGATGCTGGCGATGCCGGCCGCGCACGCGCAGAACGTGCTGGCGGCATCCTCGGCGCCGCCGCCGCCCGGATCGGCGTTGCCGCCGCCGGGCATCAACGAACCGGGTGCCAAGCCGCAATCGGTGCCGCTGCCGGATACCGGCATCCCGCCGTCGGTCGCGCCAGCCGCGCGCCAGAAGGATGCCAACGGACAGACGTCCGGCGTCAGCGTGCACACCGATGCGGGCGGCGACACCATCGAGGAATACCGCCGCGGCGGACGGGTCTACATGGTGCGCATCATCCCGAAGCACGGCGTGACCCAGACCTACCACTACGACAGCACGAACGGCAGCCTGATGCACGATCCGAGGCTCGGCCCGGTGTCGCCGGTGTATTACGACATCTACAAGTGGGGCAAGCCGAGCGCGCCGGCGAAGGGCGGAAGCGCCGCAGCGTCGCCGTCGAGCTCCGGGTAAGCAACGCCCCTCGCCGTCGCGGTGCCGCGATCGGGCGGGTGTGCCATCGTCCGCGTTGGATTGGCTGCGCGCGGTTCGCGGCGCCGGCCGGTCGGCGTCAAGGCCTGCGCTTTCCGGATTCCGCCAACCGGAACCCTCCTCGTGTGGCTGCCGAGGAGGGTTTTTTGCAGCAGGATCAGCCGTCCAGTTCCGGGTAGTGCCGGAAGATGCCCTCGTTGTTAAAGGGGATGCGCCGGGGGGATGCGAGGTATGTGGCGAGGTTCGGCCGCACCGCGATTCGTTCGTGCAGGTCCACGCACAGCGGCAGGTCGCCTTCGAGCCGGCGCAGCGTGCGCGGGAGCGCGTAACGCAGGCCGGCCATGATCTGGAACAGCGAGAGATCCGCGTAGGTGACAGCGCTGCCGACGAGGCAACGCTGGCGTCCGCGGCGATTTTCCGCGAGCACGCGTTCGAACCAGCCGAGGAATTTCGGCAAGCGTTCTCGCCGCAAGTGCGCGCTGCGGCGCCGCGCCTCCTCGCGCTGGTCCTCGTAGTAGAGCGAGCCGGCGATCGGATGGTGGAGGTCGTGGATTTCGGCCACGAGGTCCATGATCGTCAGTTGCAGTTGATGGGTCCACAGCCGCGCGGCCTCGTCGCCCGGCGCGAGGCCGAGGCGCGGTCCCAGGAACAGCAGGATGTTCGCGGTCTGGCCGATCAGGCTCCGTCCCGCCTTGAGGAATGGCGGGGCGAACGAAGGGTGGCCCGCCGCCGGCGCATCCAGCCAGCGCAGCAAGGCCGCTTCGCCCCCGCCCGAACCCTCGGGCAGCCGCGCCACGTCGACGTAATCGGCGCCGGCGTCTTCCAGCGCGAGCCGCACGAACTCGCCGCGTCCCTGGATGTTCGGCCAGTAGTAGAGCGCGAATTTCACAATCCCGTCAGGTTAGCAGCGGTCTTGTGCCTTGGCGCAGGGATCCTCGGTCGCCTGCACGCAGGCTCCTACGGAACGGCTTTGGTGGGAGTCTGCCCGCCGGCGATCAATGACGAAAATGCCGGGTGCCGGTAAACACCATCGCCATGTCGTGCTCGTCGGCGGCGTCGATGACTTCCTGGTCGCGCAGCGAACCACCGGGCTGGATCACCGCGCGCACGCCTGCATCGGCCGCGAGGTCGAGGTTGTCGCGGAACGGGAAGAATGCATCGGAAGCCATCACGCCGCCCTGGGTCGAGAGCCTGGCATCGGCCGCCTTCATCGCGGCGATCTTGACGCTCACGACGCGGCTCATCTGGCCCGCGCCGATGCCGATGGTGGCACCATCCTTTGCATACACGATCGCGTTGGACTTCACGAACATCGCCACGTGCCAGGCGAACAGCAAATCGCGCAACTGATCGGCATCCGGCACGCGCCGGGTCACCACCTTGAGGTCGGACAGCATCAAGGTGTCGACGTCGGAATCCTGCACCAGCAAGCCACCCGCGACGCTGCGAATCTGCCGCTGGGCAGCGCCGGGCGCGGCCGGCCACTCGCCGGTGGCGAGCGCACGCACGTTGGGCTTCTTGCGGAGTGCATGCAGCGCATCCGCGTCGAACGCCGGCGCCACCAGCACCTCGACGAACTGGTTGGCGAGGATGCGCTGTACCAGTTCGCCGTCGATGCGCCGGTTGAATGCGATGATGCCGCCGAACGCGGAGGTCGCATCGCATGCGAAGGCGCGCGCGTAGGCATCCACCGGGTTCTTGCCGAGCGCAACGCCGCACGGATTCGCGTGCTTGACGATCACGCACGCGGCCGTCTTGTCGAAGGCCTTGACGCATTCCAGCGCGGTATCGGCGTCGACCAGGTTGTTGTAGGACATTTCCTTGCCGGCCAGCACGCTGGCGCCCGCGACGGTGCCGGACGGTGCGCCGCCCTCGACATACAGCGCCGCGGCCTGGTGCGGATTCTCGCCGTAGCGCAGTTCCTGCGCCCGCCGCAACGCCAGGTGCAGGGTGGGCGGATAGGCCGCGGTGGGCTCGCCATCGGCGCGCGCCGCCAGCCAGTCGGCGATCACGCCGTCGTAGCGCGCGGTGTGGGCGAAGGCGCGGGCGGCGAAGCGGCGGCGTTGTTCGAAGGAGGTTCCGCCGTCCCGCCGCAGCGTCTCGACCAGCCCGGGGTAGTCTGCCGGATCGCAGACCACCGCGACGCGTTCGTGGTTCTTGGCGCCGGCCCTGAGCATCGCCGGACCCCCGATGTCGACCTGTTCGATGGCTTCCTCGTAGGTGGTGCCCGCATCGGCAATGGTGCGCGCGAACGGGTAGAGGTTGACGATCAGGAGGTCGATCGGCGCGATCGCCAGGTCGCGCATCACGGCTTCGTCGGTGCCGCGCCGCCCGAGCAGGCCGCCGTGCACCTTCGGGTGCAGGGTCTTGACGCGGCCGTCCATGATTTCCGGGAAGCCGGTGAGGTCGCTGACCTCGCGTACCGGCACACCGGCCTCGCGCAGGCTCCGCGCGCTGCCTCCGGTCGAGACGATCTCGATGCCGAGCGCGTGCAGGGCGCTTCCGACGTCGACGAGTCCGGTCTTGTCGGAAACGCTGACGAGCGCGCGGCGCGTGGTGACGATGCCGGTTCCGGTCATGTGCGGTGGATCTCCTCAGGCATCACGGGTCCGACTCAGACGATGCCGAGTTCGCGGAGCTTCTTGCGCAGGGTGGCGCGATGGATGCCCAGCACCTCGGCGGCGCGGCTCTGGTTGCCGCCGCTCCAGGCGAGCACTTCGCGCAGCAACGGCAGCTCGACCTCGCGCATCATCCGCGCATACAGCCCCTCGCGGCAGGGCGTGCCGTTGAGGTCGGCCAGATAACGGCGGGTGCTGGAAGCCATGCATTCGCCGAGCGTGCCCGCCGCACCGCGCGCGGGGCCATCGGCCTGGCCGCAGGGCGCCGCTGCGTTTGACGTGGAGCTGCCCATCGAGTATCTGCATTCGGAAAGGTGCGCAGGCACGAAATCCGTGTGCGCGCGAACACGCGAGTCTAACAGCGGATGCTTGCGCCGCGCAGTGCCGGCTCACTCGAAGCCGAACTCGAACGAGACCGCGCGCCTGCCCGGATCGGCCACTTCGAAGGCGATCGCGGAGGTCGCGCCCGGCGCGATGCCGCCGGCACGCCGGTCCGGATCCGGCATGTATTCGGCGGGACGAAATCGCCGCATGGCTACCGGATTGTTGTCGAGGTCCGAAAGTTTCACCACCACGACCGGCCAAGGCTGGCGGAACCCGGCGTCGTTGCGCAGGGTGGCGGTGATGGTCAGCGCGCCGGCGACGCGCGGGTCGGGGCGCACGTCGCGCGACATCAGTTCGAGCTTGGCCACGTCGCGCATGGGGGGAAGGCGGCAGGCGATCACCTCGCACGCACGCGCGGTCCAGGCATGAGTCGCCGGACTCCGGAACAGTTCCACGCGCTTGATCCAGGCGACCTGCGCCGCCAGCACCACGACGAGCACCAGGCAACCCAGCGTCCACGCCATGCCGGCCGTGCGGTGCCTGCGCGGGCGGACGTACACGGGAGGCAGGGGCTCCGCGGGATCGGACACGACTTCCTGGTGCGGGGATGCTTCCGATGCTGCCGCGTCTGGAGCTTCGGGTTCGCGGGCGTCGGGGGTTGCCGCGGCCTCCTGGTCGGCTTCGTGCACGAGGAACAGGCTGGCCGGCAACGCGTCACGGTGCGCCACGCCCACAGGTACGGATTCGGGCGGCAGCATGCCTTGCGGGTCCCCCGCGGCGAGGTCGAGCCCGTCGGGTGGGGACGGCCCGGCCTCGTCACCGGGTACCCCGGTGGGTTCGTCCGGTTCCGTCGCGGCATCCTCGGGGGACGGCGGTTCAATCCCCTCGCCTCCGCCGGGTGCGGGAAATTCCGCTGCCACGGTCTTCGGTGCGCCGCCCAGCAGCAGTCCCGCATCCTCGAGCGACTCGCACCAGGCCGCCTGATCGGCGAGTTCCTCGTCGTGCAGGCGGAAATCGCCGAGCACCACCGGCGGTTCGGGACTGGAGGCGAGACCCTGTACGGCCAGGTCGGTCACCTGCCAGGCGTAGTCGCCACTCCCGTCGCCGGTAGCGGTTTGGGCGGAATCGGCGATCAGCGAGGTCGTGAGTTCGGTCTCGAAATCCGCGAACCAGTCCGAGCCGCTGCCGGGCGCCGGCGGCGTCAATGGCGGCGGCGGGAACGCGTTCGGTGGCACGGCCTCGGTGAGGGTCGGAACCCGTTTTGCCGGATCCTCGGCCGGCGGTGTGTTCGGCACGCGCGGCAGGGTATGGCTCAGTGTGCGCAGCGCGTCGAAGCGCCGGGCGCAATGCCCGCACTGCACGATGCCCAACGACGACTGCAAGGCATCCTCCTCGATCTGGAAGACCGTCAGGCAGTGCGGGCACTGGGTGTACATCCCGAGATTGTAGGCGAGCCGGCGAGCCGCGGGCCGTCAGGACCGCGTACCGTCGATCCGGATCCAGCCCTCGCGGCTGGTGGTGCGGATGTCGTCGAAACCGCAGCGACGGTAGCGGTCCACGAGTTCCGCCTCCTGCCCGGCGAGAACGCCCGACAGTGCGAAGGGAGCGCCGGCGCGGCAGAGTGCGGCGAAATGCGGCGCGAGCTCGTGGAGGGGCTGGCTCAAGATGTTGGCGACCAGCGCGTCACAGCGCACGGATTCCGGCAGCCCGGCCGGCACGCACAGCACAAGCCGGTCGCCGACGCCGTTGCGCGCGGCGTTGTCGTGCGACGCGGTGAGCGCCTGCGGATCGTTGTCGATGCCGATTGCATGGGCCGCTCCGAGCTTCAACGCGGCGATCGCGAGCACGCCCGAGCCGCAGCCGTAGTCGATGAGGAACTTGCCCGTGAGTTCGAGCGAGTCCAGCCATTCGAGGCACAGCGCCGTGGTCGGATGCGTGCCGGTGCCGAAGGCGAGCCCGGGATCGAGTCGCACGATGGCGCTGCCGGGATCGCGGTCGCCCGGCGGTTCCACGTTCCACGGATAGATCCACAATCGCCGGCCGAATCGCATCGGCCGGAAACGCTCCATCCATGCGCGTTCCCAGTCCCGGTCCTCGACGTCACGCAGGGTAACCCGGTCCGGTTCGAGCTCGGGCAACGCTTCGCGCAAGCCCTGCAGCAGGCCGCCGCGATCGGCATCAGCCTCGAACAGCGCGAGCAGCGTCAGCGATTTCCATAACGGCGTTTCGCCGACGCCCGGTTCGAAGATCGCGGCTTCGTCCGGGGTATCGGCCTCGGCGTCCATCAGCGTAACCGACAACGCGCCCAACTCTTCCAGCGCCGCTTCGGCGCGCGGTTGGGCCGCGGCATCGATGGTCAGTTGCAGTTCGAGCCAAGGCATGGCGAGATCTCGTCGCTACGGGTTGCTGGTCTTCCCCCTTTGCGTGCCAAGGGCGGAGCGAAGCGAACGCGCGCGAAGCGCGAAAGGGGGATGGCTTTTCGCAAACGATCACATCCCCCGCGCCTTCGGCGCGACCCTCTTCCGAAGGGGGTGGGGTCTCGCTCTTCCCGAAGCCCGAGTCCGGGCCTCAGCTCCCGAGCCCCATCGCCTTTTCCGTCTGCTCGCGGATCCGCTTCTCGAGGTAGTGGATGTTGCGGCCGCCGTGCTTGAAGCCGCTGTCGGCCATGATCCGCTGCTGCAACGGCAGGTTGGTCTTGACGCCCTCGATCACGGTTTCGCTGATCGCGATGCGCATCCGCATGATCGCCGTCTTGCGGTCGGCACCGTGCACGATCAGCTTGCCGATCATGGAATCGTAGTTCGGCGGAATCCGGTAGCCGTCGTAGAGATGGGTGTCGATTCGCACGCCCGGCCCGCCCGGCGCCTCGAAACGCTTCACCGTGCCCGGGCTCGGCATGAAGGTATCGGGATCTTCCGCGTTGATGCGGCATTCGATCGCGTGGCCGCGCGGCACGATGTCTTCCTGCCGGATCGAGAGCGGTTGCCCCATCGCGATCAGGAGTTGCTCGCGCACCAGGTCGACGCCCGTGATGAACTCGGTGACCGGGTGCTCGACCTGGATGCGGGTGTTCATCTCGATGAAGTAGAAGCGGTCGTCCTGGAACAGGAACTCGAAGGTGCCGGCGCCGCGGTAACCGATCCGCAGGCACGCCTCCACGCAGACCTTGCCGATCTCGGCCCGCATCTCGGGCGTGATGCCCGGCGCGGGCGCCTCCTCGACCACCTTCTGGTGGCGGCGCTGCATCGAGCAATCCCGCTCGCAAAGATGGATCGCGTGGCCCTGGCCGTCGGCGAGCACCTGGATTTCCACGTGGCGCGGGTTTTCCAGGAACTTCTCCATGTACACCTGATCGTTGCCGAACGCGGCGCGCGCTTCCGCGCGGGTGGTCGCGATCGCATTGCCGAGGTGCGCCTCGGTGTGCACGTCGCGCATGCCGCGCCCGCCGCCGCCGCCGGCCGCCTTGATCAGCACCGGATAACCGATTTCGCGCGCGATCCGCATGCTGCGCGCGATGTCGTCGTCGAGTGGCCCGTCCGATCCCGGCACGCAGGGAACGCCGGCGGCCTTCATCGCCTTGATCGCTTCGACCTTGTCGCCCATCAGGCGGATCGTCTCGGCGCGCGGGCCCACGAACACGAAGCCGGATTGTTCCACCTGCTCGGCGAAATCGGCGTTCTCGGACAGGAATCCGTAACCCGGATGGATCGCCGAAGCGTCGGTGATTTCCGCGGCCGCGATGATCGCCGGGATGTTGAGGTAACTCTGCGCGGAAGGCGCGGGACCGATGCACACGGCCTCGTCCGCCATCCCGACGTGTTTCAGGTTGCGGTCGACTGTCGAGTGCACCGCCACGGTCTTGATGCCCATGGTCTGGCAGGCACGCAGCACGCGCAGCGCGATTTCGCCGCGGTTTGCGATGAGGACTTTGTCTAGCATCGTAATGAGGAGATCCGACGGGAAAGGCGGGAACCAGGGACCAGGGACCGGGGACCCGAAGCCGGACCGAGTCCGGCCGCCGGGTCGGTGTCACACCCATGAAGCGAACCCCGCCAGCCACGCGTGGCGTCTCGTTCGACCAGTCCCCGGTCCCTGGTCCCCGGTCCCAGCTTCATCAGCCGATCACGAACAGCGGTTGATCGAATTCGACGGCTTCGCCGTTCTCGGCGACGATCGCGAGTACGGTGCCGGCGACTTCGGCCTCGATCTGGTTGAACATCTTCATCGCCTCGATTACCGCCAGCGGGTCGCCGACCTTGACCTGTTGTCCGACCCGGACGAATGGCTCCGCGCCCGGCGAGGCGGCAGCATAGAAGGTACCGACACTCGGCGTGCGCACGACGGTGCCGGCGGGCAACCCGGATTCCTGCGGAGATGGCGCGAATGACGTGGGTGCGGGGACGGCGGCTGCGGGCGCGACCGGAGCGGCTGTCGGTTGCGGCGCCGCGAGGATCGGCGCGGGGGCGAGCCCGGCAGCGGGGAATCGCGACAGCCGGACGGTTTCTTCGCCCTCCCGGATCTCGAGTTCGGAGAGGTTGGATTCTTCCAGCAGCTCGATGAGCTTTCGCACTTTGCGCAGGTCCATGATGGCCTCGTCAGTCTCCGGCCACCCGCGACGGGCGGTCGGA
>JAICJG010000050.1 GCA_025928585.1 Rhodanobacteraceae bacterium
CAAGTTCCAGTCGCTGCCGCCGGACGAGCGGCGCGCGCTGCGCGAACGCTGGCGGAGGATGACACCAGAGCAGCGACACCGCTGGGCCGCCGAACACTCCTACCGATCAGGCCAAGCGCATCCACCCGCACAGAGCGATCGCTGATCGCTCGGCACGCAGATGGGTAGCCCGAATGGAGCGCAGCGCAATCCGGATCGCTCTGTACAGTCACAGCTCTGCGGCAACGCGGCCAACTTCTGCGAGCACGGCGTTGCCGGCGGCTGCATCGGCATGCGCATGGTCGTAGTACGCCGCAACCAGTAGTGGCGCCGCGGTATTGTCGCTCGGTGTCACCGCCGCCTCGCCCGATGGTGCGATCGTCATGCCGGTGGCCCGACCGGCTGTCTTGCCACGCGGTGCGTACTCGAGCAACGCAACCTCCCCGAATACGACGTGCCTGTCCAGGTGCTCGGCGCCCTCATCCACGCGCTTGAGCACAGCGCCAGCCAGCAAGAGTTTGAAGGTGGAAACGCTCCCCGCCGCGCCAAGCCATCCGGGCGCCGCTGCCGGTATCGAGAATGGCCGCGCTCAGCCGTCCACCATGCTTGTGTTCCAAACCCGCCAAGGCCGCGAAGGCACGATCGCACGGGCAAATGCCGGGCGAACCAGCAGCGCGACCATGCCTGTCGCCGTACCTTTCAGCAAATCACGACGGTTCATCGATATCTCTTTGCGGCGATAGGACGGACCGCTGATTGCGCTGGGTAGTGCGCGCCAGTTACTACTACTTCCCGAACACCACCTCTCCGCCGCGCGCGACGCAGGTCCTGGCGACCAGTTCGTCGTCGTAATCCGGTTTCCAAGCGCCGTCGACGACCACGAGTTCGCTGAAGTGCGCGAGGTTGCGCGCATACATTTCCGAGGCATGCAGCGGTGCGCCGGAGGGAAGGTTCAAGGGGCCGATGATGGTGACGCCGTTGCGCTCGATGCGTTCGCCGGGCCGGGTGGCCTCGCAGTTGCCGCCGCCTTCGGCGGCGAGGTCGACGATCACCGCGCCGGCCTTCATCCCATCGACCATCGATGCGGGGATGATCCTGGGCGACGGCCGCCCCGGCACCGCGGCGGTGGTGACGATCACGTCCACCGTTTTGACGTGCTCGGCGAGCTTCGCCTGCTGTGCCGCGCGTTCCTCGGCGGTCAGTTCGCGCGCGTAGCCACCCTGCCCCGCGGCATTCACCCCGAGGTCGAGGAACTTCGCACCGAGGGATTCGATCTGCTCGCGGGTTTCCGGACGTACGTCGAAACCCTCGACCATCGCGCCCAGCCGGCGAGCGGTCGCGATCGCCTGCAAGCCGGCGACGCCGGCACCGATCACCAGCACCTTCGAAGGCCGCAACGTGCCGGCCGCGGTGGTCAGCATCGGGAAGAACTTCGGAGCGGCCTCGGCGGCGATCAGCATCGCGCGGTAACCGGCGACCGCGGCCTGCGAGGACAGCACGTCCATCGCCTGCGCACGGGTGGTGCGCGGCAGCAGTTCCAGCGAGAACGCACTGAGTTTGCGCTGTGCATACGTCGCCAGCCGCTCGGCGGCGGCGTGGGGACGCAGTTGTCCGACCAGCGCCGCACCTTCCTTGATGGCGGCGACCCGCTCGTTCGACGGCGGCTGCACGCACAGCAGGACATCCGCCTGCCCCGCCACCGCATCGGCGGCGTCGAATTCGACGTCCGCATACGCGGCGTCGGGAAATCCGGCGGCCTCGCCCGCGCCGCGTTCCAGCACCACCCGCATTCCGCGCGCCGCGTATTTCTTCGCCGTTTCCGGGGTGATCGCCACGCGGCGTTCCCCATCGGCGGATTCGCGCAAGGCGGCAATCGTGATGGACATGGTCATCTCCCGCTCGAATCCGTGCATCCTAGCCGATGCCCGCGACAGGCGGAACGAATCGGGCTGGTAGACTGGCCGGATGCGCAACGACGCCGCCCTCGCTTTCCTCCGCAGCCGCCGCTCGGTGGCGGCCGCGCAACTCCAGCCACCCGGTCCGACACGAGACCAAGTGCGCGACATCGTCGCGACCGCGATCCGGGTGCCGGACCACGGCAAGCTGACCCCGTGGCGAGTGGTGGCGTTCACCGGCGACGCCGGTGCACGTTATGGCGAAGCGCTGGCGGCCCTGCACGCCCGGATCGATCCCGGCGTCCCCGAAAAGAAGCTCGCCAAAGATCGCGAGCGCTTCGCGCATTCGCCGGTGGTGCTCGCGGTGATCGCGCGGATCGACGAGCAGCACCCGAAGATCCCCGCGCAGGAGCAGTTGCTCTCGGCCGGCTGCCTCGGCTTCAACCTGCTGCTGGCGGCGCAGGCAGCGGGCTTCGCTGCGCAATGGCTGACTGGCTGGTCGTGCTACGACCGCGCGGCTGCCGCCCTGCTCGGGCTCGCGGAAAACGAGCGCGCCATCGCCTACATCCACATCGGCAATCGCGGCGATGAACCGCCCGAGCGCAACCGCCCGGACGTTGACGCAATCCTGGGCGCGTGGCACGGATGAGCGCCGCCGCACCCGTGCAGGCGGCGACTGCGGCGTCGACGCTGTACCTGATCGATGCCAGCATGTACGTGTTCCGCGCCTGGCATTCGATGCCCAACGTGTTCTTCGACACCGGCGGCGAGCCGGTCAATGCGGTGCACGGCTTCGCGCGCTTCCTGCTGGATTTCCTCGAGCGCACCCGCGCGAGCCATGCGGTCGCCGCTTTCGACATCGCGCTCACCAGTTCCTTCCGCAATGCGATCTACCCCGCCTACAAGGCCAACCGCGACCCGGCGCCGCCCGAATTGAAGCGCCAGTTCGAGCACTGCCGGGCACTGGCGGCCGCGTTCGGACTCACCGTACTCGCCGACGCCGCCTACGAGGCGGACGACCTGATCGGCAGCGTATTGCAGGCTGCGCACGGCCACGGCCTCCGCGCCGTGATCGTGTCGGCCGACAAGGACTTCGGACAATTGCTGTTGAACGGCGCCGAGCAGTGGGACTACGCGCGCGGGCAGCGCTGGGGCGCCGCGGGCGTGCCGGCGCGGCTTGGCGTCGAAGCCCACCAGGTGGTGGATTACCTCGCCTTGACCGGTGATGCCATCGACAACATTCCCGGCGTGCCCGGCATCGGTCCGAAGGGTGCCGCCGCACTGCTCGCGCACTTCGGTGACCTCGAAACCCTGCTCGCGCGGATCGACGAAGTTCCGTTCCTGCGCGTGCGCGGCGCGGCTTCGATGGCCGCGAGGCTGCGCACGCACGCCGACCAGGCGCGCCTGTGCCAGCAACTCGCGCGGATCGCGCTGGATGCACCGGTGCCCCGCCATCCGGACGGGCTGCAGCGGCAGGCGCCCGACCGGACCGCCCTCGACGCGCTGTTCGAACGCTTCCGCTTCGGGCCGCTTACGCGCACGCGCGCGCTGAAGATCCTGCAACCGGAGGTCGCTGCGTGAAACGTGCGCCACGTGTTCCCCGGGGCGCAGACGCGCCCGCCGAAACCCTCTATGCGGGGCGATGGCTGACCCTGCGGCAGCGTGCGCACTGGGAATTCGTGGAGCGCAACAACCCCCAGGGCGCGGTGATCATCGCCGCGGTGACGCCGGAAGACCGCGTGCTGTTCGTCGAACAGTACCGGGTTCCGATCCGCCAATTCACGATCGAAATGCCGGCGGGACTGATCGGCGACGCCGGCCACACCGAGGATGACCTCGCCGCCACCGCCCGCCGCGAACTCCAGGAGGAAACCGGCTGGACCTGTGCGCGCGTCGTGCCGCTGCATGCGGGCCCCTCCTCGGCCGGCATGAGCACGGAGATGATGCACTTCGTGCGCGCGCTGGACCTGCGCAAGGTCGGCGCGGGCGGCGGCGACGCCACCGAAGACATCGTGGTCCACGAAGTCCCGCGCGGCGAGGCCGGCGCCTGGCTGCACGGGATGACCGCGAAGGGCTATTCGATCGACCCGAAACTGTTCGCCGGCCTGTGGTTCCTTGACCACGAAGCCGAGGCGTAAAGAACCAACCGGTCCGTGAATGAACGCAAAAAACGCGAATACGGCTTCGCGAAACGGCCCAGGCAACTTGGCGTTGATTCGCGTTGACTCGCGTCCATTCGCGGACCATCTGCTGTTGGTCGAAAATCGCGAAGCATTGCGCGGCTAGCGAAATCCGAAGCGCACGATCAGCAATATCGCCATCGCGAGGATCACCGAAACAGTCAGCCCGGCCCCCGCGGCGCGTCCGAAGGATCGCCCCGACGCCCGCGACAAGCCGATCGCGTGCAGGATCCGGCCGACGATCAGCACGATCCCGAACACATGCAGCAATCCCGGACGGGTCTGTTCGATGGCAAGCAGCACCAGCATGAGGAGCGCGATGGGCAGGTACTCGACCGCGTTCGCATGCGCGCGGATGGCGCGTGCCAGTCGCTCGTTTCCGCCACTGCCAAGCCCGATGCGAAGCATGTTGCGCAACCACATCACGCGCACGGAGAGCCCCAAGATCAACAACGCTCCCAAGGCGACGTAGAGTCCCGCGACCAGCATGCTAGCCCTCCCGCAGGTCGCTGCGCGCGCGCCAAGCCGCGAGGACCGCGGCGAGGATCGCGATCGCCACGAGGATCGTCGTTGCAATCGCCCGCACCTCGAACCAGCAGATCGCCGCAAGTAGCGCCAGCGGCACCAGCGCGGTCGCCAGCGACAGCACGCGGTCGCCCCGCAACCGGTACGGCAACAGCCAGGCGACGCCCGCCCACGCCAGCAGCACCGCAAGCACGCGCCGCGCCCACCGGAAGCGCGGCGGCTGCGGCGCGTCGGTGAGGACGTCGCTCAACGAGTGCTGGCCGATCAGCACCTGCGCGATCGAATCGCCCTGCGGATCACGCGCCGGCACCAGGGTGCCCTGGTGGGCGCGTGCGAACACGGTCAGGTACGCCGGCGCGATGCGCATCCAGCTGATCCGCAAGTCGCCCATCCGCGGGTGCGCCGCGTCCTCGCTGCTCACCAGCGTGCCGTCGTAGGCCTGGAAGGTCGCAGCCATGTTGGATGGCAGGTCCGAAAGATCCGGAACGAACGGTCCGGGGCCTTCGATCATGCGGACGAGCTGCGGCGCGAGTGCGAAGCCGGCCACGGAAACCGCGGGCGCATCGAAGCGGGCCGCCTCGACCGGAAACGCGCCGGGGTTCGCGTGCCCCGCCGGGTGCTCGAACATCGAGGAATCGATCGGGTGGTCGAACCAGTCGAGTTCGTAATTCCGATCCCCGCCGGCGTTGGTCTCGTTCCACTGGAACATCTCGACCTTGCGCACCAGGGCGGGCGCGCTGACCGCCACCCCGAACTGCGCGTCGCGCGCAGGCGACGAAACCTTCGGTGCACCAACCGCGAGCACCAATTGCCCGTCGCTCCCGGGGCCGGGCGCCGCGGATCCCCCGGTACGGACGAAGCCACCCAAGGCATCCTCGCCCATCGCGCGCAGGCTGTCGGTGTGCTCGGTAAATCCGAGCAACACCAGGCCAAGTACCAGCAACGCCGCACCCATCAACGCGGCATTGCGGGAAGGATGGTCAAGAAGGGCCGAGAGGCGGCTCACGCCGCGAGCTTACAACGAAGCGCCCGCGAATTGAGTCTGTTCGTCGGCCACCCCGTAGCGGCCGCGTTCGTCGCGCCGCGGCGCGGCCATCGCGACCGCGTGGTCATGGGTGAAGAACAACCGGACCCCGCGCGCGAGCTTGTCGTCCAGGAACTCCCGCTTCTCGTCGATCAGCCTTTCCGGCGCGCGGTCGTAGCCCATCGTCACCGGCAGGTGCACCCACGGCCGCCCGGGGATCAGGTCGGCGCAGTACACCACTCCGTCCCGGCCGTGTGGCCCGACGATTTCCGAGAGCATCAGGCCCGGCGTATGCCCCTGCGACCAGTGGAACCGCACCGCTTTCCCGAGGGTCGCCGAATGCTCGCCGTCGACCAGTTCCAGCCGGCCGCTCGACTCGAGCAATTCCGGCACGCCCGCGACGAACGACGCGCGGTCGCGCGGGTGTGGATGCAACGCGCGCGTCCAATGGCCGGCACTGACGAGGTATTTCGCGTTCGGGAACAGCAACCGCGGCGGCGCGTTTTCCTCCCACGCGGCGAGGAGCCCGCCGACATGGTCGAAATGCAGGTGTGACAACACGACGACATCGATGTCTGCGTGCTTCAAGCCGGCATTCGCCAGCGACTCCAGCAGGATGTGCCGATCCTCCACCACCCCGTAGCGCTCGCGCAATTTCGGTTCGAAGAACGCGCCGATGCCGGTTTCGAACAGCACGTTCCGGCCATCCAGCCCGGTGGCCAGGAGGCAGCGACACGCCAACGGGATGCGGTTCTGATCGTCGACCGGCACCCACTTCGACCACATGGCCCGGGGCGCATTGCCGAACATTGCTCCGCCGTCGAGTTTCTGGGTGTTGCCTTCGATGGAATAGAGTTTCATCGGCCGCACCGAGTCAAATCCAAACATGCCGCCATGATAGCGACCATGTCGCTCGGGCACCCGCCGCAGCGGGTGCACCATGGGCCGGCTCAAGGAGCGCGGCGACGAAGCCGGCACACGGATGGGCACGTCGATCCGGAATGCCGGCTCACGGAGCGCCGCGACAAAGCCGGCGTCTACGTGCGGCCTTGCGGCCTTGCCGCCAGGCCGGCTCCGCCCTCGGGCTCGAGCCGGCCTGCGGAGTTGGCCGACTTATTTTTCCGGCACGCTGATCGCAGTAAACGCGTTCTGCCCTTCGCGTGAAATGAGCAACAGCACCGTGCTGCCGGGTTTCACGTTCGCCGTTTCATGGCGGAATTCGGCAACGCTGTTCACCGGCTGGTTGCCGACACGCAGGATCACGTCGCCGGGCGAGAGGTGCGCATCGGCAGCCGGCCCTTCGACGTCGGTGATCACCACCCCGCCCTTGCCGCGATAACCGAGTTGCTGCCGGATGCCCGGCGTGATCGCCTGCACGGTGAGGCCGAGCAGCTTGCTGCCGCTGGTCGCGGCCGGCGCGCCCGACAGCAGTTCCGGCGTGAGTCCGTTGCGCGGCATCTCGCCGATCTTGACCTTGATCGTCATCGGCTTGCCGTCGCGGATGATGTCGACCTTCGCTTCGGTCCCCGGCGGCGTCATCGCAACGACCGGCGGCAACTGCGACGATTCGTAGATCTTGTGCCCATCGATACCGGTGATCACGTCGCCGACCTGGAGTCCGGCCTTGGCGGCCGGACCGCCCGGCTGGATCTGCGCAATCAGCGCGCCCTGGGCCTGCTTGAGGCCCTTGGACTTGGCGATGTCCTGGGTCACGTTCTGGATCGTGACGCCGATCATCCCGCGGCTGACATAGCCTTTGCCCTTCAACTGGTGCGCCGCGTTCATCGCGAGATTGATCGGGATCGAGAACGACAGCCCCATCGCGCCGCCGCTGGTCGAGAAGATCTGCGAGTTGATACCGACCACCTGCCCCTGCAGGTCGAACAACGGCCCGCCGGAGTTGCCGCGGTTGATCGGCACGTCGGTCTGGATGAACGGCACCGCCGGCTGGTCCTGGCTGCCGAGGGTGCGCCCGACGTAGCTGACGATGCCAGCGCTGACCGAATGGTCGAGCCCGAAGGGTGAGCCGATCGCGACCACCCACTGACCCGGCTTGAGCTGATCGGAATTGCCGATCTTGACGGTCGGCAGATCGCTCGCGTCGACCTTCAGCAGGGCAATGTCGTAGATCTTGTCGGTACCGACGATCTTGGCGGTATAGGTGCGATGGTCGGCGAGGTGCACCTTCACCGAATCGGCATTGGCGACCACGTGGCGGTTGGTGAGGATGTAACCGTCGGAGGAGATGATGAAGCCCGAACCCATCGATTCGGCCGGGCCGCTGGGCTCCTCGGAGCCCGGGCCGAACGGCATCCCGAAGAAGTGCCGGAAAATTTCGGGCACCTGCGGTTCCTGCGTCTGCTGGCCCGGATGGTCGCTGCCCATTTCGTTGGCGTGCTTGTAATGCGCCACCACGTTCACCACTGCGGGTCCGTACTTCTGAACGATGCTGGTGAAGTCCGGCAGTGCGACCGTGGGGGTCGCCGCCAGCACCGGCCCGGTGCCCGCAAAACACAATAGGACGAAAACGGCGGCGATCCGCCTAGCCCGTTGCAACATGCTGTTCTCCTCTTCTGATTTTCGAGAAACCTCGAGCCGCGGCGATCACACGGCCATGCCTGGCGGCCACGAACGGGCGCGGCACAGGCCGACGCAGCGTGGTCCGGCGCACTTGCGCCCGGACCGCGGAAACGTTGCGCGGGTTCACCGCACAGCGGCCCGGCAATGTGTGTGGCGAGCCCGGGATCCGGTGAGATCAGTTCGGGCCGATTTTTGTCTCAGGCAAGACGCGGCGGCGAGTCATGGTGGGGCCGTGACGAAAAGCCGCAACGCAGCATGAGGCGAAAAGGAGCCGAAACGATCCATTGAATTCCGGATTCACTACGCTAGTGCCGGGGAGCAGGGGTGCCGGCGGACGACGGCTCCGGCAGCAACACGATCGAAAACGGCAGCGCCGACGGATCGGTCTGGAACGATGCGTACGGAGCGACCGCGTCGCGCGCGTAGGTGGCGCGCTTCAGGTACTCGGGCTGCATCAAGCCGGTGCCGTACACGACATTCGCGGAAGCCGGCTGGGCACCGAATACCGTCGGTTGGCGCGACAACAGCCAGGGCGCGACCGGTGCACCGGAGGCGGGTGAGGCATCGGCCAGCGAAGTCGCCACCGCCGATGCCGGGGCCGGTTGCGTTTCGGCCACCGGCGCCGGTGCGCCGAGCCTCGCTCCGGGGGCATTCAACATCAGCGCGGCAACCGCGACGCCGGCGGCGATCGCACCACCGCCGACGTATTGCGCCCAGTGCCTGCGCCGCTGGCGGGGGCCGTCCGCGGCATGGACGGCAGCACCGACCCGCGCCGCAAAATCGCTGTCGGCGCGTGGTGCCGACATCCGCGCCGGCTCCGACGCCAGGCACGCGCGGATCAGGTGCCACCGCGACCAGGTCGCGGACAATTCGGGGTCGTGCTCGAGGCGCCGCAGCAGGAACCGGGTCGGTTCGGCGGCGAGTTCGCCGTCCATCAGGGCGGAAAGGTCTTCGCGACTGCTCAGGTCCATTGCGGATTTACCTCGCTTGCAAGCCGAGCCGGACGCTCGATGATCCGGACATCCATCGCAATGGAGAATCACGCCTCCACAACCCGCGCCCGATCAAAAGACGATCCGGCCGCCCCGGCGACTCATGGGGGTCGTGTTTCGATGTGCGTGGTCGTTCAAGCATCTTCATTGGACAGCAATGGCCGCAGTTGTTCGTCGATGGCCTCGCGGGCCCGGAAAATCCGTGACCGTACGGTGCCGATCGGACAACCCATGCGCGCGGCGATTTCCTCGTAGGACAAGCCATCGACTTCCCGAAGGGTGATCGCATCACGCAGTTCGTCCGGCAGCTTTTCGACCGTGGCGAACACGGTTCGTTCAATTTCCCGGCGGGCCAGTTCGTGCTCGGGGGTGGCCTCGTCGCGCAGCCGGGAACCGGAATCGAACTGCACCGCGGTGTCGGCGTCGATGTCCTCGGCGGGCGGACGGCGGCCCTGGGCGACCAAGTGGTTCTTGGCGGTGTTCACTGCGATCTTGTACATCCAGGTGTAGAACGCGCTGTCGCCACGGAACGCACCGATGGCGCGATAGGCGCGGATGAAGGCCTCCTGCGCAACGTCCTCGCATTCGCTCCAGTCGTGCACGTAGCGCGACACCAGCCCGATGATCTTGTGCTGGTATTTGCGCACCAACAGGTCGAACGCCTTGTTGTCGCCCTTGCGCACGCGTGCGACCAGCGCACGATCGGTTTCCACGTCACCCATCCGGGCGGCACTCCCTACGGGACCGGACGCAGCGTGCGCCCCGTTGTGACCACACTCGTCGCGCGAAAGTTCAACCGGTTCCGCCATTTGCAAATCCCGAACCCTGCCTGCCGTCGCCAAGATGGTTGGGTCGCCGACCCATTACATCAAGCGTAGCGCAGGTTCCGTGAACCATCCATGGCGGCAATCGACGGCCTGCGGCGCGCCGGAGCGATGGCTCCCGGGGAGACTGCCCTGTCAGGCGTGCGCCGGGACAGGACTGCCCTCGCCGCCGTTCGCCGGGTGCGGCCGCGCCGCCAGCAGCTCACCGAGCGCGGCGGCCTCGAGCGGCCGGCAGAACAGGTAACCTTGCGCGGCCTCGCAACCCCGCTCGCGCAGGAACTCGAGCTGGCGTTCGGTCTCGACGCCTTCGGCAACCACCCTCCGCCCGTCGCCTCGCGCGGCGTCGAGCAGCGACGTGATCACGACCTCGTCATCGGGATCGCTGCCGATGTTGCGGATGAAGCCATGATCGATCTTGATCGCGTCGGCCGGCAATCCGTCGGCTTCCTCCTCCATCCCGAGACGCCCGACCCCGGCATCGTCGATCACGATGCGGCAACCGATTTCGCGCAGCGCACGCAGCACCCCGGCGAGCTCGGGGGGCGGATGCGCGAGCGCGCTCTCGCTCGCCTCGAGGTCCAGCATCCGCGGGGATAGTCCCGTGTCCCGGCACACGGACTCGATCATCGTCACCAGGTTCGGGCTCATCCATTGCAGCGACGACAGGTTCACCGCCAGCCGCAGGCCCGCGACCGAGCGTTGCTGCCACTCCGCGACGTCGGCGCACGCGCGCCGCAGCGCCCACTCGCCGATCGGGATGATCAAGCCGCTTTCCTCCGCGAGCGGCAGGAAGAAACCCGGACTCAGCATGCCGAGCACCGGATGCCGCCACCGCAACAGCGCCTCCACCGCGACCACCGCCTCGGATGCAATGTCGACCTGCGGCTGGTAGTGGACGCACAACTCGCGGTTGGCCTCCGCGTCGCGCAAGCGCGACTCCATCTCCAGCCGCTGCCGATGCGCCTCGCCGGGGGCATTGCCGAACGCCTGCACCTGGTTGCGCCCCTGCCCCTTGGCGTTGTACATCGCCATGTCGGCGTGCCGGATCAAGCCTTCGGCGTCCGCGGCATCGTCGGGAAACACGCTGACGCCGATCGATGCCGTCACCTGCAATTCCGATCCGTTGTCGAGGATCAGCGGCGCCTGCATGCCGTGCAGCACCTTGGCCGCGGCGCCCGCGATGTCCGCACGGTCGTCGACGTGGCGAAGGATCGCCGTGAACTCGTCGCCTGCATAGCGGGCGACGGTATCGGACGCGCGCAGCAATGCCTGCAGGCGGTGCGCCTCCGCGACCAGCACCTGGTCGCCGACCCCGTGGCCGAGTGAATCGTTGATGCCCTTGAAGCGGTCGAGATCCACGAACAGCACCGCGAACACTTCGCCGGTGCGGCGCGCGTCCTGCAATGCGGACTCGAGGCGGTCGTTGAACAGCATCCGGTTGGGCAACCCGGTAAGACCGTCGAGCAAGGCCCGGTGGCGACCACGCTCGCGCTCGGCGCGCAACTCGAGGACTGCGGCGAAACGCGAGGCGACGATCTCCAGCATGGGCTGCAACAATCCGGCGGCAGGCGTATCCGCGCGCCGGGATGCGCACACCATGACCCCCAGCACGTTCCGGTGGGTGTCGAACAACGGCAGTGCCGCGAAGCGGACGCTGCCGGTAGCCCGCATGAAGGCTTCGCCCTGTGTGTCCGCCCCGCGACCGCCTGTGTGCACCACCGGTTCGCCACGCAGCGCCTGACGCGCGAATGCCTCGCGCAAGGGGTCGGAAGTTCCCGGCTCGGAGAGCCGGTCCATCCGGGCCAGCGGCCACAACCCATCGCCGCTGGCGTCGCGTTCGGCGACGATGATGAGGTCCATGCCGAGGGCGTCCATCGCCCGCGGCAGGAGCCCCGACCATCCGGCAGAATCGCGGCCGGGCTGCAGCAGCCCGGCGAGCGTCTGGAGCATCGCCGGCACCGACCCCGCTTCCTCGCCGGGTTCATCGGCGGCAGCAGAGGCGACGCTTCGGGAAGCCTCGTGAGCGGTTTCCGCGTGGGTGCCGACGAGCACCTCGCGGATCCGCAACTCGGCCTCGGCCGCGTCGACCGGGGCCCGCAGCCAGGACTGGATGTTGCACTCCGCCGCCATGGCCGCCGTGAGGCGTCCGGCGCCGAACGCCGCGCCGAACAGGCCGATCACCGGCGCGCCGGCAAGTTCCGCGCACAACGCCCGCGCCTCGTCGGGCGCATGTTCGAAGTCCATGATCGCGAGTACCGGCAACGGCCCTTGCCGAAGCAGCGCATGCGCGTGGGCCGTGTCGCGGGCACTCAGGATCTCGCCGGGATCGAGCCCGTCGAGCGCGTCGAACAGCACGCGGCGGTCATCGCGTGACGCGGCCACCACCAGCACCGAGCGCCCGCGCCGCCGCATCACAGTTCCCAGGCGCCGTGCCGCAGGCGTGGACGAGTGCCGAGTGGACGGCCCCAGGCCAGCTCGCGCGCCGGCAATGCCATCGGCCAGTCCGCGAGCGTTCCGAGCAACACCACTCGCCGCGGTTGGCGCGCTTCGATGCGTGCGATCCGACGCAACGGGACGACGAGGCCGGGGGTCCACTCCGCCGGGCGGTCGGCCAGGAAGTACACGCCGGGGTCCGGGCTGCGTTCCATGAAGCGCAGGACGTCCGCCAGGTGCACCAGGGCCGGCATCACCGCATCGCGATCCGGCAACCGGCACAAACCCGCGCGTGCACGCCACCAGTAGATCGGAGTACCGGTACCGGCGACCGCGCCGGCCAGGCTTTCGAGCAGCGCGTCATGATCATCGCAACGCAACGCCACCAGCACCTTGTCAGCGCCAAGGATGCGATCGAGCAGGCTGTCCTGCGCAAACTCCGTTGCCGAAGCGCTTTCTGCCACGACTGCATCCTGACCTTGGCGTTGACCTGGTTCCCTCCGCAACCGATGATGCTGAGGAGTCGGTGATGGAAACGAGACGTGTTCGACGGTTTGCGGTTCAGGCACTGGAGGCCCTCGATCGGCGCGGACGGGGTGCTGGTTGCGACGCTGGATCATGCCGGCAGCAGCGTCAATGCAATGTCACGGGAGGTGCTGGACGAACTGGACGCGATGCTGGAGCGGATCGCCATCGAGCGACCCGCGGCAGTCGTGATCCTTTCGGGCAAGCCGTCCGGCTTCGCGGTCGGCGCAGACCTCAAGGAATTCGAGGAATATGCCCGCAAGGGCATGATTCGCGAGGAAATCGAACACGGCCAGCGGGTGTTCGAGCGGCTGGCACGGTTGCCGATTCCGACTGTCGCCGCGATCCACGGCGTGTGCATGGGCGGCGGCACCGAACTCGCCCTGGCGTGCCGGATGCGGGTCGCCGCACGGGCGCCGGAAACGCGCATCGCGCTGCCCGAGGTGCAACTTGGGATCCACCCCGGTTGGGGCGGTACCGCCCGCCTGCCGCGCCTGATCGGAGCGCCCGCGGCGCTGTCGATGATGCTGACCGGTCGGGCTTCGAGCGCCGGCCATGCATGCCGGGACGGCCTGGTCGACCGGCTGGCCGCGCCGGATGCGCTGCTCGACGAGGCGAAGCGACTGGCGCTGCACCCGATCGGGCGACCGCTGCCGCAACGGCTGAAGGCATGGTTTTCCAATGCCTGGCCGGCACGCCAGGTCCTCGCGCCGGTGATGCGTCGGCAGGCGGCGGCCAAGGCACCGCCCGCGCACTACCCCGCGCCGTCCGCGCTGATCGAGGTCTGGCGCCGGGGCGGCGGCGACATCCACCAGCGGCTCAGGCTGGAGGCGCGGTCGATCGCCCGGCTCGCGAAAACCACGACCGCGCACAACCTGATCCGGATTTTCTTCCTGCGCGAGCGGATGCGATCGCTGGCGGGCGATACGCCGCATGCGATTCGTCACGTGCACGTGGTCGGTGCCGGCGTCATGGGTGGCGACATCGCCGCCTGGAGCGCGCTACGGGGCTTCGAGGTCACGCTGCAGGATCGGGAGCTGAAGTTCGTGGAACCCGCGCTGGCGCGCGCGCGCGGTTTGTTCGAGAAGAAGCTGAAGACGCCGGATCGCGTCGGCGCTGCCGCGAGCCGGCTCACGGCCGACATCGAAGGAGCCGGTGTCGCCAGCGCGCAGCTCGCGATCGAAGCGATCTTCGAGAATCCCACTGCGAAGAAAGATGTGTATCGTGCCCTCGAGCCGGAGATCGCCGGCGACGCGCTGGTCGCGACCAACACCTCGTCGATTCCGCTCGATGAATTGCGCGGCGCCTTGAGGCAGCCAGGTCGCTTCCTGGGCCTGCACTTCTTCAACCCGGTCGCGCAGATGCCACTGGTCGAGGTCGTCCGCCACGATGCGCTCGATCCCGTGATCGAGAAGCGCGCGCTCGCGTGGGTGAAGGCCATCGGCAAACTGCCGCTGCCTGTCCGGGGCACGCCGGGATTCCTGGTCAACCGGATCCTGATGCCGTACCTGCTGGAGGCGGTGCGCTGCCACGCCGAAGGTGTTCCCGACCCGGTGATCGACCGCGCAGGCAGGCATTTCGGCATGCCGATGGGTCCAATCGAGCTGATCGATACCGTGGGGCTCGACGTCGCGTGGTCGGTGGGGCGCGAACTGGGACCCTTCCTCGGCCTCGAGTTGCCCGAAGGCCTCGCCGACAAGGTCGATGCGGGCAAACGCGGCAAGAAGGATGGCCAGGGCTTCTATGTCTGGAAGGATGGCAAGCCCGAGAAGCCGCGGGTCGATGCGCACTACCAGGCGCCGGCCGGCCTCGAGGACCGGCTGATCCTGCCACTGCTCAACGAAGCCGTGGCCTGCCTGCACGACGGCGTGGTCGCGGACGCCGACCTGCTGGATGCGGGCGTGATCTTCGGCACCGGCTTCGCGCCGTTTCGCGGCGGCCCGATCCAGTACATCCGCTCGGCCGGCGCGGGCGCCTTGCGCGGAAAACTCGAAGCGCTGGCGCAGGCGCACGGTCCGCGCTTCGCGCCGAAGCAGGGCTGGTTCAATCCGGCGCTGGCAACCGCGTCGGCCTGAAGCCGGGCGGATTCTGTCCTCTTCCACAGACAGGCCGGCCAGAGCGGGAAGTTCGCTTGCCCCGCGCGTGCCGGCGCAGAACTTCGCGCTCGGCGCGCCGGGCCGTCTTTCGTCCCGAAACGGGATGTACAACTACCACATCAGATCGTCGGGAACGCCATCGTCCGGCGCCGGCGCATCGGGATCCACCAGCAGCGCCACGACATCCGGTGCAATAGTTTGCGCGGACAACACGACGTCGCGGACCGCCAGCAGCGCGCGCCCGCCGTGCATCACCACGCCGAGCTCGCCAACATTGAGCTTGGCCAGTTGTTCGGACGTGACGTACACGCGGCGAATCTTGCCGGCGTATTCGAAGTTGCGCGGCTGGTCGGCATCGGCCTGGTTCAAGGCCTTGCCGGCCAGCAATTCCTGCAGCTTGCGCTTGCGTTCCTTCTTCGCCGCGGCCTTTTCGCGCGCGTCGCGCTCGGCGGCTTCGCGTTCCGCCCGATCGGCCCTGGCGCGCAGCGAGAACGCCCGGGCAAGATCGGGCTCGCCGGTTTCATGCGGCTTGCGGGCCCCCGGCTTGTGCGGGTGCGGCTGGGCCTTCGGCTTCGGCGACGCCTTGAAGCCGGCCTTCAACAATTGGTCGCGGAGTGATTCACTCACGAGGGAGCCTCACAGCGTGATTTGCAGTCCCTCTCCGGGAGAGGGTGCCCCGAAGGGACGGGTGAAGGTACGGAACCCCGAGGCGAGCCTTCATACCGCGCGCGCGGATGCGGACCCTCATCCGGCGCTGGGCGCCATCTTCTCCCGGGGGAGAAGGGAAAACCCATGGCATCAATAATGCGGCGGAGGAGGTTCGTCCTGCACGTCGTCCGACAGGCTGGTGCGCAGCGACGCGAGCTCACGGCGCAGTTCCGTCAAGGCGTTCTCGAGTTCCAGCAAGCGGCGGGATTGCTGGGCCTCGGTATCGTTCAATGAAGCCACCGCATCATCGAGGAAGGTCAACTTCAGCTCGAGTTCGTTCATGCGTTCGTCGTCCGGAGTATTCATCGGCCTTCCCGCCCTGCAGACACGCTGCGCCCCCGACCGATGCCGTAGTAGCCGAGGCCCGCGGCCTCGACCATCGCGGGATCGTAGAGATTGCGTCCATCGAAGATTACCGGTGTTTTCAGCGCCGCCTTGATGCGCCCGAAATCGGGGCTGCGGAACACCTTCCATTCGGTCACCACCGCCAGCGCGTCGACACCTTCCAGCGCGGACCACGGATCCTCGCAGAGCACGAGGTCCTGGCGGGCAGCGTAGATCCGCGCAGTTTCGCCCCGCGCCTGGGGGTCGAACGCGCGCACTCGGGCTCCCGCTTTCCACAGCGCTTCCATGAGGACGCGACTCGGCGCCTCGCGCATGTCATCGGTGTTGGGCTTGAATGCCAATCCCCACAACGCGATGGTCTTGCCACGCAGCTCGCCGCCGAAGTGGCGGCCGATCAGGTCGAACAACTTGCGCTTCTGGTCGCGGTTGACCGCTTCCACCGCCCCCAGCAGTCGTGGGTCGTAGTCGTACTGGCGGGCGGTGTGCTCGAGCGCCTGCACGTCCTTCGGGAAGCAGGAACCGCCGTAGCCGGTGCCCGGATAGATGAAGTGGTAGCCGATGCGCGGATCGGCACCGATGCCGTGGCGCACCATTTCCACATCCGCCCCCACCCGCTCGGCGATGTTGGCCATCTCGTTCATGAAGCTGATCTTGGTCGCCAGCATCGCGTTGGCTGCATACTTGGTTAGCTCGGCCGAGCGTTCGTCCATCACGACGATCCGCTCGTGGTTGCGGTTGAACGGTGCATACAGGTTCTTCAGGATCTCGATCGCGCGCGGCGACGAGGCGCCGACGATGATGCGGTCCGGTTTCATGCAATCGTTGACCGCGTCGCCTTCCTTCAGGAATTCCGGATTGGAAACGACGTCGAAGGCGACGTCCGAGCCGCGACCCTGCAATACCGCCGCGATCTCCGCGCGCACCCGGTCGGCGGTGCCGACCGGCACGGTGGACTTGTCGACCACCACCGCGTAACGCTGCAAGTGTTCACCGATGCTGCGCGCAACCGCCAGCACGTACTTGAGATCGGCACTGCCGTCCTCGTCCGGCGGCGTGCCAACCGCGATGAAGATCACTTCTCCATGCGCGACCGCCGCCGCGGCGTCGGTCGTGAACTTCAGCCTGCCCGCCTCGTGGTTGCGCTTCACCAGCGGTTCGAGGCCGGGCTCGAAGATCGGAATTTCGCCGCGTTCGAGCCGCGCGATCTTGTCCGCATCGACATCCATGCACAGCACCTGGTTGCCCATTTCGGCGAGGCAGGTGCCGGTCACGAGGCCCACGTAGCCGGTGCCGAAGATGGTCAGTTTCATGCGGGTTCCCGGGGCAACATGAAGCCGGCAATTCTAGCAGTGCGCCTCGCCATTGCGCCGCGTCACGAGACGAATCGAAAGACCATCAGACGTGCATCCATGCGGATTGACCCGGATGGAGCGCCTGCGATCGCGCACCTGCATCCGTTTGGTGGCAAAGATTCCTGCGCCTGATCTTGATCCGCTCTTGACGGCCCCGATCCGCGTCCAAACCAGCTCCTGCTCCTGGCCATGTCCGCGTGGATCCGCGTCAAGGAGCCCTTGCTTCCTGAAGCCGGTCCAGCACCGCGCGCAAATCATCGGGCAGCGGCGCGGAAAAGCTGTAGGCGCGCTCGCCGAGTTCGAACTCGAAGCGTGCGGCGTGCAGGAACAGGCGCTTCAATCCCACATCGCGGAACCGCCGGTTGGCTTCGCGATCGCCGTATTTCGGGTCGCCCGCCAGCGGATACCCCGCGTGCGCCGCGTGCACCCGGATCTGGTGGGTTCGGCCGGTCGCGAGGGTCGCCTCGACCAGGCTCGCACCTCCGTAACGCTCGATTTCGCGGAAGAAGGTCAGGGCCGGCTTGCCGGCGTCATCGACACGCACCATCCGCTCGCCGCCGGCCAGCACCGATTTCCGCAGCGGTGCATTGACGTCGAACCTTGCGCGCGCGAGCTTGCCGGTCATCAGGCACAGGTATTGCTTCTTGGTCGCGCCGTCGCGGATCAGTGCCTGCAGCCCGGTGAGCCCGCGGCGGCTGCGCGCGAACACCAGCACGCCCGAGGTGTCGCGATCCAGCCGGTGCGCGAGTTCGAGGTGTTCGCCCGCACGGGCCGCGCGCAGCAGTTCGATCGCCCCGAACGCAATCCCGCTGCCGCCGTGGCTGGCGATACCCGCGGGCTTGTCGATCGCGAGGAAATCGCGATCCTCGAAGATCACGGCGCGCTGCACCGCCTCCAGCATCGCCGGTGGCGGCGTGCCGGATTCTCCCCGCTCCGCGATCCGCACCGGCGGGATCCGCAGGCGATCCCCGGCGGCGAGCCGCGCGTCGGGCTTGACGCGCCTGCCGTTCACCCGCACCTGTCCGGTGCGGAGCAACCGGTAGATGTGCCCCTTCGGAACCCCCTTCAGGAGTGCCGCCAGGGCGTTGTCGAGGCGCTGCCCGTCGCGCTCCGGACCCACCTCGATGGTTCGCACCGCCGTGAAGTCCGTGGCCGAAGTTCCTGCCGCCATTGGAAAAATCCCTTTGCGATGATAGGATTGCCGCGCGCCACGCAGGCTCTCGCCCCGCACGGGTGAACCTGCTCCTGATCGCTGCGCAGACAAGGCGTCCGCCTGCCGTTCCCCAACCGGGTGCAGCCGGAACCTCGCCATCGTAACGTTCGGGATCGAAGTTTGCCCGCCGTCGACAGGACGGTCGGGGAACGCCGGGACGCATACAACAAGACCATCACCTGCCGGGGCCACGCATCGGACCCGGCGACTGCCGCCGGGCGCGGCACGTCATCCGGCCGGCCGCCCTGCAAGGCGCCGCGGGAGACGCGTAGTCGCGCCGGCGACCCGAAGGAATCCACAATGAAACGCATGTTGATCAACGCGACTCAGCGCGAGGAGTTGCGTGTGGCCATCGTAGATGGTCAAACCCTGTACGACCTCGACCTCGAAATCCCCTCGCGCGAACAGAAGAAGTCGAACATCTACAAGGCCCGCATTACGCGGGTCGAACCTTCCCTCGAAGCCTGCTTCGTCGATTACGGCGCC
>JAICJG010000092.1 GCA_025928585.1 Rhodanobacteraceae bacterium
CGAGTTCGCCGCGCAGGTACAGCACGCCGCCATCCGCGATGGACGGGGCCAGGCGGCGCGCGAGCTCCACCGTCGCGGCCTCGTCCGGCAAGTGCACCGAGCAGGTTCTTTCGGTATCAGACACGGCCGTTCACCAGCGCCCGCAGGTAAGGGAAGAGATCGGATGCCAGCAAGCCGCGTTCGCCCGCCCGTGCCGCCAGGTCACCCGCACGGGCGTGCACGCCCACGCCGGTGCACGCGGCATCCCACGGATCGAGCCCCTGCGCGAGCAGGCCCGCGACCACTCCCGTCAGCAGGTCGCCCATGCCCCCGCTGGCCATCCCGGGGTTGCCCCATGGACAAACGGCGACACGGCCATTCGGATCGGCAACCAGGCTGCCGGCCCCCTTCAGCACCGCCACCGCACGATACCTTGCCGCGATCGACCGGACCGCGGCGAAGCGATCCGCCTGCACCTCGGCGGTCGAGCAGTCCAGCAATCGCGACGCCTCGCCGGGGTGCGGCGTCAGCACGGTCCGCTCCGGCAAAACGTGCGGCGACTTCGCGAGCAGGTTGAGCCCATCGGCATCGAGCACCGTGGGCTTGCCCGCCTCCAGCGCCGCCTGCCAAAGCCCGACGCCCCATTCGCCCTGGCCGAGCCCCGGCCCCAGCGCCACCACACTGGCGGACGCCAGCAGCGGTTCCAGGTTGCGCGGCACGTGCACGCCGTGCGGCATCAGTTCCGGACGCGCCGCGAGAATCGCACCGACATTGGATTCGCGGGTGGCGACGCTCGCCAGCCCGGCCCCGATGCGAAGCGCCGCCTCGCCGCACAGCCTGGCCGCACCGCCGGCCCCGAGCTCGCCGCCAATCGCGAGCACGTGGCCGTAGCGTCCCTTGTGGCTGTCCTTGGGCCGGGGGGGCAACGCGCCGGCAACCAGCAGCGTTGCATCCGGGGACAGATCCCGGAACACCCCAGCGGGAATCCCGAGCGTCGCCAGCGAACGTTCGCCGCACTGTTCGGGCCCGCGCGCCGTGAACAGACCGCGCTTCCAGCCGACGAAGCATGTGGTCGCCGCGGCGCGTACGCACGGATCGAACGCGAGCCCGGTATCGGAATCCAGCCCGCTCGGTACGTCCAGGGCGAGCACCGGTTTCGACTGCGCATTCAGCGCCGACACCAGCCGCGCCGCCGCCCCTTCCGGCGCGCGGTTGAGGCCCGAGCCGAACAGCGCATCCACGAAAACATCCGCTTCCGGGAGCGCCGCATCGACCGGCGACAGCACACCGCCTTCGCGCAGGAAACGCTCGCGGGCGAGCCCGGCATCGCCCCCGGCCTTCTCGCTGATGGCGATGACCCGCGCCTCCAAACCTGTCTGGCGCGCCAGCGCCGCGAGCAAGAATCCATCGCCGCCGTTGTTGCCGGGACCACACACGACGGTCAGGCTGCGGGCCCGCGGCCAGCGTGTTCGCAACGCGTCGAGTGCGGTGCGCGCCGCGCGTTCCATCAATTCGATCCCCGCGATGCCGCCGTCGATCGCGGCGCGATCGAGCGCGCGCACCTGTGCCGTCGTGAACAGCGCGGTCTGCGGATCGGGGCTCGACATTGCGTGATCCTACAATGTGCGGATGCCAACGGTCAGTGAAACCACCGCCCATGCCATGGACTTGTCCGCGCTCGCGGGGCGGATCAAGGCCTGGGGCGAGGAACTCGGCTTCGCCAAGGTCGGGATCGCCGGCGTCGCGCTCGAAGAAGACGAGGCGCACCTGCTGGCGTGGCTGCGGGAAGGCCGCCACGGCACGATGGACTACATGCAGCGCCACGGCACCCGGCGCAGTCGCCCGGCGGAGCTGCAGCCCGGCACCGTGCGGGTGATCTCGGTGCGCCTGGATTACTTCCCGAAAGACGCGGATGCCGATGCCGCATGGCAAACCCTGGCGGACGGCGAGCGCGCCTACATCGCCCGCTATGCGCTCGGGCGTGACTACCACAAGTTGATCCGCCATCGCCTGCAGAAACTTGCCGACCGCATCGCGGCTGAAGTCGGGCCGTTCGGTTACCGCGCCTTCACCGATTCGGCCCCGGTGCTGGAGAAGGCACTGGCCCGCAACGCGGGGCTCGGCTGGATCGGCAAGCACACCCTGCTGCTGGACCGCGATGCCGGATCGTGGTTTTTCCTCGGCGAGCTGTACACCGACCTGCCGCTGCCGCTCGACACGCCTTCTAGCGCGCACTGCGGCACCTGCACGCGCTGCATCGACGTGTGCCCGACGCAGGCGATCACGGGTCCCTACCAGTTGGAGGCGCGCCGCTGCATCAGTTACCTCACGATCGAAGCGAAGGGGGCGATTCCGGAAGACCTGCGCCCGCTGATCGGCAACCGCGTATTCGGCTGCGACGACTGCCAGCTCGTTTGCCCATGGAACAAGTTCGCCAAGCCCACCCGCGAAGAGGCTTTCGCACCGCGCCATGGCCTCGCCGGCGCCAAGCTCGCCGAACTGTTCGGCTGGAGCGAGGACGAATTCCTGGAGAACACCATGGGCATGCCCGTCCGCCGCGCGGGCTACGAGGGCTTCTCGCGCAACGTCGCGGTCGCGCTCGGCAATGCACCGCCGTCGGCTGGAGTGACCGCCGCCCTCGAAGCACGCGCGGAGGATCCATCACCGCTGGTGCGCGAACATGTCGCGTGGGCGCTGGCCGAGCAGGCCCGCAAAATCCGTGGGGCGGATCAAGGCAGCGCGCGAAGCGCGACGCCCGACCCTCCCCAGGCAGCTTGATCCGGCCTACACCCGGCCTCCCTACGCAAGGGGCCGTTGTGAACAGTCAGGCCATGGATGGCCGTTCTGGTCTTCAGGATTTACGCCAGCGAAACCTGTGCCAAGGCCAACCGAAGCAGCGATCAGGGACGATCGCACAAGTCAGGCCGCCGCCATCTGCTTCGGTATGGAACGGTTGGTCCGCGCGATGTGGTTCTGCGCATCGACATAGATCAGTTGCGGCTGGTGCTGCGCGGCCTCGGCTTCGGTCAGCGTCACGAACGCGGCGATGATGACGAGGTCGCCGGGCTGGGCCCGGTGCGCCGCGCTTCCGTTCACGGAGATGACCCCGCTGCCTTCCTCGGCGCGCAGGGCGTAGGTGACGAAACGCTCCCCGTTGTTGATGTTCCAGGCGTGGATCTGCTCGAACTCGCGGATTCCCGCGGCATCCAGCAAGTCGCCATCGATCGCGATCGAACCTTCGTAGTGCAGCTCCGCGTGGGTCACGGTCGCACGATGGATCTTGGCTTTGAGCATGTTCAATTGCATGGGCGCTCCGGCCTCCGGCCTGTCGTGAGCACTCATTATATCGCGCCCCACCCGCATTGTTGCACTGCACAACCGGAGCGGCGGCAAAGCGCCGGTCAGTCGAGCGGCAAGTTGTCGATCAGGCGGGTATCGCCGAGGCGTGCCGCCACCAGGGCCATGAGCCCGGTGCGCTCGCCTTCTGCCGGTGTCGCGAGGTCCACGGCGCGCCGCACCACCGCGTAATCGGGCACGAAGCCCGAACGTTCGAGCCGGCGCATCGCCGCGCCCTCGACCGCCGCACGCGCGTGTCCTTCCCGGGACGATTCCCGCATCCATTCGAGGGTGGCGTGCAATTGCGGCGCGCGGGCCCGCTGGTCGTCGTCCAGATAGCGGTTGCGGGACGACATCGCCAGGCCATCGGCTTCGCGCACGATGGGCCCCGCGAGGATTTCGACCGGCAGCGCCAACTCGCGGACCAGGCGCCGCACCACCAGCAACTGCTGCCAGTCCTTGGCGCCGAACACCGCAAGGTCCGGATCGACCATCGCCAGCAGTTTCGCGACCACCGTCGCGACCCCGTCGAAATGACCCGGACGGTGCTCGCCTTCGAGGGTGTCGCCGACCTCTGGGACGTGCACACGCAGTGCATGCTCGAGTCCGCACGGATAAAGCGCGTCGACCGCGGGCACGAACAGCAGGTCGCACTGGTGGTCGACCAGCCCCACCGTATCCTCCGCCAGCGTGCGCGGATAACGCGTGTAGTCTTCGTTCGGGCCGAACTGGGTCGGATTCACGAATACGCTGACCACCACGCGGTCGGCGTGGCGCCGGGCCAGTTCGACCAGCGAATAGTGCCCCGCATGCAGGTTGCCCATGGTGGGCACGAAGCCGATCCGGTGCCCGTCCTTCTTCCAGGCCTGGATGCTGGCGCGCAGGGCGCGGACGTCTGCGACCGTGCGCATTTCAGCGCGTCCCCGTTCCGGCAATGGCGTGCTCCCCCGTGGCGCCGCCGGCAAGGGTCCGGACGGCAGTCGAATCCTCGGGGCGCAAGCATGCAAGGGGTTTCATGGAAGCACGGGCTCCCGGGCCAAACCGAACCGACGGTCCATCAGGGTATCCATGTCAACCGGCGATTTGCTCCGACCCCGGGAAGCGCGCTGCGCGCACATCGTCAGCGTACGCCAAGATCGCGTCGCGAACCGACCCGCGTCCCGCGAGAAAATCCTTGCTGAACTTCGGCCGGTGCCCCGGCGTGATGCCGAGCATGTCATAACAAACCAGCACCTGGCCATCGCACTCGGCCCCCGCGCCGATGCCGATGGTCGGGATCGGCAGGTCCCGGGTGATCTCCGCGGCGAGCGCCGCCGGTATCGATTCCAGCACCAGCAGTTCCGCACCGGCCGCCACCACCGCTCGGGCGCGGTCGCGCAGGTGTGCGGCGGCGTCGCCGCCCTTGCCCTGCATCCGGTATCCGCCCATTTTGTGCACCGACTGCGGCGTCAGCCCGAGATGGGCGCAGACCGGGATATCGTGCGCCGCGAGTGCCGCGATCACCTCGCAGATCCAGTCGCTGCCGCCCTCCAGCTTCACCATCGCCGCGCCGCCTTCGGCCATCAGCCGGCCCGCCGCGGCGAGCGCCGTCGCCGGATCCCGGAACTGCATGAACGGCAGGTCGGCGATCAGCAGCGTGGCCGCGAGGCCGCGCGCCACCAGCGACGTGTGGTAGACCATCTGGTCGAGCGTGACCGGCAAGGTGCTGGAATGGCCCTGCACCACCATGCCCACGGAATCGCCGACCAGCGCCACGTCGACGCCCCCGGCTTCGATGTGGGCCGCGAAACTCGCGTCGTAGCAGGTCAGCACCACGATCTTCTCGCCGCGCTTCTTCATCGCGCGGAGCCCCGGCACCGTCACCGGCTTGCGTTTGGGTGCGTCGGCAGGTTGGACGTACATGCGCACGCTCCAATGGGATCGGGCATTATCGCCGTTCACCGCCACCGGGCCAAGTCAGCCGGTCCGCGCCGGCCAGCTTGCGCAGGCCGGCTCAAGCCAGAAGGGCGGAGACGGCAGCGCCATCGAATGCCGGCTCCGTCGCTACGCTCCTTGGGCCCACCGACGCACTCGATGGTTTATGCGAGCTCTCGCAGGTCACGCATCCGGAAACCCGTGGCATACAACCCCACGAGGTAGGCCGCGCCGCCCGCGCAAACCAGTCCGACGAGTTTCCAGACCCGCATCGCTATCGGCTCGCGGGTCCACTGCTGCCACGGCCAGAACCAAAGCCCGATCCCCACCACCACCGCCAGCGCGCCGCTCGCCACGCCAATGCGCAACCAGTGCCGTCCCCAACCGGGCTGGGGCCGATACACGCCGGCACGCTTCAGGTACCGCCACAACAGCGCGAACTGCAGGTAGTTCGAGATGGAACTCGCGATCGCCATGCCGAGGTGCAACCCCGGCACCCGCGCAATGCCCTCCAGCCATGGCAGTTGGCGCACCGCAGACGGCGCCCACAGCTCGAACAGCAGCGCGATCAGCGCGAAATTGCAGGCCATGTTGACGATCAGCGCGATCACGCCCGCCCGCACCGGCGTGCGCGTATCCTGCCGCGAATAGAACGCCGGCAGCAGGGTGCGGGTCAGCGCGATCGCCGGTACGCCGGCCGCGAGTCCCACGATCGCGATCGCGGTCATGTGACTGTCGAACGCGGTGAAGCGCCCGTTCTGGAAGAACGTGGCGACCACCGGTTCGGCCAGCAGCAGCAACCCGCACATCGCCGGCATCGCGATCAGCAACGTGGTGCGCAGGCCCCAGTCGAGCGATCGCGAGAAGCCCGCGCGGTCGGCGCTCACGTGGTGCCGCGAGAGCGCCGGCAGGATCACGGTGCCGAGCGCGACGCCGAACACCCCGAGCGGCAGTTCCAGGAAACGGGTCGCGTAATACAGCCAGGTCTGCGATCCGGCAATCAGCAGCGACACCACGATGGTGTCGAGCAGCAGGTTGATCTGCGCCACCGACGACCCGAACAGGGTCGGTAGCATCAGGCGCATGATCTTGCGCACTTCGAGGTGCCGCCAGCCCCAACGCGGCAGCGCCAGCAGGTCGAGCCGGCGCACCGCCGGCAGCAGGAACGCCAGTTGCAGGACGCCCGCCGCGAGCACCGCCCAGCCGAGTGACTCGATCGGTACCGCGAGGTGTCGCGACAGCCACAGCGCGCCCACGATCAGGCACAGGTTCAGGATCACCGGCGCGAGCGCCGGCAGCGCGAACCGGTGGAAGCTGTTCAGGACCCCCCCGCACAACGCGGTCAGCGACACGAACAGCAGGTAGGGAAAGGTCAGCCGCAGCAGGTGGACCGTCAGCGACAGCTTGTGCGGATCGTCCAGCGAACCGGGTGCCGAGCCGATCGCCAGCCATGGCGCGAAGATCAGCCCCAGCGCGGTGACGACCAGCAGCACCCCGCCGAGCGTGCCGGTCACGCGCGAGGTCAGCTCCTTCAACCCGGCATGGCTGCCTTTCTCCTTGACCTCGGTGAACACGGGGACGAAGGCGGTCGCGAAAGAGCCCTCCGCGAACAGCCGCCGCATGAAGTTGGGGATGCGGAAGGCGATCACGAACGCGTCGGTGGCGACATCCGCCCCGAACACGTGGCTGATCGAGACGTCGCGCACCAGCCCGAGCACGCGCGAAATCAGGGTCATGCTGCTGAACGAGAACACCCCGCGGAGCAGGCTGGGTGGGCGTTTCACGCGAACGTCAGGGAGCAGGGCAAAGGGAGCAGGGGACGACCGCCCCGACTCCCGGCTCCCGGCTCCCTGCTCCCTCGAGCATTGACTGCAATCGGCAATCCCGCGATACTTGCCGGCTTCTTTCCGCACTTATTCCCCGGAGTCACCCCGTGGCCAACATCCAGTCCGCCAAGAAGCGCGCCCGCCAGGCCGAAGTGCGCCGCATGCGCAACGCCAGCCAGCGCTCGATGCTGCGCTCGACGATCCGCAAGGTGCTCAAGGCCATCGAGGCCAAGGACAGGGCCGGAGCGGAAGCCGCCTACAAGGCTGCCGAGCCCGTGCTCGACCGTTATGCCAGCCGTGGCCTGATCCACCGCAACAAGGCCGCGCGCCACAAGAGCCGCCTGGCCGCCCACATCAAGGCGATCGCCTGAGCTGTTTTGGTTCCTGCTCCCCTCGGGAGAAGGTGGCGCGAAGCGCCGGATGAGGGTTCGGTCCTTCATTGAAAGGCACACAAAGTCCGTACCCTCACCCCGGCCCCTCTCCGGGGGGGAGAGCGGAAAAGCGAAGCCGGCGCCAGCCGGCTTTTTTGTTGTCGCGCCCCACACGGCGGCCGCATCGTCGCAGCCTCCCTCTCGCCAGGCGGTTTGTGGTCGAGGGAGAGGGTTCGGGCGAGGGGGAAAAGCCTCCACGGCACGGCCGCCGACCCGCTCCTCACAGACCCGGGTGGCGCGACCTGCGCGGCATGCCCCCTCACCCTCCCCTCTTCCCCCAACGAGGAAGCGGGTTGCGGGCGAGGGAGACACAAGCTTTCCCTCGTTCGCCCCTGCGTTTCCCTCGGGTGCGACGATCGGAACAAAGACGCTGACGGTGCCGTCGCTCATTCGCTGTCCCGTTCGCGGATGGTCGACTCTTCCGCCCGCTGCTCGTCGAAGAACCGCTGCACTGCAAGACACACTTCAAGGGTGCCGATGCGCTCGGCGGCCGAGACCGCGAACCACGGCGCCTGCCAACCCAGACGCCTGACGATTTCGCGCGCGTTCGTTTCGCGCTCTTCCGGCGCCCACAGGTCAATCTTGTTGAGCAGCAACCAGCGAGGACGCTGCAACAGTTCCGGATCGTGGCGTCGCAACTCGCCCTCGATGATCCGCACCTGCTCGACCGGATCGGCGCCATCCAGCGGGGCCACGTCGACCAGATGCAGCAGCAGGCTGGTGCGCGAAACATGCTTCAGGAACTGGATGCCGAGGCCCGCGCCTTCGGCCGCGCCTTCGATCAACCCCGGGATGTCGGCCACCACGAAACCCTGCGACGGGCCGACGCTGACGACGCCCAGGTGCGGCTGCAAGGTCGTGAACGGGTAATCCGCCACCCGCGGGGTCGCCGCCGACACCGCGCGGATGAAGGTGCTCTTGCCGGCATTCGGAAAGCCCAGCAGACCAACGTCGGCGAGTACCTTCAATTCGAGCTTCAGCTCGCGCTCCTCGCCGGGAGTTCCGGAGGTGAAGCGGCGCGGCGCGCGGTTGGTGGAGCTCTTGAAGTGGATGTTGCCGAGGCCGCCCTTGCCGCCTTTCGCGACCAGCAGCTTCTGGCCGTGCGCAGTGAGGTCGCCGATCAGCTCGCCGGTGTCCACGTTGAACACCGATGTGCCGACCGGCACCCGGATCGTGGTGTCCTCCCCACTACGCCCGTACATGTCACTGCCCATGCCGTTCTGGCCGCGCTGCGCCTTGAACTGGCGCTGGTGCCGGAAATCGACGAGCGTGTTCAGGCCCTCGTCGCCGACCATCCACACACTGCCGCCTTCGCCGCCATCGCCGCCGTTCGGCCCCCCGAACGGAATGAACTTCTCGCGCCGGAAACTGGCGCAGCCGTCCCCGCCGTTGCCGGCCTGCACCTTGATGATGGCTTCATCTACAAATTTCATGGGAGCAGGGAGCAGGGCGAAGGGAGCAGGGAAAAACCGACGCGGGCACATGGTAAGGGATACGGGCTTTTGCCCTGCTCCCTCTTCCCTGCTCCCTGCTTCAAGAAACGAAAAGCCCCGCTCGAAGCGGGGCCTCTCGAATAGCGTTGTCGCACCGCGTCAGTCGCCAACCACGTTCACCGTGCGGCGGCTCTTGGCGCCCTTGGTGGTGAATTCCACCTTGCCATCGACCAGTGCATACAGCGTGTGGTCGCGGCCGAGGCCCACGCCGGTACCCGGGTGGAACTGGGTGCCGCGCTGGCGGACGATGATGTTGCCGGCTTCGACGGCCTGGCCGCCGAACAGCTTGACGCCGAGGTATTTCGGGTTGGAGTCGCGGCCGTTGCGCGAGGAACCTACGCCCTTCTTGTGTGCCATGGCGGCTTCTCCTTACTTGCTGCCGGCGCTGATGCCGGTCACTTCGATTTCGGTGTAGTGCTGCCGGTGACCCATCTGCTTGCGATGGTGCTTGCGGCGGCGGAATTTCACGATGCGCACCTTGTCGGCGCGGCCGTGGTTGCGCACCTTGGCGGTCACGCTGGCGCCCGCGACGCTCGGAGTGCCGACGGTGACTGTATCGCCCTCGCCGACCAGCAGCACGTTCTCGAACGTGACCGCGGCATCGGGCTCGGCATCCAGCTTTTCGACCCGCAGGACTTCGCCCTGCATCACGCGGTACTGGCGACCGCCGGTAACAATGACTGCGTACATGACTTCGGCTCTCGTGGGTTCTGTCGTTATTCTGGAAGGATCGGACGCGTACGGGCGCGCTCGAACCCGCAATTCTAGCGTCATTTCAGGCGATTGGGCAAGCCTTCCCCCAGCACGGGCGCGCAGGTTGGGCTGACCCGGATTCCTCGGGAAAGCCCAACATTGCCCTGCGGCGGCGCCTTGGACTTCGCTGTGCCCAGCGCCAACCTGCTTTTCGCGCGACAGATGCGGAGGTGCGGAAGCGCCACATTCGGGCAAAAACTGTAGTCCGG
The DNA here is from genome assembly GCA_025928585.1 of Rhodanobacteraceae bacterium. Classification (GTDB taxonomy): domain Bacteria; phylum Pseudomonadota; class Gammaproteobacteria; order Xanthomonadales; family Rhodanobacteraceae; genus 66-474. The sequence continues at coordinate 9,942 of JAICJG010000092.1, forward strand.
CTGACCCGGCTTCATGGGGAAGCCCGCCATCGTGTGACCCGCGCGTTGGGCTTCCGCCGGGTCAAGCCCGGCATCGGCCTAACCTACGAATCCCGTAACGCACTGGCACCC
>JAICJG010000129.1 GCA_025928585.1 Rhodanobacteraceae bacterium
ACCGGCACCTCGTAGATGGGCAGGCGCAGCAGACTGACCACTTTCATGTCCGACAAACGATAAATGGCCAGCCCATGCATCTCGCCCGAGGGGCTGTCGGTGCGCACGGCCACATACTTGCCGTCCGGCGACAGTCGCGGACTGCTTACGAGGGAACGACTGGCGAATGCACTGGCGGGAAGCAGCGCGCCCGGTGCCTTTGGAACGGCAGCAGCCTGGCCGGATGGGGCGGAGCCCGAAGCGACGTTCTGGAAAGCGGATGCGGCGGCGGTGCCGGAGGCGCAGGCGAGCGCGAACAGCGCCACGGCGGTCAGCCTGGGACTGGACATTCGGCGATCCCCCTAACTCCCCGGGCCAAGCATAGTCCTTTTCAGGACGGGTGGCGGCCTGCATCGAACGCATGGCCGCCGTAGCGCAAGCGGTTCGCGATTGGCCCGATCGCGGGCGCGGCGTAGGATGTCGGGGTGATGAACGCGCCCTCGAAGTCCGCGGGCGACACCCAAGCCACGGGCGTCGCGCAGCCGCGCAGGCCGCGACTGCCCGGCGTGAACCTGTTGCCGCCGGTTGCGCGCCGGCACCTGCGACGGCAGGTGCTGGCGGTGCTGAGCCGGGAAGCGCCGGCACCGGACTACGATGCGCCGCTGGGTGATCCCGGGCTGTTCGGGCCGGACAGCGTGACCTGGAAGATCCACGCGGACTTTCCGTCGATGATGGCTGGCGGCCTGGCTTCACTGATGTTGCAGGCGTTGCATCCGCTGGCGCTGGCAGGCGTGTGGGATCATTCCGCCTTCCGCTCCGATACGCTCGGTCGCCTGCGTAACACCACGGCGTTCGTCGGGCGCACGACCTACGCGCCGCGGGCGCCGGCCGAGGCAGCGATCGAACGAGTGCGCGTCATCCACCGCACGGTACGCGGCTCCGCGCCGGACGGACGTGCGTACAGCGCAGACGATCCGCACCTGCTGACGTGGGTGCATTGCGCCGGATGCTGGTGCTTCCTGCGCGCGTACGAGCGCTACTGCCACGCGCCCATTCCGCCCGCGATGCAGCATCGCTATGTGGCGGAGATGGGTCGCATCGCGGAAGCCCTCGGCGCGCGCGGCGTGCCGACGTCGGTGTCCGGCCTCGATGACTTTTTCGTGCAGGTTCGCCCGGATCTGGCGTTCGATGCACGCACCCACGAGACGCTGCGCGTGCTCGGCTCGATCCGGCTGCCGATCCCATTCGCCGGCTTCAGCCGCGATGTCTTCATGGGTGCCGCGACCGCACTGCTGCCGCCGTGGGCGCTGGACCTGATGGGCCGGACCGGCCTGCAGCGATTGCGCGACCGGGCCGCCGCGCGCGCGCTGCGGTGCATCGCACCGAGTGTCCGCGACGCGATGGCGGAAGGCGGCCTGGCCTGGCGCGCCTGCCGGCGCACCGGTGCGGACTACGCGGCGCTGTTCCGGTGGGACACGGCGTAGCGCCAGCCTGCGCAATCATGCGATGCATTCTGCGCCGTCGCCGGAGGTCGGTCATCAGGCGCAGATGGCCGCCGCCGCTCTTGCCGCGCTGGTCGTCCGCGCCGGAAGCGACGCCGAAGTTGGGTGGACGTCACTCCTTCGCGGCCGCTTTTCTGCGCTGGTGGTGTTCGGTGCGTACCAGGACCACGGCCACCGGCAACGACAGCACGAACAGGGCAACCACCGGTGCAGATCGCGAAGAAACCGAATCGAACGCCGAGCACCAGCCGCACGATCGGGCCGCGCCGCCCCGATGCCGCCGAAGAGCGCCATCACGGCGATGCGCCAGCTCGTGAGCGATGGGTCGGGTCACGCCCTGATTGGGACGGCCGAAAAAGGGCATGGAGGGAACGAACCGCCGTCACTGGCGTTCGCCGCCGCTGTCTGCGCCATGCGCCCGCACCCACTGCACGATACCTGCGCTTTGCATGGCGCCGGCTTGGCGCGCGACCTCCCGGCCGCCGCGAAACAGGGCCAGCGTCGGAATGCTGCGGATGTCGTAGCGGGCGCCGAGCGCCGGTTCCGCTTCGGTATCAAGCTTGACCAGGCGCACCCACGGCTCGAGTTGCGCCGCGGCTTTCACGAATTCGGGCGCCATCATGCGGCAGGGCGCGCACCAAGGTGCCCAGAAATCCACCAGCACGGGAATGTCGTTGCGGGCGAGGTGCTGCTGGAAGCCGGCCTGGTTCGGCGCCGCCGGATGGCCATCGAAAAGCCTCCGGTGGCACTTGCCGCAGGCAGGCGCCGCGCCAAGCCGGTCCGAGGGCACCCGGTTCACCGCTTCGCAATGGGGACAGACGATGTGCAGGGGATCGTTCATGGGCTGGGGTTTGCTGGCGTGATCGCTGCGACATGGGGGCGGCAAGTCCTCCCGCCAACGAACCCGATGATTGCCCCTTCGCGAGCGCCCGAGGCGAGGCCGCCGTCCTGTTCGCTGCCATCATTGGCCGACCCCGCGAGCGGGCTCGATGAACTCCCGCAGCTCCCTCTTTTTGTTTACCATGCGGGCGTTGGAATGCGTCCCAGGGGATGACTACGACTTTCCTATGGTTCGGGGTTCCGTTGCTGGCGCTGGCCGGATGCGTCGCCACCTGGTGGCTGTACGGCCGGCGGGATCGCGGCGGCGATGTCGCGGCCGTGTCGGTGGAACGGCGCGTGCGGCTCGCGGAGCCTGCCCGGACCACCGGGGCGAGCGGGCAGCCAGCACCCGCGCCACCCGCCATGAGCGGCAAGGAGATCCTTGCGCGCATGTACGCGACGGCGTTCGAGGATCGGCCACCGGGCGACCGGCGCGCGAATCCGGATGCCGCGATCCACGGGCGGGTGGCGAAGTCGGCGATCGCGGTGCTGTCGCGCATTCATCCCGGCTCGCATTACGCGCCGCGGCGGCCGCAACTGTTGCCGCAACTCCTGAACGTGGTCAACGACGAAGACAGCTCGCGCCGCCAGATCGCCGCCATCATTTCGCGCGATCCGGCCCTCGCCGGCAACCTCTTGCGTATCGCCAACAGTGCGCTGTACCGGGTGCGGCCGGAACCGATCGAAAACATCGAACGGGCAGTGGCGATGATCGGAACCGATGGGCTGCGTCACCTGATCGCGGTGGCGCTGATGCAGCCTGTGCTGAACGAACGCGGCGGAACATTCGGCCATCTGCCTTCGGTGGTGTGGGAGCACACCTTGCTGTCGGCGGTCGCTGCGGCCGAGTACGCGCGCTACGTCGCGCGAATCGATCCGTTCAGCGCGCAGATGCTGGGCCTGCTGCACGGTCTCGGTTCGATCGTGGTGGTGCAGGTGGTGCGGGACAGTTACGAGCGGCATCCCGAGGTGGCGCCGGATCCGGGCAGGGTCCGCCAGCTCCTGGAGCAGTGGTCGGCGCCGACGGCGCTGCGCCTGCAACAGGGCTGGGACTTGCCGGTGAGCATCGCACCTGCGCTGGAAGACCAGCGGCGCGACGTGCCGCTGCAGGACCTCACACCGCTGGGCCGGTCGCTGCGCGTCGGGCGCATCGTGGGAGCCGCGGCAATGATGCACAGGCTTCGCCAGATCGACGTCGACACGGTGTTGCTGCTGATGCAACAGGGCCTCGGGATGCGCGAGGAGGTTGCCGCGCGCATCTGGGAGCGCCTTTCCAGAAACTGAGGCCGGATGGCGGGACGGGCGCGCCACTGCGCCCGTCCCGGTGTGGCAACGGGAAAGAGCAGGCCGCCTCGCGGGACACCGGATCCGCGATCAGTTCCTTGCCCGCACCCGCTTCATCTCGATCGAGCGCCGCCATGCAAACAGGCCGAGCAGCCCCGCGCCGAACGCCCACAGGAAGTCCGGCGCTGGCACCACTGCCCGCACGCCATTGAACTGGGCGGAGAGTACCTCGTAATTGCTGGCTGCCGGTGCAAACAGGATGACTCCGTAATTGAGTCCGATCCGTGGCATGAGTCCGTTGCTCCACAGGTCAAGCAGGTCGCCGTTGTCGAGCGTGAACAGCACGCCGTAAGGATCGAGGAAGCCTCCGGAGAATGGATATCCGGGGCTCGTGGAACCGTCCCCGTTGATGTCGATGCAGGTGATCGGCGAACCGCTTGCGTAGAAGAGATTGTCGAACGTGACGGCGGGAGAACCGTCCGGGGTGTTCGAAGCGACCAGGGCGCTGAAACTTGCCGGGACGTATTCGCCGGCCGACGGCGAAGCGCCGTTGAGCGGGAGCACGCCAGTGATGGCGTGGCCGTTGAAGCTGCCGGTGGCGCCGGTGATGGACTGTGCGCCCTGGGGATCGACCCGCGGTCCAGGCGGAGGCGGAGCGGGCGGCGCAGGGAACGTCGGGCTGGCCGCCGGATCGGGCTGGAGCGTCAGATTGGCGGAGCCGCTGAACGGCATTCCGACATTGTTTCCGAAGTCATAGGTGCCGCTGAAGTTGATCCTGACCGGATTGGCGGTCGCGCAAGGGCCGAACCCAAGCAGCGCCAGCAATGCACCGGCCGACAGCATCCAGTATCTCGTGATTCCCTTTGGCGTGTTCACGGTCTCCAGCCTCCTCTTGGGTGTGCAGGGGAGATCGACCGCTCCGCGGCGTATCCCCGGTCGAGGAGGCCCCATGCATCCAAAATGCCAGCCTGCAGGTGTTTGTTTTTTCGATGGTTTGTGCCTTGAGCCGGTGGCTGAGGCCGGCGCGTTTGTAAAGACTGGCGACAGTTGGGAACGAGAGACAGGGCCATCAAGTCTTGCCCGCTGCGCCGAGGTTCCATTTCCTCCTCGTTGCGCGCGGCCACGCCGGCGGGCGATCGACGGCCGCGAGCTTCGCGGTCGATGACGTTGGCGCTGCGCGCGAGGCCGTGGCGAGCCTATGCGCACTAGTCCGCAACGCTGCAGGTCCGGCGGGCGCGGCATGGCACCAGACCCTCACGTCACGGGCCGCGAATTCCGCCCCATGATGGCGGCTGGTCGCGGTGCCGCCGTCGCGGAGAACTTGCCGCCGCGCGCGAGGTTGTCCCGGTCAGCCGTGCAGGGTGGCGGGATGGGGCGCGACCGGATCGGGAAGCTGCGCGCCGTAGGCGCTTTGCGAGAGTGCGGAGGCCGCGGCCTGTTTGGTCAGCACGATGATGCTGATGCGCCGGTTGATCGGATCGCCGGGATTGGCCTTGTCGAGCGGGACCGCCGCGGCGAGTCCCACGACCTCGGCGATCTTGCCCTCGTCCAGGCCGCCGGCGAGCAGTGCCCGGCGCGCGGCGTTGGCGCGGTCGGCGGACAGCTCCCAGTTGCTGTAGCCGTGATCGTTGCTGTAGGGCGCGTCGTCGGTGTGGCCGCTGATGGTGATGCGGTTCGGCACCTGGTTGATGAATTTGGCCAGCTCCTCGAGGATCGCCTGCGTGTAGTCCTTGAGCCGTGCGCTTCCGAGGTCGAACATCGGCCGGTTGAGCTTGTCCACGATCTGGATCCGCAAGCCATCCGGAGTGATGTCCAGCAGCAACTGGTCCTTGTACGGAGCGAGCGCCTGGCTGTTCTGGATGGCGGCGTTCAACTGGACCTTCAGCTCCTCGAGACGCTTGCGGTCGAGCTCGCGCGCGCGCTCGTCGATCTGCTCCTTCGAAGCGGCACCGACGGGGCCGTTGTGGCGGTCCTGGCCCGGGCCATGGGACAGGTCCATCGCACCACCGAGCTTGATCATGGAGTCGCTGGCGCCACCGGGGCCGTCCTTGCCCGGCGGGGCGACGGTGGCGGTGCCGGGGGTTGCGCTGGGATTGCGGAAATAGGCGGCGATCGCCGCCTTCTGCTCGCGGGTACCGACGCCGATGATCCACATCACGAGGAAGAACGCCATCATCGCGGTGACGAAGTCGGCGTAGGCGACCTTCCAGGCGCCGCTGTGGTGGCCGTGGCGGGTCTTCTTCCCGCGCTTGACGATCACCAGCGGGGCGGGGCTGTCCTGGCTCATGCGCCGGCCCCGGCCCGGGCGCCTTTCAGGTGTTCCTCGAGATCCTGGAAGTTCGGGCGCGCATGCGCCGACAGCGCCTTGCGCGCGAATTCGACCGCCACCTTCGGGTTGTAGCCGCGCAGGCTGGCGAGCAGGGCGACCTTGACGCACTCGAAGGCTTTGCCGTCCTCGCGCACCCGGGCTTCCATCGCCGCCGCCAGCGGGCCGATGAATCCGTAGCAGAGCAGGATGCCGAGAAAGGTCCCGACCAGCGCGCCGGCGATGTGCTCGCCGATCTTGGAGGTGTCGCCGGTGAGGTTGGACATCGTGGTGACGATTCCGAGCACCGCCGCGACGATTCCGAAGCCGGGCAGGGCGTCGGCCATCTTTGCCACGGCCTGCGCGGGGGCCGCGGCCTCGGCGTGGTGGTTTTCGACATCGGCGTCCAGCAAAGCCACCCGCTCGTGCGGGTCCCTGTTGACGCCGCCGAGCAGGCGCGGGCCGTCG
>JAICJG010000026.1 GCA_025928585.1 Rhodanobacteraceae bacterium
GACCAGTTACTCGACCGCATCCGCGGCATCATCGATCAGGTTGCAGGCGCGGTGCGCTGGGTGCTCGTCTTCAGTCTCCTGGCAGGCGCACTGGTGCTGGCCGCGGGGCGCGCCGCGAGCGCCGCCCACCGCCGCCCCGAAGCGGCCCGGTTGCGCCCGCTCGGTGCCCGCCGCCGGCAGTTGCGGGTGGCCGCGGCGTGCGAATTCGCGCTGCTCGGATTGATCTCCGCCGGGAGCGCGGTGGCCGCTGCCGCCGGCGCCGGCGCGTGGCTCGCGCGCAGCGTGTTCCATATCGAGCATTTCGTACCGCCGGCGTGGCCACTGGTCGCGACCGGCCTGGCGGCAACGGCCGCCGTGATACTGCTCGGTGTGACGGGCACCTGGCGCGTGGCGACCACGCCGCCGTTGCGCCTGCTGCGGCGCGGATGACCGAAAAAAAAAACGACACCAGCGACTTCAATCGCTGGTGTCGTCTTTTCTTGAATGGCGCGCCCGGAGAGATTCGAACTCCCGACCACCAAGTTCGTAGCCTGGTACTCTATCCAGCTGAGCTACGGGCGCATGAAGCGTTGAAGCGAGCCGCGAATTATCCTTTCTCACGATAATCGCGTCAACGAAAAACTGGCGGAGAGAGAGGGATTCGAACCCTCGATCAGGCTTTTGACCCGATACTCCCTTAGCAGGGGAGCCCCTTCGGCCTCTCGGGCATCTCTCCGGATTTTTTGATTGCAAGCAGCAGTGTAACAACGGACGTCAGGGCAAACTGGCGGGCCGTTCGGGACAGGTTCGCATCATCCCCGAAGCTCGTCCATCGCTACCGCTCGCGGCCGCCGCTTCGACCGTCTTGATTCGTTCCCGACTGCTTTGTCGTTTCCGACGAACTTTCCCTCAGGCTTTTGACCCGATGCCACCCCGGGAGGCGCGAAGCCGTTCGGTTTTCGTGGTACCGCTCCGCCGTGGCCATCGTCGAAACGTCACGTAGCGCCAGAGGCGATGACGACACGACGCATCCCGGCCGCCGCAAAGGGTGGTCGAGGATAAATGCGAATCACACCTGGGTAAAGTCGAAGGATCCCCGAATCAACCCCGAGTTCCACTGCGCTCGCCCGATTCTTCGGGCTCGGTCGCCACCCCGCCGCCGTGCTCTTGCCGGATGCGCTGATAGATTTCTTCGCGGTGGACGGCGACCTCCTTGGGCGCGGTGATGCCGATGCGCACTTGGTTGCCCTTCACGCCCAACACCGTGACGGTCACTTGGTCGCCGATCATCAGCGTTTCGCCGACGCGGCGGGTCAAAATCAACATGACTGGAGCTCCATGTATTCGAGCCATTTGGACCCGAAACCAACCTGCGCGTTCCCCTCCGGATCGCACGGCATGGCGTGACAGGGCGATCGCGAACTGAGCGGGCAGAGCCGTCGACGTTCAGGTTCCTCCATCTCCCGCGCTAGACTGGCGCAGGGGCGATCGTAGTTTGCCAGCATATAGGAACGAGCGCTGCCGGCGCAACGAAACCGGCATGACTTCCGGCATGGCACCGTCAAATGCGGCTTTCCAGCCACCCGGAGAGCCCCTCCAGCGCGCGGTCCAGGGCCGGCGAATCGACGCCTCCGCCCTGTGCCATGTCGGAACGTCCGCCGCCCTTGCCGCCGATCTGGTCCGCGACGTGCGCGACCACCTCACCCGCCTTGACCCTGTCGAGCGCCGCGCCGTGGACTCCGGCGGCCAGTGCGGCCTTGCCGTCGTGCCCGGCTGCGAGCAACACCACGCAATCGCCGAGTCTCTGCTTCAAGACGTCGACTGCCTCGCGCAGCGCCCGGGCGTCCATGCCGTCGACGCGTGCGGCGACCAGCTTGATGCCGTCCACATCCTGCGCGCGCGCGGCGAGATCCCCGCTGGCCGCGCCGGCGGCCTTGGCTTTCAGCGCGTCGAGTTCGCGTTCGAGCTTCTTCTGCTTTTCGAGCAGATGCCGTAGCTTGTCGGCGACCTCGCCGGCTCCGGCCGCGAGGAGGCCAGCGACTTCGCCCAGACGCTGCTCTTCCTCGGCAACGTGCGCGTTCGCTCCCGCTCCGGTCACGGCCTCGATCCTGCGGATGCCCGCGGCGACGCCCGATTCCGACACGATCTTGAACAGGCCGATGTCGCCGGTACGCGCCACGTGGGTGCCGCCGCACAACTCGGTCGAGAAGTCGCCCATCCTGAGCACGCGCACCTCGTCGCCGTATTTCTCGCCGAACAGCGCCATGGCGCCGGTGGCGATCGCCTCGTCGTAGGCCATCCGCCGGATCTCCGCGGGATCGTTGCGGCGAATCTGCTCGTTGACCCGGTCCTCGATCCGCCGCAGCTCGCCAGGCTTCACCGGCTGGAAATGCGAAAAGTCGAAGCGCAATCGATCGGGCGCGACCAGCGAGCCCTTCTGGGTGACGTGTTCGCCCAGTGTTTCGCGCAGCGCCGCGTGCAGGAGATGCGTCGCCGAATGGTTCAGCACCGTCGCCTGCCGGCGTGCGCCATCGACCCGCGCGAGCACGGCATCACCGACCCGCAACGGAGCGCTGCCGTGCCAGCCGCCAACATGCCCATGGAACTGGCCGCCGAACTTCTGCGTGTCGTGGACGATGAAACGGCCGGCGGCATGCTCCAGGGCGCCGGTGTCGCCCACCTGCCCCCCCGATTCCGCATAGAACGGCGTGCGATCCAGGAGGATGGCGGCCGGCTCATTCGGCGCAAGCTCATCCACCGCGCGGCCGTCGCGAAGGATCGCCAGAACCTTGCAATCCTGTGCTTCCAGCGTTTCGTAGCCCAGGAATTGCGTGGGAGCAAGCTTGCTCGCGACCTCGGCGGAAAGCGCGGTCTTGCTCTCGAACCTGCTCGCCGCGCGGGCGCGCGCTCGCTGTGCTTCCATCGCGCGCTCGAAGCCATCCATATCGACGGCCAGGCCGCGCTCTCGCGCGATGTCGGCCGTCAGGTCGACCGGGAAGCCGTAGGTGTCGTACAACCGGAACGCATCCTCACCCGGAATCGTCTTGCCCGATTTCGCTGCGACCTCGTCGAACACCTTCATGCCGTGTTCCAGCGTTTCGCCGAAGCGCTGTTCCTCGGCGCGCAGGGCGTCCTCGACGAAGGCCTGTTTCGCCGCCAGCTCCGGATAGGCGTTTCCCATTTCCGTGACCAGCGACGCAACCATCTTCCAGAAAAAGTCACCGCGCACGCCGAGCATCCAGCCGTGCCGCAGCGCGCGGCGGATGATCCGGCGCAGCACATAGCCGCGACCTTCGTTGGATGGCAACACCCCATCCACGATCAGGAACGAGCAGGCACGGATGTGGTCGGCGATCACCCGCAGCGACTTGTTCTCGCGATCCCGGCATTTCGTGAGTTGCTGCGCGGCCGCGATCAGGCGCTGGAACAGGTCGATCTCGTAATTGGAATGCACGCCCTGCAGCACCGCGGCCAGGCGCTCGAGCCCCATGCCGGTGTCGACGCAGGGCGCCGGCAGCGGCGACAACGCGCCGTCGTCCGCGCGGTCGAACTGCATGAACACCAGGTTCCAGATTTCGATGTAGCGGTCGCCGTCCTCGTCCGGCGAACCGGGCGGCCCCCCGGCGACTTCGGGACCGTGGTCGTAGAAGATTTCGCTGCATGGTCCGCACGGGCCGGTGTCCGCCATCTGCCAGAAATTGTCCGACGCAAACGGCGCGCCCTTGTTGTCGCCGATCCGCACGATGCGTTCGGGCGGTACGCCGACCCCGTCCTTCCAGATCGAGTGAGCCTCGTCATCGGTGTGATAGACCGTCACCCACAGGCGATCCGGCGGCAGCCTGAAAACTTGCGTCAACAGCTCCCATGCCCACGCAATCGCTTCCTTCTTGAAGTAATCGCCGAACGACCAGTTGCCCAGCATCTCGAAGAAGGTGTGGTGGCGCGCGGTATAGCCGACCGAATCGAGGTCGTTGTGCTTGCCGCCGGCACGCAGGCAGCGCTGCACGTCGGCCGCGCGGACGTACGGCAGCTTTTCGCTGCCGAGGAACACGTTCTTGAACTGCACCATCCCGGAGTTGGTGAACAGGAGGGTGGGATCGTTGGCGGGCACCAGCGGGGCGGACGGCACGATGGTGTGGCCACGATCGCGAAAGAACTCAAGGAAACGTGCGCGAATCTCAGCTGTTTTCATACGGTTATGTCGTAAATCTCATAAATGGTAGCGCAACCGTCGGAGCGCGCCTTGAAGACGATTCGTTCGGAGTCGCCGTTGTTGAAAGTCAGGCCAGGGAGGGCCGTTCTGGTGCCCGCGTTCACCGTACCATTCCCCTGCGACACAGCTTCACGACGCGCCGATCAGGAACGATCGCAAGTCATGCGTCAATCGCTGGGGTCGCCAATGTCGGAATGGGTGACGATTCTAACGGTGGCGGTGGCGAAGCCGCGGCGCAACAGGAAGGCGGCGCGCTTGCCGCGTTCGGCGTAGTCGGCGGCCGGCCTGCCGCCGTACTTCTTGCGAAGTTGCGCCCGTGCGAGCGCCTGCCAGTCGGCTTCCGCTCCATCCAGCAGGTCGCGAATCGAGCCATCGGACAGGCCGTGCGAGCGCAGCTCGGCGCGGATGCGGTCGGGTCCGTAACCTTGGCCTACCCGCGCCCGCACGATCATTTCCCCGAAGCGGTCGTCATCCTGGTAGTGCTGCTCGCGCAGCTTGTGGAGCGCGGATTCGGATTCTTCCTCGTCGCATCCCGCCCGCTGCAGCCGCGCTCGCAGCTCGCGCTGCGAATATTCGCGCCGGGCGAGCATTCCCAGCGCGCGCCCGTAGGCATCGCCATCGCGGCGCCCCCGTTCCGGTTTTGTTCCGCGTCTCGTTGCCATGGCTGCAAGGCCACCGTGCGCCGCGGCTCAACGACTCCCGGCGCCTGCCAAGGGCGGCAACCGGTTGCCGCAAGCCAGTGCAGGTCCCGGTGTCACCGAATGTGTTCAATCCCGGGTGGCATCACGACCCAGGCGTGCATCCTCGCCTCATACACGGAAACGCGGGGCGCAGGGAAGCCGGGGTCGGCAAACGCACCGACCGGGATCACCCAGAACGTTTCGTCCCCCTCGACTTCGTAGTACACGATGGCGCCACAGGTGGGGCAGAAATGGAACCTGGCCCGGCTGCCTTCGTCGCCCGTGCGGACGTACTGGGTCGCGACACCCGAGATCGTGACGTTTTCGCGAGGGAACCTGGCTTGCTCCGCGAAGACGCTGCCGGTACGACGCTGGCAAGCCAGGCAATGACAAACGGAAACCCGAATGGGATCGCCAGCCACCCGGGCCGCAAGCTGCCCGCACGAGCATGTCGCCAGGCGAGTCGTCATCGTGACTTGGGCCGCGCCCGGGGATCGCCCTAGGCCTCGGCTTCCTCGGCATCCTCGGTCGCAGTGGCGCCGCCCCTGCGGGTGCCGTCGAGCAGCTTCGCGCGCAGCGCCTTGTCGAGCTCGTCCGCGGCTTGCGGATTGTCCTTGAGGTATTGGCGTGCGTTCTCCTTGCCCTGCCCGATCCGCTCGCCGCCGTAGCTGTACCAGGCGCCGGACTTCTCGACCAGGTCGTTGGCGACACCCATTTCGATCAATTCGCCTTCCCGCGAAGTGCCCTCGCCGTAGAGGATTTCGAACTCCGCCTGGCGGAACGGCGGCGCCACCTTGTTCTTGACCACCTTGACGCGGGTCTGCGAACCGATCACCTCGTCGCCCTTCTTGACCGCGCCGATCCGGCGGATGTCGAGGCGCACCGAGGCGTAGAACTTCAAGGCATTGCCGCCGGTGGTCGTTTCCGGATTGCCGAACATCACGCCGATCTTCATGCGGATCTGGTTGATGAAGATCACCAGCGTGTTGGAACGCTTGATGTTGCCGGTGAGCTTGCGCAACGCCTGGCTCATCAGGCGCGCGTGCAACCCCATGTGGTTGTCGCCCATCTCGCCCTCGATTTCCGCCTTGGGCGTCAATGCTGCCACCGAGTCGACCACCACCATGTCGACGGCGTTGGAGCGCACCAGCATGTCGGCGATCTCGAGCGCCTGTTCGCCGGTGTCCGGCTGCGACACCAGCAGGTCGTCCACATTGACGCCCAGTTTTTCCGCGTAGCTCGGATCGAGCGCATGTTCGGCATCCACGAACGCCGCTGTGCCACCGTTCTTCTGGCAACTGGCGATGGCCTGCAGGGTGAGCGTGGTCTTGCCTGAGGATTCCGGCCCGTAGATTTCGACCACCCGCCCGCGCGGCAGGCCGCCGACACCGAGCGCGATGTCGAGGCCGAGCGAGCCGGTCGAGACCACGTCGATGGCTTCGGCGGTACGATCACCCATCCGCATCACCGCGCCCTTGCCGAACTGTTTCTCGATCTGGCCCAGCGCGGAAGCCAGCGCGCGGCGCTTGTTGTCATCCATTGCGTATTCCTCAGGGGTGTGCGTGGAGCGAAGTATCGCGGGGTCGGTTCTCACGGGTTGAGACCGCGCGAATCCGAAGACGTTGCCATTATTTCATACCGGATAAGCAAGGACAGCGGCGCACGCCGCGTCAGCTTGTAAGGGGTTTCCCATGCGCGGAACAAGCCATTCCCTGGCTTGCTCGCGCGCGGCAGGTTCGGCACATGGGCAACCGCCATCGCGGAGTCGAATGATCCCCGCCCGATCCGTGGGCGATGCATCCCTGCATCGCAGCGCTGCCGCTACGAGACCAGAATCCTCTCGATTCCCCGAAGCGCCGCCGCAACCGTCCGGCGCCGCACCGCGTCGCGGTCGCCCTTGAAGCGGAATTCCTCGGCCCGCGCTTCGCCGCCGCGCCGCTGCCAGGCGATCCACACCGTTCCCACCGGCTTCTCCGCAGTGCCGCCCGCGGGCCCGGCGATGCCGGTCACTGCCAGCGCTACCGTGGCATCCAGGCTTGCCACCGCGCCGGCGACCATCTCCACCGCCGTGTCCCGACTGACCGCCCCATGCCGCTTGAGTGTGCCCGGGGCGACGCCAAGCAGCGCCTGCTTCGCTTCGTTGCTGTAGGTGATCGCCGCGCCCTCGAACCAGGCGGAACTGCCGGCGATGTCCGTGAGGAGCTTGGCGATCCAGCCGCCGGTGCACGATTCGGCGGTCGCCAGGACCTGCCCGCGCTCACGCAACAGCTCGCCCACGCTCTCCGCGAGCGCGCGCAAGGAGGCATCGTCGGGAACGGCTGTCACGGCTGGACTTCCGCAATCGCGAGCCATTGTTTTACCGCAACCACGCCCCCCCGCCAAGCGCCGCCGCGCATCGTCGGTTCCCGCCCGCCAGCCGCAACGTGCTCGTGACCGCAGCCGGGATCGAGCCGCGCGCCAATGCGCCGCGCTTTCGCTGTCACATCGCTGCAACGCCGCTTTCATCGGCGTTCCCCAGCAGATCACCCGCGTAAACCGGAGGGCTGCACCAAGCACATCGTATTCGTCAGCCGGCCACACCTGCATGCCGTGAACTTCACGATCGTGGCCGCGGGTCGGCTCCCCCTCCTCGCCTCCCGTTGGACGTGTCCAGCGCGTTGGTGGCGACGTCGCGGGTCGTGCCCGGCCTGCATCATCCGACCGACCTCCTCGCCGGTGTCTCGCCCGGCGTCACCTCCCTGCGGATCGGTTCGATGCTGATCCCGGGATGGTAATCGCCTGATGGGCCGCCGCGCCGACGCAATGCCTGGCAAGACTTCGGATGCCCGCGCCGGCTGCGAGGATGGCTGGCGACGGCCGCGCGTGTCCTGCGAGTGGAGCCTCGCATCACCGGCGCCCACAGCCGCCGGTGGTCATCGACTTCCGCAATGGATGGGCCGTTGCCCCCTCCGGATTGCGAGCCGACTTCGCCGAACCCCGCGCCGCAAACTGCGCCACCGAGCGCGGTGCCGCGCGCAGCCAAAAAAAACAGCGGGCCATCCTGGCCCGCTGCCGACGTTGAACTGCTTGGGGCCGCACGTCTGGTTCAGAACTTCACTTGACCCCACACGCCGATCTCGTTCGTCCTGGTGTCGATCGAGGTGTCGTTCTTGAGCCGCTCGTGCTTGTAGGCCAGCGCCACATCCACGCCCTTGGTGAGAGGGAACGAGACGCCCGCGTTGTAGTAGGTGTCTTCCAGGCTGGGATCCTGATCCTTGCTGGGCTTGGCGCGGTCGTAACGCCCGAAGATCGCCGCCGGGCCAAAGTCGTAGCTGCCCCACACCGACCAGCCATCAGCAGTGTCGGTGAACGGGGTGGCGACGTTGTCCCAGTTGGCCGCGCGGAAATACTCGCCGCCCAGCCGCAGGTTGTTGGCGTGGTAGGCGATCATCGCGTCGTAGCGGTGCGCGTCGTGCAGCGCCGGCGAACTGTGGGTGTCCTTGCCCCGGTCGCCGGTGTAACCGCCCACCGCGAACACCAGGCCCTTGATCGGTTCGACACCGACGCGACCCTCGAAATCCATCGAATTGGAGCGGGTGGGGTTCTTGTAGCCGCCCCCGTTCACCAGCGAAACCTGGTAATCGAACACGCCGTTGTCGCCGAACAGGTGCGCGCCCCAGTCGGCCGAGTTGCCGAAGTGCAGGCGGTCGGTCAAGGTGTTCTCGACGAAGCGGTAGCCATACCACTCCTCGACGAACGGGATCCATGCCATATTGGCCGAACCGACGCGCAGCGTCGCGAGCTTGCTGAAGCTGCCCTGCACATAGGCCTTCTTCACGAACAACTGGGTCTCGCCGTCGGAGCTGAGGTAGTTGAAGTCGGTGGTGAGGTTGGCCGACCAGGTGTCGTTGAACTTGTGGTCGATCGAGAGATAGAAGCGCTTGACGTCGAGGCCGTTGCCGGAGGCATCTGTCCTGGTGCCGTGACTGGTCTGGTCGATGTTGGTAAAGTCGGTGTACATGGTGCCGCTGATCCTGGTGTCATCGGCCCAGGCAGCTGCGCTGCTCGGCGTCGGCGGAGGCGCGGCGGCCATCGCCTGCGCCTGCTGTTGCTGCTGCTGTTCGAGCTGGCGGACCTTCGCCTGCAGGGCGTCGATTTGCTGCTGGAGTTGTTGCAGTTCGGTGCTGTCGGGCGAAGACGTGGCGGTGCTCGTCGTCTGTGCGGCGGCCGGCATGGCCGCAGCGAGGCCGCTCGCTCCGAACACGGCGGCCATCGCCGCCACAAGCATCTTGGAACGCATGAAAGCTCTCCCTGGCTATGGTTGGTGATCCGCGGCGCTGAAGCACGCCCCGGGCACGGAGCGAAGAGTGCGGGGTATCCGTTACAACCGCGTTGACGGCTCATGACAGATTCAAGACAGCCGGACGCGGCGAAATCGCGCTGTCATCGTTCTGCAACAAAAGCCTCACGAGGGTGCAACACGAGGCCGGTGCAATATCCTGCAGCGGACAAGGCGTCCGCGTAAACCGAGGAGTCCACCGTGTTCAAGCACTGTTCGATCATGCCCCGCTTGGCCGTCTTCGCTGCAATCGCCACCTTCGGGATCGCCGCACAAGCCGCCAACATCACCGGGGCCGGCAGTACGTGGGTCTACCCGCTGGTGGCCAAATGGTCGGCGGCCTATGCCAAGAAGACCGGCAACCAGGTCAATTACCAGTCGATCGGTTCGGGCGGCGGCATCGCCCAGATCAAGGCCGGGACCGTGGCTTTCGGGGCGAGCGACAAGCCACTGACCCCGGAAGAGCTCAACAAGGCCGGTCTGATCCAGTTCCCCACAGCGATCGCGGGCGAGGACCTCGTCTACAACCTCGCCGGGATCAAGCCGGGCCAACTGATCCTCAGCGGGCCGCTGGTCGCCGACATCTACATGGGCAAGGTGACCAAGTGGAACGATCCGGCGATCGCCAAGCTCAATCCGGGCCTGAAGCTCCCCGCCATGAACATCACCGTCGTGCACCGTTCCGACGGTTCGGGCACCACCTTTACCTTCGCCAACTACCTGTCCAAGGTCAGCCCCGAATGGAAGAGCAAGATCGGCGCCGACACCTCCGTGGCGTGGCCGACCGGTGTGGGCGGCAAGGGCAATGAAGGCGTGTCCTCGTACGTGCAGCGGATCCCGGGCTCGATCGGTTACGTCGAGTACGCGTACATCCTCGAAAACCACATGTCATACGCACGCATGATCAACAGCGCCGGCAAGGTGGTCAGTCCCAGCCTGAAGGGCTTCCAGGCCGCCGCCGCGAACGTCGACTTCACCAAGGCCAAGGACTTCTACGTGATCCTGACCAACCAACCGGGCGCGGACAGCTGGCCGATTTCAGGCTGCACCTGGCAGATCCTCCGCAAGGACGCGCCCAAGGCGACCAACGAGGCAGTGATCAAGTTCTTCACGTGGGGCTTCGAGCACGGCCAGGACATGGCGCGCTCGATCGCATTCGGCCCGCTGCCGCCGAGCACGGTCAGTGCAATCCAAACGTATTGGTCCAAGAACCTTGGCATCTGACCTTTACCGCCGGGGCCTCCCATGAAGGCATACGATGCCCCGATCACGGGGCAGGCGCCGGAACACTCCGCCGGGAAGCGCATGCGCTTCCCGGCGGATTTCCTGTTCCGGAAACTGACCGGCTTCATCGCGCTGCTGGTGGCCGCGATCCTCGTCGCGATACTGATCGCGCTGCTCGACGAAGGCTCGCAGGCGCTGCACACCTTCGGCTGGGGATTCCTGGCCACGACGACCTGGAACCCGGTCACCGGCAAGTTCGGCGCCCTGGTCTTCATCGTCGGTACCCTGATCAGTTCGGCGATCGCAATGCTGCTGGCGATTCCGGTCAGCTTCGGCATCGCACTCTTCATCTCGGAACTGGCCCCGCGCTGGCTGCGGGGGCCGGTCTCGACCGCGGTCGAATTGCTGGCGGCGATACCGAGCATCATCTACGGCATGTGGGGCCTGCTGGTGTTCGCGCCCTGGTTCAGCCGGCTCGAACCATGGATCAATGATCATCTGGGCGCGATCCCGGGTATCGGAGCATTGTTCCGGGGCCCGCCGATGGGCATCGGCATGCTGACCGCCGGCATCGTGCTCGGGATCATGGTGATTCCCTTCATTGCCGCGATCATGCGCGACGTGTTCATGATCACGCCGGCTGCGCTCAAGGAATCGGCCTACGCGCTCGGGGCCACGACCTGGGAGGTCGCCCGCCACGTGATCCTGCCGTATACGCGCACCGCCGTAACCGGGGGCATCTTCCTCGGGCTCGGGCGGGCACTCGGCGAGACCATGGCGGTGACCTTCATCATCGGCAATTCGAACAACCTCAATACCAGCCTGCTGATGCCTGGCAGCTCGATCGCGTCGGTCATCGCCAACGAATTCACCGAGGCGACCACGGACCTTTACCGGTCCTCACTGCTGGCGCTCGGCCTGATCCTGTTCCTGATCACGTTCATCGTGTTGGTCTTGGCCAAGCTGCTTCTGCTGCGCATGGAACGCAACGCGGGAGGCAAGCCATGATGTCCCTGCGCGCCAGGCGCCGCGCCATCAACGCGTTCAACCTCACGATGGCCGTCCTGACGACCGTGTTCGGCGTGTTCTGGCTGGCATGGATCCTTTGGACGACCTTCAGCCACGGCATCGGCGCGATCCACCTCTCGCTGTTCACCCAGGACACGCCGCCGCCCGGCAGCGCCGGCGGCGGCCTGCGCAATGCCTTCGTGGGCAGCCTGATGCTGCTCGCACTGGCGCTCGCGATCGGGGTGCCGATCGGCGTGCTGGCCGGTACCTGGCTCGCGGAATTCGCGGCGCGCCGCAAGCTGGGCGGCATGGTGCGGTTCCTCAACGACATCCTGCTGAGCGCGCCCTCGATTGTCATCGGCCTGTTCACGTATTCGATCGTGGTCGGCCCGAGCGGTCATTTCTCGATGTTCGCCGGCGGCGTGGCCCTGTCGCTGATCCTGATCCCGGTCGTGGTGCGCACCACCGACGAAATGCTGCGGCTCGTGCCCGGCGCGTTGCGCGAAGCCGCCATCGCGCTGGGCACGCCCTACTGGCGGCTGGTGATGCGAATCACCTGGAAGGCCGCTGCGCCCGGAATCCTCACCGGCGTGCTGCTGGGCATCGCCCGCATCAGCGGTGAAACGGCACCGCTGCTGTTCACGGCCCTGAACAACCAGTTCTGGAGCACGAACCTCTGGCGCCCGATCGCCAACCTGCCAGTCGTGATATTCCAGTTCGCGATGAGTCCCTACGAAAACTGGCAGAAGATGGCATGGGCCGGCGCCTTCGTGGCGATCGCGTTCATCCTGCTGCTCAGTATCATCTCCCGCTTGATCCTCAGACGCGGCGTGCACCGAACATGATGCAAGAACATTCCTCCCAAGCGATGCGTCGCACGGCCACACGTACATCCGGGGAGCCGGTAGCGGCCACGGCGCGGGAACAGCCGGTGGGGGCGCCGTCGACCAAGATCAGCGTGCGCGAGTTGAACTTCTACTACGGCAAGTTCCACGCGCTCAAGGACATCTCCATCGACATCCCCGAAAAGCGCGTCACCGCGTTCATAGGTCCTTCGGGTTGCGGCAAGTCCACGCTGCTGCGCACCTTCAACCGGATGTTCGAGATCTACCCCGAGCAACGCGCCGAGGGCAAGATCATCGTCGACGGCGACAACATCCTGGATTCGAGACAGGACATCGCTCGAATCCGCTCGCGCATCGGCATGATATTCCAGAAACCCACGCCGTTCCCGATGTCGATCTATGAAAACATCGCCTTCGGCATCCGGCTCTACGAGCGGCTGCCGAAATCCGAAATGGACGCACGCGTCGAGCAATGCCTGCGCCAGGCCGCGCTGTGGGATGAGGTCAAGGACAAGCTGCACCAGAGCGGCACCAGCCTGTCCGGCGGCCAGCAACAGCGCCTGTGCATCGCCCGCGGCGTCGCGATCAGGCCGGAGATCATCCTGCTCGACGAACCCTGTTCGGCGCTGGACCCGATTTCCACGGCACGCGTCGAGGAACTCCTCAAGGAGCTGGTCCGCGACTATACCGTGGTGATCGTCACGCACAACATGCAGCAAGCGGCGCGCGCGTCCGACTGCACGGCTTTCATGTACATGGGCGAACTCGTCGAATACGGCCCCACCGCGACCATCTTCACGCGGCCAACCAAGCAGCAGACCGAAGACTACATCACCGGGCGCTTCGGATGAATTGCCGCGTTTGCGCAAGCAGTTGCCGCAGATCGCACGCGGCGACGAATGCCTCGGCAGGGCGCGATGGCCGCAGCCGCTCGGCCAGATCAGGCGCAGGGCGGCCGGTCCCGATTCACAACCATCATTCGAGAAGACCATGAACACGACGACTGCGGCGCACGACCATATCGTCAAGAGCTTCGACGAGGAGATGTCGCGCCTCACCGGCGAAATCGCCGCGATGGGCGATCTTGCCGTCAAGCAGCTCGAGTCGGCGATGGATGCGCTCGGCAAGCGCGACAGCAAGGCCGCGCAACGCGCTGCCGACAACGACGACGCGCTGGATGCCCAGGAACGGCAGATCAGCGACGACGTCCTGCGCCTGCTCGCCCTGCGCCAGCCGATGGCGCGGGACCTGCGCGAAATCCTGGCTGCGCTGCGGATCGCGTCGGACATCGAGCGCATCGGCGACTACGCCGCAAACGTGGCCAAGCGTTCGATGACGCTCAACCTGTCGGCACCCGTGCCGCTCGTGGGCTCGCTGCCGCCGATGGCCCGCATGGCCGGACGGCTGGTGCACGAGGCGATGCGCGCCTACGTGGCGCACGATGCCGAAATGGCGCACGCGGTGTGGGAACGGGATGCGGATCTGGACACGCTCTACACCACGCTGTTCCGCGAACTGCTGACCTACATGATGGAGGATCCGCGCAGCATCACTGCCTGCACGCATCTGCTGTTCATCGCCAAGAACATCGAACGCATCGGCGACCATGCCACCAATATCGCCGAGAACATCTGGTTCGTGGTGCGCGGCGAACCGCTCATCGAGCCGCGAACCAAGCTGGATCGGACCCTCGAGACCTGAGCGGCACGGCGCGCACCCCTCCCGCGCGCCGAAGCCGTCATTCCTCGGCGGTGGCCGTTGTCAGCAGGCGAGCCGCATCGAATACGCAGGCGAACGTGGAACCCTGCCCGGGCTCGCTTTCAATCCGCAGTTGCGCGTCGTGCAGATTGAGCACGTGCTTTACGATCGACAGGCCGAGGCCGGTGCCGCCGGTGCCGCGCGAGCGGCTGGAGGACACGCGGTAGAACCGCTCGGTGAGGCGCGACAGATGTTCCGCCGGAATCCCGTAGCCCGTGTCGGTCACGGAGTATTCCGCGCCTTCGGGCACGCGCCGCCAGCGGATCGTGATCGAGCCGCCTTCCGCGGTGTAGCGCACCGCATTGCTCACGAGATTCGAAAACGCGCTGTGCAGGTCCTTGAGCGAACCCAGCAGGTCCACGTGGGCCTGGTCCTCGAGCGTGATCCGGTGCCGGCCCTGGCTGAGTGCCTCGGCTTCCCGCCGCAGGGTCTCCAGCAGCGGAGCCATCTCGACCTGCTCCTCGGGCAGCTTGTGCTCCATCTCGAGGCGCGACAGCGTAAGCAGGTCTTCCACGATTTGACGCATGCGTTGCGACTGGGCACGCATCTCCTGCAGCACCGGCGCCAAGGCCGGCACGTCCGCCGGATCGAGAAGTTCCAGATAGCCGTGAATGACCGTCAGCGGCGTGCGCAATTCGTGCGAGACATTGGCGACGAAATCGCGACGCACCTGCTCGAGCCGAGTCATATGACTCACGTCGCGCGCACGCAGCAGCTGTTGATGATCGCCGAAAGGAATCATTGCCATTTGCAGACGCACGAGCGGATCGCTCGGCGAGGCGACGTCTTCGCCGGCATCCTCGCCGGACTCCCGCAGCCAGCGGCCGACTTCGTCGTTGGCGAAGCGCTCCGCCAGCAGCACACCGCGATCGCGCGGCCAGCGGATTCCCAGCAATGCCTCCGCGGCCGGATTGCACCAGCAAACCCGCCCATTCCGGTCCAGGAGCACCAGCGCGTCCGGCAACATGCACGCCGCCGCGCGCAGGTCGCGCAGGTGAGTCGCCAGCCGCCGCGCGTGCGTTCGACCGGCCCTCATCGCGCGTCGGAAAACCGGTAGCCGGTGCCGCGCACCGTCTGGATCAGGAAGTCCAGGCCGAACGGCTCCAGTGTCTTGCGCAGCCTGCGGATGTGCACATCCACCGTGCGCTCCTCGACGTACACACTTCCGCCCCATACCTGATCGAGCAACTGCGCGCGCGAATAGGCGCGGTCGGCATGGGTCATGAAGAAATGCAGCAGACGGTATTCGGTGGGGCCGATCTCGACCTGGGTGTCGCCCGCGTAGACGCGATGGGCCGGCCCGTCGATGCGCAAGCCGCCGATGTCGATCGAACCCGTGCCGCCATCGGCCTGCACGCGCCGGAGCACCGCCTTGATGCGCGCAATCAATTCTCGCGTCGAGAACGGCTTGACCACGTAATCGTCGACACCGGCCTCGAGGCCGCTGACCCGGTCCGCCTCCTCGCCGCGCGCCGTCAACATGATGATCGGCACCTCGGCGGTGCGTTCCTCGCTGCGGAGGCGCCGCGCCAGTTCAAGACCCGTCATTCCCGGCAGCATCCAGTCCAGCAGGATCAGATCCGGCGGGGTGTCGCTGATCGCCACCAGCGCCGCATGCGCGTCGGCGGCGTGGATGGCCTCCATGTCGGCCTTGCGCAGGGCAAGAGCAACCATTTCTCGGATCGACGCTTCGTCTTCGACGACCAGAATGCGTTTGTGCATTGGAATTTCGCGGCAGCCCGGTGACGGGATTATTGCAGCGTCGCGACATGACAGTTGCGTGACAGCACCGGGCTTGGGGACGGGGCCGCTGCATGCGACACTGCGCGCCTGTCCGGACTGCAACGCCCCCGATGGACCAAGCCGACCTCGCCCGCCATACCCCGCTGATGCGCCAGTACCTCACCGCCAAGGCGGAGTATCCGGCGACGCTGCTGTTGTTCCGGATGGGCGACTTCTACGAGCTGTTCTACGACGACGCCCGCAAGGCGGCGCGGCTGCTCGATATCACGCTCACCCAGCGCGGCGAGTCGGCCGGCGCACCGATCCCGATGGCCGGCGTCCCCTACCACGCGGTCGAATCCTACCTTGCGAAGCTGGTGCGCGCGGGCGAATCGGCGGCGATTTGCGAGCAGATCGGGGATCCCAATGGCAAGGGACCGATGGAGCGCAAGGTCGTGCGGGTGGTGACGCCCGGCACGGTGACCGACGAGGCCCTGCTGCCCGAGCGCCGCGACAACCTGCTTCTCGCGCTCGCCGCCGACGCATCGGGCTACGGGCTCGCCTGGGTCGACCTCGCGGGCGGACGTTTCGTACTCTCCGAGGTCGCCGATGCCGACGCACTGGCCGCCGAGCTCGCGCGGCTCGCGCCCGCGGAAACGCTGGTCGGCGAGGACCTCGCATGGCCGCCCGCGGTCAATTCCCTCAAGGGTCTGCGCAAACGTCCGCCGTGGCACTTCGACGCCGGTAGCGCGCGGCGCGAACTCACGCGCTTCTTCGGCACCCGCGATCTGGCCGGTTTCGGTGCCGACGGCGCACCCCTCGCCCTCGCCGCCGCCGGTTGCCTGCTCGGCTATCTGCAGGAAACCCAGAAGGCCGCGTTGCCGCACCTGACGGGCCTCGCGGTCGAATCCGCCGACGAAACCGTGGCAATGGATGCGCCGACCCGCCGCAACCTCGAACTCGACCGCCATCCGAGCGGCGATTCGCGGTACACCCTGCTCGGCGTGCTGGATTCGACCATCACGCCGATGGGCGCGCGGGCCTTGCGGCGCTGGCTGCACCGGCCACTGCGCGACCACGCGACGCTCAGGCTGCGCCACCAGGCGCTCGGGGCGCTGATCGACGGCGGCGTGCTGGACGCGCTGCGCGAGAAGCTGCGCACGATCGGCGACCTGGAACGTATCCTCGCACGCGTGGCGCTGCGTTCGGCGCGCCCGCGCGACCTCGCGACGCTGCGCGACGGCCTCGCCGTCGCACCCGGATTGCGCGCAACCGTGGCGCCGCTCGATGCACCCTTGCTGCACGAGCTGATGGAACGCTTGGGCGAGCACGCCGACAGCGTGCGCCTGCTGCAAGCGGCGATCGTGGAACGCCCGCCCGCATTGCTGCGCGAAGGCGGCGCGATCGCCGAGGACTACGACGCCGAGCTCGACGAGTTGCGCCAGCTCTCGACCCACGCCGACCAGTACCTGGTCGAGCTGGAAGCGCGCGAACGCGCCACCACCGGCATCGCCACCCTGAAGGTCGGCTACAACCGCGTGCACGGCTACTACATCGAGTTCGGCAAGGCCCAGGCCGACAAGGCGCCCGCGCACTACACCCGCCGCCAGACCACCAAGAACGCCGAGCGTTACATCACCGAGGAACTGAAGGCGTTCGAGGACAAGGTGCTGTCCGCACGCGAGCGCGCGCTGATGCGCGAGCGCGCCTTGTACGAGGGGGTCCTCGACGCGCTGATCGAAAGGCTCGCACCCTTGAAGGACGCCGCCGCGGCACTGGCCGAGCTCGACGTGCTGGCGGCGCTGGCCGAACGCGCGCTGGCGCTCGACTGGTCGCGCCCCGAACTCGCGGACGAGCCCTGCATCGCGATCGAGCGCGGCCGCCACCCGGTGGTCGAGCAGGTACGCGAGGAGCCCTTCGAGCCCAACGACCTGCTCCTGGACCGCGACCGCCGGATGCTGGTGATCACCGGTCCCAACATGGGTGGCAAGAGCACCTACATGCGCCAGAACGCGCTGATCGTGCTGCTGGCGCACATCGGCAGCTACGTGCCGGCGGCGCGGGCGAGGATCGGTCCGGTCGATCGCATTTTCACCCGCATCGGGGCGGGCGACGACCTCGCGCGCGGGCAATCGACCTTCATGGTCGAGATGAGCGAAACCGCCAACATCCTCCACAACGCGACCGCCCGATCGCTGGTGCTGATGGACGAAGTCGGGCGCGGCACCAGCACCTACGACGGCCTGGCGCTCGCGCGCGCGGCGGCGGTACACCTCGCCACCGCGAACCGCGCCTTCGCGTTGTTCGCGACGCATTATTTCGAGCTGACCGAACTCGCGGCGCAGTTCGAAGGCATCGTCAACGTGCACCTCGACGCCGTCGAATACCGCGATCCGCAACAGGGCGAGCAACTGGTGTTCATGCATGCGGTCAAGGACGGGCCGGCCAACCGCAGCTTCGGCTTGCAGGTGGCGGCGCTGGCGGGGCTGCCGAAATCCGTGATCGCCGATGCCAGGCAGACCCTGGCCGCGCTCGAGCGAGGCGAAGCGCCCAGCCGGCTGTCGCTGCAGGCCCGAGGCGCGTCGCCGCAATCCGACCTGTTCGCGAAGCCGCCCGATCCGGAGGCTGGCAAGCTCGCCGCCGCCGTGCGCGAGCTCGACCCCGATTCCCTCACGCCGCGCGAGGCGCTGGATGCGCTGTATCGGCTGAAGTCGCTCCCCTGACCGCCTTCGAACGGAACGCTTGCGCACCCAGGATCGCAGGATCGGCCTGCGGCGCCGCCGCGTCGCGAAGAAGTGGCGAGCGTCGCCAGCGCGCTCGTGGAATTTCGGACGATCCTCGCGCCAGCAAACCCGCACCATCGAGGGGACTGGCGGCCGCACCATGGTTGGCCTATGCTCGCGCGAGGCCGTGCAAGGGAAACCACCATGCGCAAGCTCATCGTCGTTGCGATCGCAGTCGCGGCATTGTCGGCAACCGCCGCCCCACGGAGCCACCGCATGCCGGGGCTCTGGCAAGTCACCACCAGCATGCATTTCACCGAGGGCGGCATCCAGATCCCGCCCGAAGTCCGCCAGCAAATGCAGGCGCGGGGGATGAAGATGCCGGACATGAGCACCCCCCACACCTTCAAGCAGTGCCTCACTCCCGAGGAGGCGGCGAAGGACGAGCACCCCGACTTCAGGAACGACAAGACCTGCCGCACCACCGACTGGAACTGGTCAGGCGATCGCTTCCACGCCGAGTTCACCTGCAGCGAGCAAGGCGGAGCCACGCACGGCAGCGTCGACGGCACCGTCTCCGCGGGCGGCAAGGCCTACTCCGGCACCGTCCGGATGGAAGGCGACAACCCGCACATGGGCGGCCACTTCATGATGCAGGGCCAGTCGTCCGGCAAGTGGCTCGGTCCGACTTGCGGCAACACCGACTGAGCACGGCCGCATCGCGGTTCGTTTACCGAAAGCACTTCCGCACAACCCGCGGCGGTCGCGGGAGCCGCGGTCAGTTGCCGCTGCCTCCGTGGGCCCGCCCCGCCGATGCTTCACTCGACGCGGCGTCCCGGTCCAGGCCTTCGCCCGCAGGCGCCTGCTGGTCGTCCGGCATCGCGATGTCGGGAATCGCGGCCCATTCCTCGGGTGAAATCCCCTTGGGAATCTCCGCAAGCCGCGGAAGCGGCACCGCCCGCGCTGGCATCCGCCCCGCGTGCACCAGCGCCCGGATCGCGTGGAACACGTCGACCCGGCCGAACGGCTTGCGCACGAAACTGTCGGCACCGAAGCGCTGCACGTAGAACTGCTCGGTGGCCTGCTGGTTTCCGCTCATCATGATGATGGGCGTGGTGCGGGTGCGGTCTTCGCGCCGCAATGCCCGCAATACCGAGAATCCCGACATGCCGGGCAATACGATGTCGAGAAAGATCAGGTCGGGCACCTGCGACTGCGCCATGTCGACGGCGGATTCACCGTCGGCCGCCTTCATGACCTCGTAGCCGTCCTGCGCGAGCATCTTGCCGAGCACGGCACGAATCGTGGCCGAGTCGTCGACGACCAGTACCCGCGCGCCGAGCGTCGTCCGCACGCGTTCGTCCACACGGCGCTCCCGCCCCGCCGCCTCGGCATTCACCAGCCGCTTCAGGATCCCCAGAATTGCCATCGCCCGCTCCCGGCGCCAACCGGGCTAGTTTCGATGCTCGGCAGGACTCGCGCAAGCGCGTGTTGCGGGGCGTCGCCGGACCGCCCGTCCGGCGCGGGCCGCCACCGCATATAGCACTCGAAGTCCAGACCAAAACCCATTGAATCGGAAAGCATCGGACATCGCGGTTGCCCGCCACCCGGCAGACCCCAGTTGCGCCCTCAGAGGTCTCGGCGATCGTAGGCCCGCGATCGTGGACGCGGCGTGGTGCCAACGGCCTGCGTCCCCCAAGCGCTCCGAAAAGTCGTCACGCCGGCAGCACGCGGCAGATGAAGCCCTTCAGGTATTCGGTTTCCGGAATCGCCGGATGCACCGGGTGATCGGGCGCCTGCTGCAGTTGCTGGAGGACCTGCAGCGAGCGGTCGAGATGCCGCGCACCCTTCTGCACCGCTTCCAGCAACGCCGGGCGCGGCATGTGGTACGAACACGAGCAGGTGACCAGGATGCCGTCGCGCACGAGCACCTGCATCGCCAGTTCGTTGATGCGACGGTAGGCGAGCGCGCCCTCCCTCAAGTCCTTCCTGCGCTTGACGAACGCGGGCGGGTCGAGGATCACCGCGTCGAAATGTTCGCGGCGTTCGCGCAACGCTTTCAGATACTCGAACGCATCGGCACGTTCGGCCTGCACCCGGTCGGCAAGCCCGTTGCGGCGGGCATTGTCGCCAATCAGCTTGACCGCCGGAGCCGAAGCGTCCACGCACACGACTTCCCGGGCACCCATCCCCGCGGCCCTCAGGCCCCAAGCACCGAGGTAGGCGAACATGTCGAGCACGCGCTTGCCCTTCACGAACGGAGCGAGTGCGTCGCGGTTGGCGCGCTGGTCGTAGAACCAGCCGGTCTTCTGGCCGCCGATTCCGTCCACCGTGAACTCCAGCCCGCCCTCACGCACACGCAGCGGTCCCGGCGGCTCGCCGAATCCGAGGTCGGCGTAATCCACCAGGTGTTCCAGCGCGCGGATGCCGGCATCGTTCTTCCAGATCAGTGCGCGCGGATTCAGGACCTTTCGCACCGCGGCTTCGACAGCCGGCTTCAGCCGCTCGATGCCGGCCGTGGTCGCCTGCGCCACGACCACGTCGTCGAAGCGGTCCAGCGTGAGGCCGGGAACGCCGTCGGATTCGCCGTACAGCAGCCGGTAATACGGCTCCCCGTACAGCCGCTCGCGCAGCGCCAGCGCCACCTGCAGGCGGTGCGTCAACAAGGATGCATCGAGCGGATGCTCCACGCCGCGCGCGACCAGGCGCGCGCAGATCAGCGAATGCGGATTGACATAGCCGACACCGATCGGCTTGCCGCCAGCAGCCACGACCACGCACGGCTCGCCGGGCTCGAAGCCCGTCAGCGGCGAGCGCGCGACATCCACCTCGTTCGCGAATACCCAAAGATGTCCGGCGCGAAGGCGCGCGTCCTCGCCGCGCTTGAGGTACAGCCCGGGATATTCGATGCCCTGCTCCATGACGCCATTCCGGAATCCAGCGCATCACGTTATCCGAACCGCGCGTGCCGCCACAAGCCGGGCTTGGCGGCCCTGGACCGGACTGGCATACCCGGGGCGGGCGCGACTACGACTTCCAGCGCTCCGGCTGCAGACAGTTCGGCACAGGCAGCCAGGACGACCTGATCGATGGAAGCCCGGCGCAAGTGGGGCTTCTTCTTCGGCGCTCGCGCGCTAGCATGGAATCATGCCGAATCGTCTCGCCAACGCATCAAGCCCCTACCTTCGCATGCACGCCGGCAACCCGGTGGACTGGCAGCCATGGGACGACGCGGCGTTGGCAAGCGGGCGTGAAACCGACACGCCGATCCTGCTCTCGATCGGCTACAGCGCCTGTCATTGGTGCCACGTGATGGCGCACGAGTGTTTCGAGGATCCGGCGATCGCTGCCGCGATGAACCGCGGGTTCGTCAGCATCAAGCTCGACCGCGAGGAGCGCCCGGACATCGACCGGGTGTACCAGCTCGCGCACCAGGCCCTGATCGGACGCGGCGGCGGCTGGCCGTTGACCGCGTTCCTCGATCCGCAGGATCTCTCGCCGTTCTACATCGGCACCTATTTCCCGCCGGCGCCTCGCCACGGCCTGCCCGGATTTGCCGATGTGCTGCAAGGAGTCCGCAACCATTTCGACGTGCATCGCGATGCACTGCGCGAGCAGGCCGGACAACTGCGCGAGTGGATGCAGCGGATGGAGAATCCCGCCTCGGACGCGGTTCCCGAAGCGGTGCCGGTGGTCCGCACGGCATTGCAGCGCGTCGCGGCGCGCGCCGACCCGGAATGGGGCGGCACCCGCGGTGCACCCAAGTTTCCGCGTGCCACAGAACTGGAATGGCTGCTGGATGTTGCTTTTGAACCCCTCTCCCCCCGGGAGCGGGGCACGGGCGAGGGTACGGAACCTTCGAACCCGCATCCGGCGCCACGCGCAAAAGATGATGCGCCGCTTTCACGCCCCGTCTCCCGAAGGGAGAACGGAAGAGCCGTGGCGCACCTCACCCTCGCGACCATGGCTGCGCGCGGTCTGCAGGATCATTTGGGGGGCGGCTTTTTCCGCTACTCGGTGGATGCGAACTGGACCATCCCGCACTTCGAAAAGATGCTCTACGACAACGCGCAGTTGCTGCCGGCCTATGCGCGGCTCGCGGCAGACGGAAACGCCGATGCGGGCCTGCGCGTTTCCGCGAGCGACGCGGCGCGCGGCATTTGCAACTGGCTCGCGCGGGACATGACCGCGCCGGACGGTGCGTTCTACAGCGCCCTCGGCGCCGACAGCGAGGGTGGGGAGGGCTGCTTCTATCTCTGGACCCGCGAGCAGGTGCAGAAAGCCCTGCCCGCGGAAATGGATGCCCTTGCGGAACACGTGTTCGGCATGGAGGGCCCCGCCAACTTCGAAGGCATGGCGTGGCACCTGTTGCGCGACGTGCCGCTCACGGAGGTGGCCCGGCGACTCGGGCGCGCGGTCGGCGAAATAGAGTCCGGATACGAAGCCGCGCGAAGTACACTGTTCGCTGCACGCGAATCGCGTGAACACCCGACGCGGGACGACAAGATCCTGACCGCCTGGAACGCACTGGCGATCTCCGGGCTCGCGCGCACCGCGCGGATCCTCGAAGACGCCCGCTGCGCCGACATGGCATCGCGTGCGCTGGCGGCGCTGCGCGAGTCCGTCTGGATCGATGGCGAACTGTTCGCGAACGCCGCCGAGCCGGGGCAGCGCATCCCTGGTTTCCTCGACGACCACGCCTTCCTGCTGGATGCGCTGCTCGAGACGATACAGCTCGCGTTCGATCCGCGCCATCTCGACTGGGCCATCGCGCTAGCCGATGCACTGCTCGACAAGTTCGCCGACGCCGATGGCGGCTTCTGGTTTTCGACGGCCCGCCACGCAACGCCGCTCGGCCGCGGGCGCGGCTGGAGCGACGACAGCCTGCCCAATGGCAACGCTACCGCGGTCCGCTCGCTGCTGCGGCTCGGGCACCTCGCCGGCGACACCCGCTATCTCGATGCCGCGGAGCACGCGCTGCGGGCTGCGTCGGGAGCCTTGCAACGATATCCCGACGCCTGCGCCGCCCTGCTCCGGGCGTTGCAGGAATTCGAGCGGCCACGCCTGCAGGTCGTCGTGCGCTTTCCGGATACACACCGCGATGGATGGCGCACGGCCCTTCGCGCCGCCTTGCGCGGCGCCGGCATCGTGCCCGGCGGCGATCCGGTGGACGCATTCCTGATTCCCGCAGGCGCAGCGGCCCTGCCCGGGCTGCTGTCCGAACGAACATCGCGCGACGCCGAGGGCACGGCCTACGTCTGCGCCGGCCTCGCCTGCCAAACGCCCGTTCCGTCACCGGGAGACCTGTCCGGCGCCATCCTGGCCGCCCGGGAAGGATGATCGGCGCCTACAGCACCACCGGAACATTCGAGATCTCCTCGCGCCGGCCCGGGCCGGGCGGCAGGTAGGACTCGAGCAGGTCGTTCATCGCAACGACCCCCGCGAGCGCCCCCTCCTCCCACTGCTCCTGGCGAAACTGCCCGGCCATCTGCGCGATGATCTTCGCCCACGATCCGTCCGGGACGCGCGCGGCCACGCCGCGGTCGGGCACGATCTCGATGGTGCAATCGCCGAGCAATACGTAGATCAGCACCCC
This sequence comes from Rhodanobacteraceae bacterium, assembly GCA_025928585.1. Lineage (GTDB taxonomy): Bacteria > Pseudomonadota > Gammaproteobacteria > Xanthomonadales > Rhodanobacteraceae > 66-474. The sequence continues at coordinate 24,067 of JAICJG010000026.1, forward strand.
CGTACGGCGCTCGGTGTCCCACACCTTGAGATCCGCGAACACGCCCTCGGCACGCGCACGCACCCGGCGGCCGCCGATCAGGTAGCGGGCCGGCAGGCGCGCCTCGACGGCGAAGCAGACTTCGCCATCGTGCTTCACCTCGCCGGCGGCGATCGCGTCCTGGATGCGCTGCATCGTTGCTGGCGGAAATGCCCGGCTGGCGGGCGCGTGGAACCAGTGTCGCAACCAACGCATCGGATCCATCACCACCTCCCCGAAGCACCGCCGCCACCGGTGGCACCACCGCCGCCGGAAAATCCGCCGCCGCCACCCAAGCCACCGCCGAATCCTCCGAATCCGCCCCATCCGCCCCAGCCGCCGCGGCGCGCGAACGTCCCGCCGCTGCCCCCGACGAATCCCACCAGGAGCCCGACCAAGCCGAGCGCGAGGCCCAATGGCCACAGCCCGCTGAACAACCACGCGAGGATACCGGTCGCACCGCCCACGAGACCCGCGCGCGGCCCGCGCGGCACCCGCGCGAACAGGCCGCGCGCCCACAGCAGCACGAACCAGGCGACGAACAGGCCGGTCAGCCAGTCCTGGCCGTGCGCGATGCCGCCCGGATTGCGCGGCTGCGGTCCCTGCAACGGCGGCGGCAGCGGCTCGCCATCGATCAGTTTCGTCAGCGCGCCGATCGCATCGTCGAGGCCGCCGTAGAAATCGTTCTCGCGGAACTTCGGCGACATGTACTCGCGGATGATGCGCGATGCCGCGGCGTCCGGGATCGCGCCTTCGAGGCCATAGCCGGTTTCGATCATCGCACGGTGGTCGTCCTTCGCCACCACCACCAGGACCCCGTCGTCGACCTTCTTGCGGCCGATCTTCCACTGGTCGAACACGCGCGTCGCATAGTCGGCGATGTCGTCCGGCTGTGTGGTCGGCAGCATCAACACGACGATCTGCGCGCCCTTGCGCTGCTCCAGCGTGGCCAGCCGGCTTTCCAGCGATTGCGCCTGCTGCGTCGTGAGGGTACCGGTGAGATCGGTGACCCGCGCCTTCAGCGCGGGAACCGCCACCTCGGCACGCGCGACCGCAACGGCGACCAACAACAACCATACAAACCATGCAATCGACGCAAACCGGTTGGACGTGCTGCGTGGCAACCCCTCTCCCCCCGGGAGAGGGGCAGGGGTGGGGGTCCGATGTCCAACAAGCCTTTGCATGATTGCGAACCCCCACCCGTCCTGCGGCCGCGCTACGCGCGCGTTCGCTTTTGCCCCGCCTCTCACGGAGGAAGAGGCGGAAAATGCTGCCACTCGTGCGGTCTTCACGACACGGTCAATGCATGCTCGAAGCAGGGACAGGAGCCGAAGGCGGCACCGGCGCGACGGGAGCTGCGGGTGCCGGCGGCGGCGGCGTGGTCGCGCCACCGAAATCCACCTTCGGCGCGGTCGCGATCGCGGCTTCGTTTTCCACCGCGAAGTTCGGTTTCACCCGATAGCCGAACGCTTTCGCGGTGAGGTTCACCGGAAACGTCCGGATATAACCGTTGTAATCCTGCACCGCCAGTACATAGCGATGCCGCGCCACGGTGATGCGGTTTTCGGTGCCCTCGAGCTGTGCCTGCAGGTTCTGGAACAGGGCGTCGGCCTTGAGGTTCGGGTAGTTTTCCGACACCGCCATCAGTCGCGTGAGCGCGCTGGAAAGCTCGCCCTGCACCGCTTCGAACTTCGCGAGTGAGGCCGCGTCGTCGGTATTGACGGTGACCTGCCCGACCTTCGCGCGCGCCTCGGTGACTTCCCGGAACACCCGCTCCTCGTGCGCGGCGTAGCCCTTGACCGTCGCCACGAGGTTCGGCACCAGGTCGGCGCGCCGCTGGTATTGGTTCACCACCTCCGACCATGCGGCCTTGATCCCCTCGTCCTTCCTCTGGATCTGGTTGTAGCCGCAACCCGCCAACAGGCCGCAGGCGAGCAACAGCGTGCAACAGGCGACAAGGAAGCGGACAGCGCGCATGGGAATTCTCCGCGGGCAGTGAACCGGAACCACGCTAGAGTGCGCGTGGCAGCAGGATGGTGATCCAGATCACCAGCACGTTGACCATCAGCAGGAACACCGCGGCCGATCCCATGTCCTTGGCGCGCCCGGCGACCGGATGGAGTTCCGGCCACAGCTTGTCGATGACGCATTCGAGACCCGAGTTCAGCATCTCGGCCGCGAGTACCGGCAGCAGGGATCCCGCCAGCAGGGCCTTCTCGATCGCGCCGTCGCCGAGCCACAGTCCGGCCGGAAACAGGATCAGGAACAGGATCACCTCGAGGCGGAACGAAGCCTCGACGCGCCAGCCCGCGCGCAGTCCCTTGAGCGACCAGATCAATGCCAGCCAGATCTGGCGCGGTCCACGGTGGATGTTGCTCGGCATTCCTCGTGTTCCTCTCGCGCACGGCACCAATCCGGCGGCACTTGCGATCCGGCACGACCGCGCGCAAGCATACGACGCCGGGCCGCGCGCCGCGACCCCGGCGGGACCCCTTTCCCGACATCCCCGAGAGGAGATCGCATGCGAACCGTGCGTCGCTGGTTGCCGGTGATTTTGCTGATCCCGTTCGTCGCGCTGCTGTGGGTGCCGCTCTACAACCGTACCCAGCCGGCGGTCGCGGGATTTCCGTTCTTCTATGTGTGGCAATTCGCGTGGGTGGTGCTGGCCGCGCTGCTGACCTGGATCGTGCACCGCGGGTGGCGGAAATGACGTTGCCTGCAGGAGCAGGCGTCCGGTTCGACGGCACCGCGCTCGGCGTGTTCGCATTCTTCTTCGTACTGGTGACGGTGCTCGGCTTTTTCGCGGCGCGCTGGCGACGCGGCGATCTCAGCCACCTGCACGAATGGGGCCTCGGCGGGCGCCGCTTCGGCGCGTTCGTCACCTGGTTCCTCCTGGGCGGCGACCTCTACACCGCCTACACGCTGATCGCGGTGCCGGCGCTGGTGTACGCGGTCGGCGCCTACGGCTTCTTCGCGCTGCCCTACACCGTGTTTGTGTACCCGATCGTGTTCCTGACCATGCCGCGGTTGTGGAACGCGTGCAGGAAACACGGCTGGATTACCTCGGCGGATTTCGTGGAAGGCCGCTACGGCAGCCGCGGCCTGGCGCTGGCGGTCGCCGTCACGGGGGTGCTCGCGACGATGCCGTACATCGCGCTGCAGCTCGTGGGACTCGAAAAGGTGTTCGAGGCGATGGGCCTCGGCGCGGTTGGGATCGGCCGGGAAACGCCGCTGATCGTCGAGTTCGTGATCCTCGGGCTATACACGTTTTCGAGCGGCCTGCGCGCGCCCGCGCTGATCGCCTTCGTCAAGGACACGCTCATCTACCTGTTCGTCATCGTCGCGGTCTTCTACATCCCGACCAGGCTCGGCGGCTGGAGCCACATCTTCGGCACCGCGCAGACGCACTTCGCATCCATCAACCCGGCCACCAAGAAGCCGTTCGGCACCATCGTCCCGACGTCGCAGTCCATCGGCAGCACGCAGCTCGACTTCGCGTCGCTCGCCCTCGGCTCGGCGATCGCGCTGTTCATGTACCCGCACGCCATCACCGGCACCCTGGCCGCCAAACGGCGCAGCACGGTCAAGCGGAACATGATCTACCTGCCCATGTACTCGGTGCTGCTCGCGCTGATCGCGCTGTTCGGCTACATGGCGGTCGCCGACCCGGTGACCGCGGGCAACGTCAAGAAGACAGGCAACGCGCAGCTCGCCGTGC
>JAICJG010000147.1 GCA_025928585.1 Rhodanobacteraceae bacterium
CCCAAGAAGAAGTAGGGGCAAGCCGCCGGCTGCGGATCAGCGGGCGGTCAAGGCGGCGACCTGCAACCAGGTCGCCGCACCACAAGCCGGCAAGGGCATGGATGGAAAGCGCGACGGCAAGTCGCCGCCCGGGCCAGTCACGAAAATCGAAAACGGAGTGGCAAACATGCCAAAGATCAAGACCAACCGGGCCGCTGCAAAGCGGTTCCGCAAGACCGCGACCGGCAAGTTCAAGGCCGGGCACGCCTTCAAGTCGCACATCCTCACCAAGAAGTCGACCAAGCGCAAACGCGGCCTGCGCGCCCCCAACCACGTGCATGAGTCCGACACCAAGCGTGTCGCGCGCATGCTGCCGTACGTCTAAGCGGAGGACACCACCATGGCACGAGTCAAGCGTGGCGTCACCGCGCGTGCGCGTCACAAGAAAACCCTGAAGGCCGCCAAGGGCTACTACAACGCCCGGCGCAAGGTCTATCGCGTCGCCAAGCAGGCCGTCACCAAGGCCCAGCAATACGCCTACATCGGCCGCAAGCAGAAGAAGCGCCAGTTCCGCGCCTTGTGGATCGTGCGCATCAATGCCGCCGCGCGCCACTTCGGCTTGTCCTACAGCCGCCTGATCGCGGGGCTCGACAAGGCCGGCATCACGATCGATCGCAAGGTGCTGGCGGACCTTGCCGTGCACGACATCGCGGCGTTCGGCGCGATCGCCGAGAAGGCCAAGGCCAGCCTGGCCGCTTGACGCATTCCGGCGCTCGCGCCGGAAGTTATGATGCAAGCGAGCGGGAAGAGCCTTGGCTCTTCCCGCTTTTCGTTTGCAAAAAGGGGTTCCATGGATTCGTTGACACCACGCATCGATGAAGCGCTGGCCGCGATTGCCGCAGTGGCGACGCTGGACGCGCTCGAAGCGCAACGCGTCGCGCTGCTCGGCAAGAGCGGCGCGATCACCGCCGAATTGAAGGCGCTTGGCAAGCTGTCGCCGGATGAGCGCAAGGCACGCGGTGCGGAAGTCAACGTGGCCAAGCAGACGATCGCCGACGCGATCGCGGCGCGCAAGGCGACCCTGGAGCGGGCGGTGCTCGAACAGCGCCTGGCATCCGAGCGCATCGACGTCACCCAGCCCGGCCGCGATGGTGGCCGCGGCACGCTCCACCCGCTGACCAGCACGCAGGAACGCATCGAGTCGATCTTCGCTCAGCTCGGCTATTCCGTGGCCGAAGGTCCGGAGATCGAGGACGACTGGCACAACTTCGAGGCGCTGAATTTTCCGGCGCATCATCCCGCGCGGGCGATGCACGACACGTTCTATTTCGGCGACGGGCGCCTGCTGCGCACTCATACCTCGCCGGTGCAGATCCGGACGATGCGGGGCAGGCAGCCGCCGGTCCGGATCATTGCGCCCGGCAAGGTGTATCGCAGCGATTCCGACCAGACCCATTCGCCGATGTTCCACCAGGTCGAGGGCCTGCTGGTGGACGAGTCGGCGACCTTCGCGGACTTGAAGGGAACGCTCGAAGCGTTCGTGGCGGCGTTCTTCGGGCAAGCGCTCGAGATGCGCTTCCGGCCGAGCTATTTCCCTTTCACCGAACCGTCGGCCGAGGTGGACATCCGTTGGCAACGCGACGACGGCGGCACGCGCTGGCTGGAGGTGCTGGGCTGCGGCATGGTGCACCCGAACGTCCTGAAGAACTGCGGCATCGATCCGGAACGCTGCACCGGCTTCGCGTTCGGGATGGGCGTCGAGCGGCTTGCGATGCTGCGCCATGGCGTCACCGACCTGCGCGCGTTCTTCGAGAACGACGTGCGTTTCCTCGCACAGTTCGCATGAGGCGCGCACGATGAAATTCTCCGAAGACTGGCTGCGTTCGCTCGTCGACATTCCCGCCGACCGCCCCGGGTTGACCAGCCGCCTGACCATGAGCGGGCTGGAAGTGGCATCGGTCGAAGCGATCGGGGCGTCGCTGGATGGCGTGATCGTCGCGCGCATCGTCGGCTGTTCCCCGCATCCCGATGCCGACAAGCTGCGCGTCTGCCGCGTCGACACCGGGGCGGGCGAAGTGCAGATCGTGTGCGGCGCGCCCAATGCGCGCGCTGGCCTCGCCGCGCCGTTGGCGATGGTCGGTGCAAGGCTTCCGAACGGTATCGCCATCAAGACCGCGAAACTGCGCGGCATCGAGTCGCAGGGCATGCTGTGCTCGGCGAAGGAACTCGGCATCGACGCCGACACGTCCGGCCTGCTGGAATTGCCGGAAGACGCGCCCGTCGGCAAGCCGTTGGCGGCGTACCTGGGCTTGCCCGACGCCGCCATCGAAATCGAACTCACCCCCAATCGCGGCGACTGCCTCGGCATGCTTGGCCTGGCCTTCGAGGTTGCCGCGGAATTCGGATCGACCGCCCGGCCGTTCCCGCCGGCCGCGGTGGCGCCGGTGATCGCCGCGCCGCGCCGGATCCGTCTCGAGGCCGGCGCCGATTGCCCGCGTTACCTCGGGCGCGCGGTGCGCGGCATCGACATGACGGCGGCGACGCCGGTGTGGATCGCGCAGCGGCTGCGCGCCGCGGGCCTCCACCCGATCAACGCGGTGGTCGACGTCACCAACTACGTGATGCTGGAGACCGGCCAGCCGCTGCACGCTTTCGACGAAACCCGGCTCGACGGTGCCATCGTGGTGCGGCACGCGCACGAGGGTGAAAGCCTGAAATTACTGGACGGCAGCGAGGCACGCCTCGACCCCGCCTTCCTGGTGATCGCGGACGAACGCAAACCGCTCGCAGTCGCCGGCGTGATGGGCGGATTCGACTCGCGGGTCATCGAGGCGACGCGTGACGTGTTCCTCGAGGCCGCACATTTCGCTGCAACCGCCATCGTCGGCCGCGCCCGCAGGCTCGGCCTGGCGACCGACGCCGCCCACCGGTTCGAGCGTGGCGTCGATCCCGAACTGCCGCGTGCCGCGATCGAACGCGCGACCGCCTTGCTGATCGGCATCGCCGGCGGCGAAGCCGGCGAAGTGATCGAGGCCGTGCAGCGCGAACACCTGCCGCAACGCGCGCCAATCACCCTGCGCCGCGCGCGGATCGGCCGCGTGCTCGGCATCGAGGTGGAAGACTCTGTTGTCGAACGCATACTCACGGCGCTCGGCATGCGGGTCGAAGCGCGCGACGACGGCTGGCGCGTCACGCCGCCCGCGCGTCGTTTCGACATCTCCATCGAGGAGGACCTGATCGAGGAGGTCGCGCGCATCCGCGGCTACGCGACCGTTCCCGTCCGCCTGCCCGCGGGCGCGCCGCCGGTGCCGCAAGCCGACGAGACGGTGCTGCCGCTGTCGGCCCTGCGCCGCGGCCTTGCCGCGCGCGGATACCACGAAGCCGTCTGCTATGCATTCGTCGATCCGCGCCTGCTCGAAGCCTGGCAACTGGACGCGAACGCGGTCCGGCTGGCGAATCCGCTGTCGGCAGAAATGGCGGTGATGCGCACCTCGTTGCTGCCGGGACTGGTCGAAGCGCTCAGGCGCAACCGCAACCGCCAGCAGGCGCGGGTGCGGCTGTTCGAGGCGGGAAGGATTTTCGGCAGGAGCGAGCATGCCCGCGACACCGCAGCTCCCGCAGTGCAAGCCGCGGCGCCTGTCGAGACCGACATGCTGGCGGCGGTCGCGTGCGGCAGTGCGTACGCGGAGCAGTGGGGCGAGCCGAAACGCGCGCTGGATTTCTTCGACACCAAGGGTGACCTCGAAGCGCTGCTCGCGTTGGTTGGCTCGCCGGGCACGTGGTCGTTCGATGCGAACGACTTGCCGGCCTGGCTGCACCCCGGGCGCGGAGCACGGCTGTTGCGCGACGGTACGGTAGTCGGCGCTCTCGGCGCGCTGCATCCGCTGCTGCAGCGGCAACTCGACCTTCCGGAGACCTATATGTTCGAGGTCCGCTCCGATGGGCTGCGGCAAAGGCGGATCTCCGCAGCCCGGCAGTTGCCGCACTTCCCCTCGATCCGCCGCGATATCGCGGTCGAGGTCGATGATTCCCTGGCATGGGCGTCGATCGCTTCCGCGATCCGCTCGGAATTGCCGGCGATCCTGCAGGAACTCGTGCTGTTCGACTGTTTCCGCGGCCCCGGCCTCGGCCTTGGGCGAAAAAGTCTTGCTATAGGCTTGATTTTGCAGGATAGTTCGCGCACGCTAACGGATCAGGACGCGGACCGCTGTGTCGCGGATGCGGTGGCGCGGCTGGAAGGCGAATTTGGGGCCAGGCTAAGGAAATGAACATGACGCTGACCAAGGCAGAGATGGCCGAGCGCCTGTTTCTCGACGTGGGCCTCAACAAGCGTGAAGCCAGGGAATGCGTGGATGCGTTCTTCGAGGTGTTGCGCGAGGCACTCGAGCGGGGGGAGCAGGTGAAACTGTCGGGGTTCGGCAATTTCGACCTGCGCAACAAGAATCAGCGACCGGGACGAAACCCCAAGACCGGCGAGGAGATCCCGATCTCCGCACGTCGGGTCGTCACGTTCCGTCCGGGTCAGAAGCTGAAACTGAGGGTCGAGAACCATGCTGGATCAGGGCCGCAATAACGAACTGCCCGCCATTCCTGCCAAACGGTATTTCACGATTGGCGAAGTCAGCGAGCTGTGCGCCGTCAAGCCGCACGTGCTGCGCTATTGGGAGCAGGAATTTCCCGCGCTGAATCCG
>JAICJG010000067.1 GCA_025928585.1 Rhodanobacteraceae bacterium
AAATGCAAGGCTCGGCATCACCGTCAACACCGTGTCCCCCGGCTACATCGGCACCGACATGGTGATGGCCGTTCCCGAGGACGTCCGCGCCAAGATCGTTGCGCAGATCCCGCTGGGGCGACTCGGCGAGCCGGACGAAATCGCCTACGCCGTCGCGTTCTTCCTGGACGAGAAGGCCGCTTGGGTCACCGGCGCGAACCTGGCGGTCAACGGCGGGCATTACATGGGCTGGTGACGGGAAAGCCGTTCCGCTCGTGAAGCGAGCATGAACCCATAGGGCGGATCCAGGCGCGCAGCTCCAGATCCGCCGCTCGCGCGGCTTGACCCCGCCGGCGCATTCTTCCTGGCCCCTGTTGCCGGCTCCGTCGCCGCGCTCCTTCAGCCGGACCACGCGAACGGCTCGCGCAGGTTGGGGTGACGCCGGCTTCATGCGGAAGCTCAACGTTGGAACCCACGCGAGGGATGCACCCTACCCAGCGCTTCGTGCCCCGTCTTTCTGCCGGGAGGGGAACTCCCGATGTCATGCGATAATCCGCGATCGTCTTGCGATCCCGAATTCGAGCAATGCCCCGCGAAATCCTGGTCACCAGCGCCCTGCCCTACGCCAACGGCGCGATCCACCTGGGTCACATCGTCGAGCACGTCCAGAGCGACCTCTGGGTGCGGGCGATGCGGATGGCCGGGCACAAGGTGCATTACGTCTGCGCGGACGACGCGCACGGTACCTCGATCATGCTGCGTGCCGAGCATGAGGGGATCATGCCGCAGGCGCTGATCGAGGGGGTGTGGAAGCAGCACACCGCGGACCTCAGCGATTTCGGCGTGCGCTACGACCATTACTCCACCACCGACAGCGCGGCCAACCGCGAACTGACCTACCAGATCTGGCGCGCGCTGGAAAAGAACGGCCACGTTGAATCGCGGCCGGTCAAGCAATTGTTCGATCCCGAACGCCAGATGTTCCTGCCCGACCGTTTCATCAAGGGCGAATGTCCGGTCTGCCATTCCAAGGATCAGTACGGCGACGCCTGCGAGGCCTGCGGCAGCACCTACAACCCCATGGACCTGATCGAGCCCTATTCGGTCGTGTCCGGGGCCAAGCCGGTCGAGCGGGAATCGCGGCACTTCTTCGTGAAGCTGGCCGACTTCGAGGTGCTGCTGAAGTCCTGGCTGGAGGAACGTCGCGCGGCCGGCGGCCTGCAGTCCGAAGTCGTCAACAAGTTGCAGGAATGGTTCGCGGACGGCCTGCGCAGCTGGGACGTGTCGCGCGACGCGCCCTATTTCGGATTCGAAATCCCCGACCAGCCCGGCAAGTATTTCTACGTGTGGGTGGACGCGCCGATTGGCTACCTCGCCGCCTTCAAGGAGCTGTGCGAAAGCAAACGCGGAGGTCTCACCCCGCTCGACTTCGAGCGCTTCACGCGCGTGGACGCCGACGACACCGAGCTGGTGCATTTCATCGGCAAGGACATCATCTATTTCCACACGCTGTTCTGGCCGGCGATGCTGCACGGCGCAGGCCTGCGGATGCCGACGGCGGTCAACGTGCACGGCTTCCTGACCGTCGACGGCGCCAAGATGTCGAAGTCGCGCGGCACCTTCGTCAATGCGCGCACCTACCTCGACCATCTCGACGCGGATTACCTGCGCTACTACCTCGCCTCGATGCTCGGGCCGACGCTGGCCGACATCGACCTCGACCTGAAGGCCTTCGAGGAGCGCGTCAATTCGCACCTCGTCGGCAAGTGGGTCAACATCGCCAGCCGCTGCGCCGGTTTCGTACACAAGCATTTCGACGGAAAACTGGCCGAAGAACTGCCCGCGGCAGAGCGCGCACGCTACGCCGCCGCGGCGGAGAAGCTCGCAGCCTGCGCCGCACTCTACGAATCGCGCGACTACGCCGCGGCGATGCGCACGATCATCGAAGTCGCGGACGAAGCCAACGCCTACGTCGCCGAGCACGCGCCCTGGGTGCTGGCGAAGGACCAAAGCCGGCGCGACGAGCTGCACGTGGTGCTCACGCTGGCGCTGAACTACTTCCGGCTGCTGACGATCTGGCTGACACCTGTCGTACCGGCGACCGCCGTGCGGGCGTTGGCGTTCCTCGGCGACGCGCCCGATCGTTTCGACGCCGCGCTTATGCCGCTGCTCGGACACGCCATCGAGCCATTCCAGCCACTCGCCACCCGCATCGACCCCAAACAGGTTGCCGCCATGATCGAAGCCTCGAAGGAATCGCTGCAGGTGAGTTCAAACCCATCCCCACCCATCCTTCCCGTCGAAGGGGAGGGCCCAAAAGCACGAGCGTCGGCTTCCCCGGGTCCCGAGTCCCGAGTACCGGACCCCGGTTCTTCCGGTCCCGGGGTCCGGGTCCCGGGTCCCGATGTCATTTCCATCGACGACTTCGCCAAGCTCGACCTGCGCATCGCACGGGTGGACGTCTGCGAATTCGTGGAAGGCTCCGACAAGCTGCTCCGTTTCGAACTGGATGCCGGCGAACTCGGCAGGCGCCAGATCTTTTCCGGGATCAAGGCCGCCTACCCGGAGCCCTCCGAACTGGTCGGCCGCAACGTTGTGTTCATCGCCAACCTCGCGCCGCGCAAGATGCGCTTCGGGTTGAGCGAGGGCATGATTCTCTCGGCAGGAATCGGCGGCAATTCGTTGTTTTTGCTTGATGTCGATCCCGGCGCCACACCGGGCATGCCCGTCAAATAGCGGCCACCCGCCATCCATCGCGCGCCCGCGGCGCCATCCAAGACCACTCGTCGAAGCGACGCCCAGACCGTTCCGCGCCGCCACCGTTTTGCTATCGTTGGGCGATTGGGGTCGGGCGGGAAACGCAGGATGGGCGGCAAGCCGGGTATTGCACCACGGGTGCGTGGGATCGCAATGTGCGCTGCGGCCCTGCTGACCTGCGCATGGCTGGGCGGCTGCCACGCATCCACCGCTCCCCGTCCCCCCCGGTTCGCGCGCGCGCAAACGCCGCACCACGTATTCGTGATCGTGCTGGAAAACGAGCCGTTCCAGGTCACCTTCGGCGCACACTCCCCTTCCCCGTACCTCGCGCACGAATTGCCGAAGCAGGGCGCATTGCTGACGCAGTACTTCGGGATCGGGCATTACAGCCTCGACAACTACATCGCGATGATCAGCGGCCAGGCGCCCAACCCGCAGACGCAGGAAGACTGCCACGTGTTCAGCGAATTCCGGCGCAGCGCACCCGGTCTCGATGCAAACGGCCAGGTCCGCGGCAGCGGGTGCGTGTATCCCGCAGGCGTCAAGACGCTGGCCAACCAGTTGCAGGACGCGGGCTACACCTGGAAGGGCTACATGGAGGGCATGGGCGCGAATCCGGTACGCGAGACCGCGACCTGCGGCCACGTCCGGATCGGTGACGTGGACCGAACCAACACGGCCACGGCAGGGGACCGCTATGCCGACAAGCACGATCCCTTCGTGTACTTCCATTCCATCATCGACGACCGCGCCGACTGCGCCGCGCATGTCGTCAACCTCGACGAACTGTCGCACGACCTGCAATCCGTCGCGACCACTCCGAACTTTTCCTTCATCACGCCGGATCTTTGCCACGACGGCCACAATGCGCCCTGCAAGAACGGCGAGCCCGGCGGACTCGTCTCGGCCGACAAGTTCCTGCACGAATGGGTGCCGCGAATCCTCGCCTCGCCGGCGTTCCAGCAGGAGGGGTTGCTCGTCGTCACCTTCGACGAAGGTACCGACGCCGCGGCCTGCTGCGGCGAAACCAGGCCCGCGGGCGCGCCGCAGCCAGGCAAGTTCGGCCCAGGTGGGGGACGGATCGGCGCGTTGGTGCTATCGCCATTCGTCGCACCCGGCACCGTGTCGAACGTTCCCTACAACCACTACAGCCTGCTGCGCAGCATCGAGGACTGGTTCAGCCTGCCGCACCTCGGTTATGCGGGACAGCAGGGCCTGCGGCCCTTCGGCGGCGACGTATTCACCCGTGAACCCGTCGCGGCCAGTGCGAAGGACTGACACGGGACACACGGACAAGAATCCGATCTTGATCCGCGCCTGCCCGCGCAAAAGATTATTTTCATCCATGGTGCCACCCCTCCGACCAGGCCAACGACACATGAAAATCCGTTCGACGCTGGCGGCAATCGCCGCAACCCTTCTGGCCACGGCGGCACTACCGTCGTCGGCCGCGGCCCCCACCGGTGCGAAGGGCGCGCCGACCATGCAGCAGGTCCTCGACGCCTCGAAACCGTCCGACTGGCGACCGCTGGACCCGAACGACACGCTGTACATGGACCTGCCGCAAGGACGGGTCGTGATCGAACTCGCACCTGCCTATGCGCCGCTGCATGCACAGAACATCCGCACCCTCGCCCGGCAGCACTATTGGGACGGCCTCGCGATCCTGCGGGTCCAGGATGGTTTCGTGACGCAATGGGGTGATCCCGCAGCCGAAGCCAAGCACCCCACGCATCCGCCGCGTTCGCTCGGCCAGGCCAGGAGCACGATCGCGCCGGAATTCGAACGTGCCAGCACGCCAGCACTGCCCTTCACCCGGCTTCCCGACGGCGACGTCTACGCACCCGAAGTCGGCTTCAGCCACGGCTTCCCGGTGGCGCGCGATCCCAGGACCGGCAAGACCTGGCTGGTGCACTGCTACGGCATGGTCGGTGCCGGCCGCGACAACGCGCCGGATTCCGGACCCGGCACCGAGCTCTATGCCGTGATCGGACAGGCGCCGCGCCAGCTCGACCGCAACATCGCGCTGGTCGGACGCGTCGTGCAAGGCATGCAATACCTCGCGGCGCTGCCCCGCGGCAACGGGCCGATGGGTTTCTACAAAAATCCCGCACAACAGACGAAGATCCTGCGGGTAAGATTGGCCTCCGAGGTTCCCGCGGCCCAACGCATGCACCTCGAAGTGCTGCGCACCGACACCCCGACCTTCGCCGCGCTGGTGGAATCGCGCCGCAACCGCTCGGATGCGTGGTACCTGTACAAGGCCGGCAAGATCGACATCTGCAACGTGCCGTTGCCGGTGCGCGAGCGACTCAGATAATCCCTGCGCCTCTGTCCGCGCCCACGTGGCCGGACGGAACGAAGTGTAATCCGGGGCAGATCTCCACCCGGATTGCAGCCGCGATGCGTCTGCATCCGGGCTACTCTGCAAAAAGGTATTGGCCGAATCAGAACGTTACCGCCCCTTGCAGCATTGCACCGCCGGCATGCTCCCGTTCTCCCTGTTCGAGCATGTATCCGACACGCAACCCGAAATCGTGCGTGGGCCACAGGGACAGGCCTGCACGCAAGGTCGCGGTGTTCCGTGACAAGCCTATTCCCTCCACGGGCAGCCAATTGTCGAAGCCCGTGAAGCTCGCGTCGAACACGCAACCGTACTGACGCAGCGTGTGCTGCCACCCAGCACTGCCGTCGAGTTCCATCCGCATCCCGTTGGCGAGTCGCCAGTCGTTCATGGCGCGCAAGCCGAATCCCGCCTGCATCCGGCCGGCCGTATGACCGTCGGCCATGAGGCCGTACCCCAGACCGCCTTGCTCGGTGAATCCGCCCAGATCGAGGCGCTGGTAGCGAACGTCCGCGAAGGGTTCGACACGCGCCGTGCCGAGACGGTACAGGCGGCCGCCTTCCAGCGCCCCCGCAACATAACGGCCGGTCGATCCGTTGCCCACCGGGGCCGCCAGCGCGCCCAGTTGCAACAGGCGCTGCATGTCCTCGCGATACCAGCCGCTCGCAATCTGGGCTCTCGCGTGCCACATTCCGTTCGTGAGGCCACCGTACACGGCAACGTTGTTCATCCAGGTGCGGTCGTGGTCCCAAGCCGCGTCGAGCTGACCGAAGCCCACGCTCTGCCCAGCGGCAAAGCCCAGCAGCACGTGCCGACCAATGCGCATGTCGGCACCCGCCATCCCGCCGCTGCTGCGGAAGGTCGCGCCCGTGTAGCCGCTGCGTTGCAGGTTGCCCTGCCAGCCGAGGCCGCCGTACCAGACTCCGGCGCGCGTGCGCCCACTCAGGAGATCATCAAAATGTTCGAACAGTGCGTTGTCGCTGGCATCGATGCCGTCGAACAACATCGCGGCGCTCGCCGCGTGCAACTGCCCCGAGAGACTATCGAGCGTCGCCTGCGCCACCGCCGGCGTCGCGCTGTGCTGGATCGCACCGGCACCGTCCAGTAGGCTCGATGAAGGCGTGCCTCCGGATGCCATGGTGGCGTTGATTGCCTCGAATCCGGTTTGCACGCGCTGCGCAGCGGAGACAGCCGCGGGTTCGATGATCCCCATCGCCGCTGCGGCTGCCGTGATGCTGAGGCCGGTCGTATCCAGGTACACGTCGTTCGGGCCGTAGCCGATGGTCGTGGATGTGAACACCACGCCGCTGTCCTTGACCAGTTGGTCGAACGTGCCCGAAACCCCGCCGCTCGCGGTGAGCACATCCGTATGCGTGTTGGCGACGTAGCCGCTGTCCGCTCCGGTCACTTCCAGCGTGCCGCCGTTGAGCGTCGCGGTGCCAGTCACGGCCAGTTTGCTGCCCAGGCTGACAGCCAATGTACCCGTGGAAGCATTGGTGTAATTGCCGCCTACGTTGGTGTCGCCTCCGTGGACCGCGACCGTGCCCTCATTGGAAAGATTTCCGCCTACCCCCGGAACGCCGTCCAGCGTGCCGCTGCTGCCGACACCGACGTTTCCAGGCAGAGACTGGGTCGCCCGCAGAATGCCGTCTTCGATGCCCATGCCACTTGTCCACGCGTTCGCACCGGTGAGTGTGAGCATTCCGGCGCCGGCCTTCGAGAAGGATTGATCACCACTCACGGTGCCTGAAATTACCAAATTGGTACCCGCATCAGTCTGGATTGAACCATTCCCCGTCAGCGCGAAGTCGCGCCCGGTGGTAAAACTTGCGGTGACTTCCAAAACACCGTTGCCCAGCGAGACCGTGCTGGTGGGGGCGCCGAGGTTGGCGTCCTGCGCAACGGACAGCGTACCGCGATCGATGGTGAGTCCTCCGCTGAAGGTATTGATCCCCGTCAGCGTCAGCGTAAGCGGGCCCGTCTGTGTCACGGAACCGGTACCCGAGATCACGCCGCCGTAAGTCAAATCGTTGTTTTCGTCAAACACCAACGCGCCGTTATCCGACACATTCCCGGCGATCGAAGCGTCACCGACGTTATCTCCCAGTTGCAGCACCGCGCCGGAGTCGATCGTGGTGATGCCGGTGTAGGTATTCGCGCCCCCCAACAGGAGTGTGCCGCCCGAAAGTTCAAGGCCTCCCGTACCACCGATGGTCCCGTTGAAACCGTTATCCAGAATCCCCGTGGCACCGCTCACCGTCAACATGCGCGCGCCCAGCACCACGGCTCCACTGCCCCACAAGTCCTGGATTGTCGCTCCGCTGGACGTGGCAGAAATATCCAGGGTACCGCCGCTGTCGATGGAAACTCCGCTGGAACCGGCAACGCTGCCGTTGTCCGCCAGTGCCAAGGTTCCGGCGAGGATATCGGTTTCACCGGTGTAGGTATCGACACCGGTGAAGGTACCGGTGATACCCGGCTCATTCATGAGCACGCCGCCGCCACTGCCGCCTGCAATGCCGCCATCGGCAAGTACACCGCCAAAAGTCCACGAATTGCTGCCCGATTCGATGTTGAGGCGTTGGTTCCCCAGCGCGACGGTGCCATTCCCATCCAGCCCGGCGACCTCAGGCTCACCTCCAGCCTGCGAAACATCAAATGTCGCCCCACTCGCAACGCTCACCAAACCGGCTTGGACTTTGGTCACACCACCGTAGGACCAACCGGGAAACATGGCTAACGTGCCGGCTTCCACGTTCATTCGCTGATCCGGGACGGGCCCGATACTGCCTATGGTCAGAGTCCCGGCCCCTTCCTTCGAGAGCGTTCCTTGGCCAATCCACCCGATCGGACCTGTCAGTATCAGCGAGTAATTATTGGTATCGATATGCGCCGTATTCTGGATATCGATCCCGTGCGACAAGGTGAACGACGCTCCCGCCTGCAGTGTGCCGTTGTCGATCAAGACATCTCCGCACGAACCCAGCCCGCATGCACCAAGATTGTCATCCGTGGACACTTGCAGAATGCCGCTGTCGATATTGGTACCGCCGCTATACGTACTCGTGCCAGTGAGTGTTAGCGTGCCGCTGCCCGCCTGCGTCACTGAGCCGGGGCCGAGAATCGCCCCCCCATAAGTTACCGGCCCACTTTGGTCGAACACCAAGGTTCCACTATCGGTCACGGTGTCACTGGCAATCGAACCAGTCGTGCCTCCATTGCCAAGTTTCAACGTACCCCCGCTGATCACGGTTCCCAAGGTGTATGTATTCGCTCCCGTCAGTGTTTCCGTACCACCGGAAACCGTCAGACCGCCGCTTCCGCTGATGACGCCGCTGAACTCACCCGAAGCAGCGCTCAGCAGCAGCCTCTGCGACCCCAAATTGACTGCACCGGAACCCGACAGACTTTGGATGGTCGAGCCGGACGTCCTGCCGGAAATGTCGAAGATGCCGTCATCGATGACACTGCTGGACGCCGCAAGGCTGCCGGAACCGGCGAGTGTCAGCGTGCCTTCGCTGATCGTCGTGCTGCCGCCATAGCCGTTCATCCCTGCGAGAACCAGCGTCCCTTGTCCGGTTTTGATCAGGCTGTCGGAGGAGGCACCCGAGATACCGTTGCTGACGGTCAGGGTCGCGCCCGAGTCAACTTGTACCGTACCTGGAACCGGGATCGGGGCAGAAACCAGGGAAAGGGGGTGGGCGAGCGTGAAGGATGCAGTGGCCTCCAGTGTGCCGCCCTCCAGGGTTACCGCACCGCCTGTCCCACCGAGATTGGCATCACTCGAAACAGCCAATTTGCTGCTGTTTTCTTCATCGCCTATGACCCATAGACCTCCGGTGAACGTATTGGCACCCCTCAACACCAGCATGCCCGTGCCGGACTTGGCAACACTGCCAGTCCCGGAAATTACCCCGCCGTAAGTCTGGTCAGTATCGTTGGCGAAGAACGTCAGCGTACCGTTGTCCAGTATGTCCCCCGCGACTGCACCTGGATCCAGGGGGCCCAGCTGCAGGTGGCCATCGAAATCGACCGTGGTGAGGCCGGTGTAGGTATTCTGACCATCCAAGACAAGGAAACCATTTTTCGCAACGGTGAGCCCACCCGAACCGCTGATTACACCCTCGAAGGTCGAAACATTGCTTACCACAAGATTCTTGTCCCCTAGCACGATCGAGCCGCTGCCCCCCAAGCCGTCGATCGACGCTCCGTTGGTCGTACCCGAGATATCCAGCGTGCCGGCAACGTAAATCCGGACGCTGCCGGAGTCGGCAATGCTTCCATTACCAACGAGCGCCAATTTGCCACCATTGACGTCGGTTTCGCCGGTATAGGTGTTCGCGGCCGTCAGCACCAGCGTGCCGAAATCGACCTTGTTCAGGCCGACATCGCCGGTCAAGACGTTGCTGATGGTGGCCTTGTAGCCCTCACTGGCGGAGGTGCCGTCACCCACGTCGATGGTGGCCGGGGTCGCGGCGTCACCGGCCAGCCACAGCGCGTCGCCAGCCAGCGTGTAGCCATCGACGGAAAATTGCATCCCGGTGGCGCTGACGCTATCGACCGTCACGGTGCCAGCCGTACCTTTGAATATCGCGAGGCCCGGCTGCGGCGACATTGCTGCCGGTCCATCACCGTCGACGTTGGTCCAAGTCGCGGAAGTCGTCGACCAGGTGCCATTGCCACCGGGCGCGCTGGCGGAAGTCGGTGCCCAGATGTCGAACGCAGCCGGTGGTGGCGGCGGCGGCGGTGGTGGCGGTGGAGGTGGTGGTGGCGGTGGTGGTGGTGGCGGCGGAGATGGGGGAACGGTGCTTGGGCGAACCGCGCTGTTGCCACCGCCTCCCCCGCAAGCAGTCAGGTAGATCGGCGCCGTCGCAACCATCGCGGCGGCAACGGCCAAGGTCAGCGCGCGCTTGCGGTAACGGTTCATGGCATGGTCCCTTGTTGTTGTTGGTGGGACGATTTGCGCTCGCGAAAGGATCGCGGCCCGTCGAGACGGATCGACGCGGCCCACCGCCTTTTCGCGGCAGGCCTTCTGGAAGTGCAACGATCAAGGGGGCCGGGCATGTGGGCGCCCGCGGAAACGCGACACGCGGACATAGGGCAGCCTGGCCAACGTGCGACGCGACGCAACGCTGTTCATCCCCCGCTCTCCCGAGCTGCGGCAACCCGTGCCGGCTGCGGCAGATGCCCAATTGATTCCCCAAGGCATCCGGCTGGCCGGATGTTATGCCCCGGCGCGCGGACTTGCAATCCTCGAGAGGGAACGCAGGTAATCAAGAGGGCTATGCTGGCCGCGCCCTGCAAACCTTGTTGTTTTCCGCGTCACGGTCGAAAGCGCGTCGTGCCTGCAGCGAGGCGACCGCTCCGCTTGCCATGTGCGGATAGAACTGCGGAATGGACGCTCTGCGCTCGCTGCTTGCGGCTTGGCAGTTTGCCTGGCTGCATCTCGTGGCAGCCGCCCGATGACTGGTGGCGGCGTACGACCCTCCACGCGTGCGCACCTGGCGCGGGTGACGAAGCGATCGCGCGATTCAGAACATGTGCCGCTCGATCCCGAGGTACGCCAGGATCTTGCTGGCGATCTCCTCGATCGAGGTGTGGGTGGTGTTGAGCGATCCGCACCCGGCGTGCACAAATTGTATGTCTCCGATGAACACGGCGGCACCGACACGGTCATCGACACGGCCAGCAACAAGCGCATCGCCACCATTCCATTAGGCGGGGAAGTCGGGAACACGCAGTACGACCCGGCATCCCGGCACATCTTCGCCAATGCGCAGACGCGCGGCCAGCTGGCGGAAATCGACCCCGCAACCGACAAGGTCGTCCGACGCATTGATTTGCCGGGTGCTGCGGGCAACCACGGCCTCTACATCGACTCACCGGCGCGGCTTGCGTTTGTTGCCTGCGAAGGCAACGACAAGTTGCTGGTGCTGGGCCTCGCCAGCCAAAAAATCATCGGGTCGTTCGATGCCGCCAAGGATCCGGACGTACTCGCGTTCGATTACTCACTCGGTTGGCGTCGCCGGCGAGTCCGGACAGGTTTCTGTATTCAGGGTGCAAGGGAAAACGGTCAGCCCCCTCGCCACCGCTTGGTTCGGCCCCAACGCGCACGTGGTGGCGGTGGACTCGGCCACGCACGAAGCCTTCTTTCCGCTGAAACCTGCGCACGGCAAGCCGATGCTCCGGATTACACGGCCGAACACGGAAATGTAAGCAGCGTTTGCGCGTGACCGCTTTGGGGGTAACGAAGCGCAGCGCCGACCGGCCGCTTCTGGTCCGGCTCCCGCCCTACGCGTTGGCTCGACCACAGTGCCCCGCTAACTGCGAGTAATGCAGCAAGCGATCGCGGACATCGGCATTGGCCGATGTCCGCGCAGCAGCGATTCGAAGCCACCTCAGGATGTCGATTTCCCCGATTCCAGGCTGATCGGCTTCTTGCCAGCGGCTTTCAGCTTCGCATTCAACGCCGGAAGGTCGCTCGTCTTGAGCGCGCTCCACTTCTGCAGTGACGAATCGAGCATGCCACTCAGCTTGGTGTAGCCGTTTTGCGCGTCGGGTGACGGCGCGGCGTCGGCACCGCCATCCACGGCCTGCATCAGCGAACGGAACGCACCGGCGAGGTAGCCGAAGTTCTGCACGTCGTCGGGCGGGAAGGTCCAGGCGTTGTACGGGTTGGACGCCTCGGTGATGTGGGCCGTGGCCATCACTTTCGCATCCAGCGCATCTATGAATTTCTTGAGATCGCCGCTCGCGTCCTTGCGCGCCTTCTGCAAGGCCCCGTGCAACCGGTTGGCCTCGCCCATCGCAGCCGCGAGCTTCGCCTGTTCGGCTTCGACCTTGCGGGCAAGTTCGAATTGCTGCTGGTAGGCCGCCTCCGGGATGACGACGCGCGGATCGTGCGCGACGGTCAGCGGCTCGCTGTAGGTTTTGCCATCGACGGTGAGCTTCACCGTGTATTGCCCGGGCGGCGCCCACACGCCGTCGGCATAGGCATCGCCGTGCGCCAGCGCCGCGGGCGGCGCGTATTGCAGCGGCCACACGAAGCGGTTGAGGCCGGGCCTGGCTTCCAGGGCCACCGGTTCGCGGAACCAGTCCGGCGTCATGTTGATCCGGGCCAGGTTCGGCTTCGGTGCCTTGTCGGCGCTGGAATAGCGCCGCACCAGCTTGCCATTGGCGTCGTAGATCGAAAGCTCGATCGGCTTCGCGGGCGTTGCGGCCAGCGAGTAATCGATGTACGCGCCCCACGGCGGGTTCTCGGCAATCGGCTCGTCCTTGGGCAGCGGCGTACCGGTGAACTGGGGCATGCGCACGCGGTAGGCGACCGCGGGCTTGTACAGGCGGGTCGACCAGGTCTCCGGATACGCCGCCAACTGCCGCAGCGCCGAGATGTCGTCCATGATCCAGAAGCCGCGGCCGTGCGTCGCGATCACGAGATCATCGTTCTTGACCTCGAGGTCGCGCACCGACACCGCCGGCAGGTTCTGCTGCAGCGAGTGCCAATGGTCGCCATTGTCGAACGAGACGAAGATGCCGAAATCGGTGCCCGCGTAGAGCAGCCCGCGCTTCACCGGGTCCTCGCGCACCACGTCCACGAAATCGCCGTCGGGGATGCCATCGACGATGGCAGCCCAGGTCTTGCCGCCGTCGGTGGTGCGGTAGATATAGGGCTTGCGGTCCTCCAGCCGGTGGCGATCGACCGACACGAACGCGGTGTTCCGGTCGAAGTGCGACGGCGCGATGCTGCCTACCTTGGACCAGGCGGTGAGCTGTTTCGGCGTGACGTTGCTCCAGTGCGCGCCGGCGTCGCCGGTCCTCCAGACGAGGCCGTCGTCGGTGCCGACCCAGAGCAGCTTGGCGTCCAGCGGCGACGATCCAATCGAATACACGACGCCGCGACGGTCGCCCTGGTGCAGGTTGTCGGCGACCGTCGCCGGGTCGAGGTTCGAGGGCACCGCGGGATCGACGCGCGAGAGGTCGGGGCTGATCGCGCTCCAGTGTTCGCCGCCGTCGGTGGTTTGCCACAACCGCTGGTTGCCGAAGTACAACGTGTTCTTGTCGGCCCTGTTGAACGCCAGCGGCAGCGTCCAGGTGTGGCGGTAGATGTCGGGATCGGCGAGCGTCGGATCGACGTCGCGGGTCTGCTTGGTCTTGAGGTCGAGTTTCTCGACGGTGCCGCCGTAGACGATGTCGGAGTCGTCCGGATCGGGCGCGATCATGCCGCTCTCGCCGCCCGCGGTGACCTCGTGGAACTGCATCATGTTGATCGTCGGGTAATAGGTCGAGCGACTGGGTACCGCGGCCGCGCCGGAATCCTGCTGGGCGCCGTACACGCGATACGGAAACCGGTTGTCGGTGCTGACGTGGTAGATCTGCGCGGTCGGCTGGTTGTACCAGCTCGACCAGGTTTTGCCGCCATTGGTGGTGATGATCGCGCCCTGGTCCACGCCGAGGATCTGGCGGTCCGGATCGTTCGGGTCGATCCACAGCTCGTGGTAGTCATCGCCGGTCGGATCGCCCTTCACGGGCAGGAAGGTCTTGCCGCCGTCGTCCGAACGCAGCTCGATGGTGTTCATCGCATAGATGCGGTCGGGATCCTTCGGATCGGCGGTGATCTGCCCGAAATACCAGCCGCGCTGCCAGATGCGCGGATCGGCGCTCATCTTCTTCCAGGTCTTGCCGGCGTCATCGGAGCGGTACAGGCCGCCCTCTTCCGCATCGACGATCGCATAGATCCGGTCCGGCGCCGCGGCGGAGATCGCGATGCCGATCCGCCCGACACCCTTCGACGGGAATCCGTGGCCCTCGATGTGCGTCCAGGTGTT
>JAICJG010000028.1 GCA_025928585.1 Rhodanobacteraceae bacterium
AGGCTGCTCATCCACGCGCCGCCGGCCTTGTTGTCGCGCTTGAAGTAGTCGGCGTAGAAGAGACCCAGCGGCTTGCCGTCGGTGTTGTAGACCTCGTACACGAGCACGTCCGGATTCCACACCGGCAGATCGGTGCGCTGCTTGAAGCTGATGCCGTACAGTTGGTGCGCGGCGTAGAACACGCCGTTCACCAGCACGTTCTTCAGTTCGAAGTACGGCTTGACCTGGCTCTGGTCGATGTCGTACTTGGCCTTCTGCACCTGCTCGCCGTAGTACTCCCAGTCCCACGGCTCGAGCTGGAACGCAGGCTTGCCGGCGGCCTTCTGGTCCTTGTCGATCATCGCCTGACGATCATCCGCCTCGGCCTTGGCGCGCGCCTTCGCGGGCGGCACCAGTTGGTCGAGGAAGTTCATCACGGTCGCCGGCGTCTTCGCCATCTGGTTCTCGAGCTTCCAGGCCGCATAGTCCTTGAAGCCCAGCAGCTTCGCTTTCTGCGCGCGCAGCCACGCCATCCTGGTGATGATCGCGCGGGTGTCGTTGGCATCGCCGCGCTCGGCACGGTTGATCGAGTGTTCGTAGAGTTCGTGGCGAACGTCGCGCTTGGAAAGGAATGCGAGGTCCGGCTGTTGCGTCGTGTTTTGCAGCGGGATCACCCATTTGCCACCGAGTCCGCGCGCCTTGGCGGCTGCGGCCGCGGCGTCGATCTGCTCGGGCGAGAGACCCGCGAGCTCGGACTTGTCGCCCACCACCAGCGCGCCGGCCTTGGCGGCGGCGATCAGCTTGTTGGCGAACTGCGTCGAGAGGGTAGAGAGCTGCTCGTTGTAGTGCTTGAGCTTGGCCTTGTCGGCCTGCGAAAGCGTGGCGCCGTTCAGCACGAATTGCTGGTGGTCGACCTCGAGCAGGCGCTCGGATTCGGGATCGAGTTTCAGCCTGGCGCGCCGGCCGTAGATCTTCTGGATCCGGTCGAACAGCTTGGCGTTGAGGTAGATCGCGTCCTGGTGGGCCGCGAGCTTGGGCGCCATCTCTTCGGAAATCTTCTGGAGCTTCGGGTCGGTGTCGGCTCCCGTGTACAGGTTGAACACCGCCATCACCCGGTCGAGCATCGCGCCGGTCTTTTCCATCGCGACGATCGTGTTCTCGAAGGTCGGCGGCGCCGGGTTGTTGGCGATCTTCTCGATCTCCTGCTGCTGCAGCGCCATGCCCCTTTCCATCGCGGGCACGTAGTCGGAGTCCTTGATCTTGCTGAAGTCCGGCGTGCCGAACGGCAGGCTCGAAGGCTGGTAGAAAGGATTGGACGCGATGTCGCCGGAGGATGCCGCGCCGGCGGGCGGCGCGGCCCGCGCGTTCAAGCCGATACCGCCGACGAGGGTGCAACAGGCGAGTGCGAGGAACTTGGTGCGTAAACCGGGCATGGAACGACTCCTTCCATTGCAGACAAAGGGTGACGCCGACGTATCAGGCGGCGGCAACGTCGTGCAACTGCCAGTTCGGTCCGATCAGGATGAACAGGCGGTGCCGCAGGACGGAATGCGTGAGGGTGGTGACCACCTGGACGGCCGTGTGCAGGTCGTGCAGCTCCGCGGTGACCGTCGCATTGGGATCGACCGGGGCCAGCGACTGGTCGACATCATCGGGATCCGGTTGCCGGGCTTTCCAGCGCTGGAAGAGGACCGGCTGGCGCAGCGCTTCCTGCAGGGCCACTGCCAGGCTTTGCGGAGACGCGCCCTGGAACGACAGTTCGGGGTCGGGTCCGCGTGCCTTGCCGAGGTCGGGGATCGTCAGGTAATACCGCTGCGACTGGCTCAAGGGAGACCTCCACGGTGGGTCGAGCGGCAACCGCTCGGGCCGGATGGGTCGCACACCCGGTGTGTCAGTTCACCATGATGCCGCGAAAGCCTGTGGGGCGCCAGCCGCGGTCAGGATGGCGGCGCGGGCGCATCGGAATGCGGGGTGGCGAGGCGACCGGCCAGTGCCTCGGCATCGGCCCAGGTGAGCGCAGGGCGCTTGCGGCGCAGGCGCAGCAGCCAGCGGACGCGTCTCCGCTTCGTGACCCACCGCAGCCAGCGCGGGTCGAGCGGTTCGCTTGTGAAGGCGTGCAGCATCCGGCCATCGGTTGCGAAGTGCCGCCCCAGCTTGCGTCCCACGTCGGCGAGGCTCGCGGCGGTGAAAAAGCCGATGTGCTGGCCGGTCTCCGGCGCGTAGTAGTGCCATTCGCCCGGCCTGTTGCCGGTTGCCGGCAGGAGTTCGGTCGAGACCAGCAGGGTCGGCGCGCGCTCCGCGAGTTCGGCCAGCGCCGGCAGCGGGTCGGCAAGGTGCTCGATCACCTCGAAGCAGGTCGCGAAGTCGAAGCGGTCGTCCGTGCCTGCCTCGAAGCCGAGCGCGAACAGGTTGCGGCAGTAGGGATCGGTCCAGCGGAAGTCGTACCCGCGATCGCGCATCAGGCGCACGAACAGGCCGCTGCCGCCGCCATGGTCGAGTGCGCGGCGCACGCCGCGGAAGCGCCAGCGCAGCAGCGCGTCCACCGCATCGGCCAGCCACAGGTTGCGCACCACGATGCCGGTGTCGAGCGCAGCGATCGCTTGGTCGGCGTAGGCCTCGCCCAGCCAGTAGGGGTCTTCGGCGAACACGTACCCGCAAGCCGTGCAGCGGCGGTAGCGCGCGAGATGGCGGGCGAGGACGACGAGCTCACCGAAGGGCCCGGTACCCGCCCCGCAAAGCTTGCAGTTCATCGATGGAGGTTGCGGATCACGTCGGCGGCATCGCGCAGCGAAGCCGCCGCCGACAGCGGCGCGGCGCCGTGCGCAATGACCCCGAGGCACGGCGTGGCGAGCGCGCGGTTCAGCATCACCAGGTTCTCCTTGGGACGCGCCATCTCGGGGTCGATGCGGTTGCCGATCCAGCCAATCAGTTCGCAGTCGTCGGCGTGGATCGCGCGCGCGGTGAGCTGGGCATGGTTGAGGCAACCGAGCTTCAGGCCGACCACCAGGATCACCGGCAGCCGCAGCGTGCGCGGAATCGCGTTCGCGCGCAGCGTGTCCGACAGCGGCGCCAGCCAGCCGCCCACGCCTTCGACGACCACGGCATCGGCGGCAAGGGCGAGGGTGTCGTAGGCGTCCTCGATCGGTGGCAGGGTCACTTCCCGGTCGACGTCGGCGGCCGCGATGTGCGGCGAGATCGGCGGCGCGTACGCGAACGGATTGCAATCGGCGTAGCTTGCGGGCTTCGGATCGCTGGCCTCGATCAGCGCCAGTGCATCGTCGCTGCGCAGCCCCGCCGGCGTGGACTCGCAGCCGCTCGCGACCGGCTTCATGCCGGTGGCGCGCAGGCCCGCGGCGCGCAGCGCGTGCAACAGCGTGCAGGCCGAACGGGTCTTGCCGACGCCGGTGTCGGTGCCCGCGATGAATACGCCCGTTGCTTTCATGACGGAAGGGTGGCCTTCAGGTGCCTGCGGTACCGCTTGGCGATCAAACCGATGAACACGAGCAGAAAGTACGCCCAACCGGCGAGGCCATTCCACTGGGGCGGCGGGACCAGCGCGAGCAGCGCCGGGAGCAGTCCGACTGCCGCGACATACGCCCAGACCACGCTCGACACGCGCACCCCGACCGCTGCCCCGCGGTCCATCCAGGTTGCGGTGCGAGCGCCGTGCCGGTAGGGCGTCGCCAGCGTACCGGCCACGCATGCATACGACAATCCGTAGCAGACGAACAGGACCGCGACGCCCTGGTTGCCGCGGGCGAAGGCCGTCACGTCGGGCGACAGAATGCCGCTACTGACACCGTTGAACATCCCGGCGTACACGAGGTGCAACGGAAACACGAAAATCAGGGCGAAGCACACCAGCAGCAGCGACCACGGCAGGCTGCCCCGCTCGGTCAGGCGCACGTTGTCGCGCCAACGGACGTGCGCACGCCAGAGCCACGCGAGCTGCGCAAAGCAGGCGGCGAACGCCGGCACGCCGCGCAGCGCATGCCCGAGCGCTGCAACGTTCCGTGGAAGGCCGGCACCGCTGATCACCGGCAGGGTGATCGGGAAAGCGAATGCGCCGTCCACGAAGTTGTCGAGGCGCGTGCTTTCGGCGCGTTCGGCGCGGGCTTCCGCAAAGGTGGAAAGGTTCGCGTCCGGCATTGAGCGATAATAGAGCACCTGCTCTGCTCGTCGTTCAAGCGGCCGCGCCAAAGAGCCGCGCGCCGCTTAACTCACGCCTCCTCACGCGAGGACACTCAACATGTTCGAAGCCGCTCCCATCGTCGCGACCGACAAGCCGGGCCTGTACGCCGAGCTTGCCCAGCAGGCCGCGGGATTGCTGCACGGCGAGAAGAACCTCGTCGCCAACGCCGCCAACTTCGCCGCACTGGTGTTCCATGCCCTTCCGGACATCAACTGGTGCGGGTTCTATTTCCTCGACGGCGCGGAACTGGTGGTCGGACCGTTCCAGGGCAAACCCGCCTGCATCCGCATCGCGCTCGGCCGCGGGGTGTGCGGGATCGCGGCAGAAAGGCGAACGACCCAGGTCGTCGCAGACGTGAATGCCCACCCGAACCACATCTTCTGCGACGGCGCCTCGCGTTCGGAAATCGTGGTGCCGCTGGTGCGCGCCGATGGCACGCTGCTGGGCGTGTGGGACGTCGACAGTCCCTCGCTTGCACGCTTCGACGACGACGACCGTGCCGGCATGGAGGCGCTGTGCGCCGAGTTCATGCAGGTGCACGCATAGCCCGGGGCTCATGCCCTGGTTGTGCCACCGCAGAAGGCGCTGAACGACTCGCTTCCCCGTGCTCGGATATTCCGCGGGCGCCCCCGGTCGGACTCGCGCGCGACCACGTTCAGCCAAACATAACCCGACCCTCACGATTAGCGGCGCAAGCTTTCCCCAACCCCCGCCACGCTTCGATCGGGAGGCAGCATGCGCAAGGTCCAGGACACGGTTCCCGGGGCGCCGCGCCGGCATCTTCCTTCCGCCACGCGATATCTCGGTGCCTGCGCCCACGACCAGCCGCTCGACGTGACGCTGGTTTTGCGCCGCCGAAAGCCGCTGGCGCGGCCGATACCGCGCATGGCACGCGCGGATTTCGCGGCGCTTCTTGGCGCGGATCCCGCAGACGTGGAGCGCGTGCGTGCGTTCGGTCGGCAGCACGGGATGGAGGAACGGGATTGCGACATGGCCCGCCGCACGTTGCACTGGCGCGGCAGCGCGGCAGCGCTGCAACAGGCGTTCGGCGTGAAGCTGGGCCGCTACGAGATCTCGCCCGGCGGCGCGACTTTCATCGGGTGCAACGAGGCGCCGGCGTTGCCGGGTCCTGCGGTGATCGCGGTGCTGGGACTGGACCGGCGTCCGGTCGCGCATCCGCATTTCCGGATCGCGCAGGCGCAACCGGCCGCGACCTTCACGCCGGTGCAGATCGGCCAGCTCTATGCCTTCCCCGCCGGCGACGGCAACGGCCAGACCATCGCGATCATCGAACTCGGCGGCGGCTACCGGCAGTCCGATCTCGACACGTATTTCAGCGGGCTCGGAATGCAGAAGCCGGCGGTCGGTGCGGTGGCGGTCGACGGCGGCAGCAACCAGCCAGGTTCCAGCGCGGACGCGGAAGTGATGCTGGACATCGAGGTCGCGGGCGCGCTGGCGCCCGCGGCGACCTTCGTCGTGTACTTCGCGCCGAACACCGATCAGGGTTTCTATGACGCGATTTCTGAAGCGGCGCACAGCAGCAGCCAGCCCGCCACCGTGATGTCGATCAGTTGGGGCGGCCCGGAGGACACCTGGAGCACGGCATCACGCAATGCCATGGAAACCGCGTTGGAAGACGCGATCGCGCTGGGCATCACGGTCTGTGTCGCCGCCGGCGACGGTGGTTCCAGCGATGGCGAAAGCGACGGCCAGCCCCATGTGGATTTTCCCGCCGCGAGTACTTCGGTGCTGGCGTGCGGCGGCACCAGGATGGCGTCCAGTGGCGACACCATTTCCAGCGAAGTGGTGTGGAACGAAACCACCGCGGGCGAGGGTGCCACCGGCGGTGGCGTCAGTACGGCATTCGCGTTGCCGGATTGGCAAGCCAACGCACGCGTGCCGAAGGCGCAGAACGGTTTTGTTGGCCGCGGCGTGCCGGATGTCGCCGGCAATGCCGATCCCCTCACCGGTTACGACGTGCTGGTCGATGGCAAGAGCGAGGTCATCGGCGGCACCAGTGCAGTCGCCCCGCTGTGGGCCGGCTTGATCGCGCGATTGAACCACCAACTCGGCCACTCGCTCGGCCTCGTCAATGCCGCCTTGTATGGGGCCGACGGCAACGGGTTCCACGACATCAGCCAGGGCAACAACGGCGCTTACCGGGCCCGGACCGGATGGGATGCATGCACGGGTTGGGGCAGTCCCAACGGCGCGGCGCTGCTCACCGCGTTGTCGGGTGCAGGCAGCGCTCCGGCTCCGGGCCGTCGCCACAAGAAGCCCAGGAAACCGACCAAGCCGAGGAAGCCGAAACCCAAGCCGAAACCCAAACCCAAGCCCAAGCCCAAACCCAAGCCCAAGCCCAAGCCGAAACCCAAGCCCAAACCCAAGCCCAAGCCCAAGCCCAAGCCCAAGCCTGGGAAGCCGAAAGCAGGAAGCGGAAACTACGCGACAGGGGAGGCGCCTGACGTCAGGCGCGGCGCATGACAACCGGTGCCACTGGCATCGCGTGAGTGCCGCTTTTCACCCACCCGTGGCAAAACCCGGAAACAGCGTCATGCCGCCGTCGACGAAGATCGAGGCGCCATAGATGTAGTCGGCCTGGTCCGAGGCGAGCCACGCCGCTACGCGGGCGATGTCGCCGGGATCGCCCACCCGCTTGCAGGGAATCAGGGTTTCGAGTTTTTGTTCGGCTTCGGGCGTGGCCCACGCCGCTCGGTTGATCGCGGTCTTGATCGCGCCGGGGCAGACCGAGTTCACCCGGATCTTTTGCGGCGCCAGTTCCTGCGCGATCGACTCCATCAACTGCATGATGCCGCCCTTGGTGGTCGCGTAATTGCAGTGCCCGGCCCACGGAATCATCTGGTGCACCGAGCTCGTGAAGATGATCTTGCCGAGTGCGCATGAAACATCCCGCATGCCGCGCCGGGTGAACTCGCGCGCGGCCTCGCGGGCCACCAGGAACGCGCCGGTCAGGTTGACGCCGATCACCTGGTTCCATTGCTCGAGCGTCATGTCGGTGAGTCTCGCGTCGCGCTGGATGCCGGCGTTCGAGCAGACGATGTCGAGGGTGCCGAATGCCTCGACGGCCTCGGCGAACATCGCTTGTACGTCGGCTTCCTTGCTGACGTCGCCGCGCACCGCGATGGCCTTGACGCCCTGCTTGCCGAGGTCGTCGCAGATCGCCTGCGCGGTTTCCGGGTGCACCACGTAATTGACGGCGACGTTCGCGCCCTGGGCCGCGAGTTCGCGCGCGATGCCCTCGCCGATGCCGGAGTTGGCCCCGGTGACCAGTGCGTTCTGGCCGGCGAGGAGTTTGGGAGTGGGAGGATCGGGGACTCGTGCGTTCATATCATCTCCTCGGCTTGTGTGACGGAAAATCAAGAGTCGTGATTCCGGAGCCATCCGCGACTTTCGCGGATGGAACCCGGATTCCCAATTCTTTGCTGTCGAAAAACAAAATCAAAATGGATCGAGATTCCACGGCCGGTGAAACCGGCGATGGCACCGGAATGGCGATGAAATGATGCCGGCATCGGCCGTCCATCGGATGGTTGGCTTGCTACGCGCCGGCAGTTGGCGCGTCAGGACGACTCCAGCCAGCCGTCCCGAAAACCTGCACGCGCGAGACCCAGCCGGATCGGCGCGCACCGGCGCATCAGGTTCCAGATCATTTGGCTGCGGTGGTTCTCGATCATCAGCACGATCGGTCCCTGGTGCAGCGCGAAGTGCCACGGCGACACCCACGCAACCCGCTTGCCGTTCCTGAGCGTGTAGCGGTGCGCGCCTTTGGTATGGACGTCGGGCCAGGACAGGTTGAACGAGGCGTGGAAACCATAGCCTTGTGGGCCGTGGCCGATCAGCTCCTCGAGGTGGCGGATCTCCTCCAGCACGATGCCAGGCGCGAAGGGCAGCGATGCGATCGCCGACCACGGCGAAATGGTGCCGTCGTCCGGGCCGAATGGCGCGCCGCGCGCCGTGTAGTCGTAGAACTGTCGCCGTCGGCCGTCGGCCTTCACCAGTACGTTGCCGGGCCCGTCGGTGGCCGAGAAGCCCCAGCAGTTCTTTTCGTAGCCGACGAATTTACGCGGATTGCGGATCGCGTACTGGCGGTGGATCTGGGTTGCAACCCGACTGTTTTCGAAATAGTCGGTGTGCTTGGCGGCCATGTAACGGTCGCGGATGCCGCGCAGGTCCAGCCAGATGTGCGAATACTGGTGGATGAACAGCGGGCCCGCGTACAACACGTCCTCGCCGTACAGGTGGCGCCAGCGGTAACTCGCGGTCCAGGCGTCGTAGGTGACCGGATCCAGGCGGAAGCGCGGCGCGGCCAGGGCCAGCACGTGCATGATCATCGACTCGTCGTACCCGCACCACCCATTGACGAGGAATCCGGTTTCGGGTTTCCAGCCGAGCGCGATGGTGTTGTTGTCCTTGAGCGCCCAGCGCCAGTCGATCCGCGCGTAGATCGACAGGGCGCGCGCGCGCACCTCGCGATCCGGCGCGGTGTCGCGGTCGAAATAGGCCGCCGCCTGGATCGCGCCGACCAGCAGCAGCGTGGTGTCGATGGTGGACAGCTCGCACTTCCACGCGCGTGTGCCGGTCGCCGGTTCCAGGAAGTGGTAGAAGAAACCGTGGTGGCCGACGCCGTCCGGCGCGCCCGACTGGTCGGCCTCGTCGAAGAATTTCAGTGCGGCGAGGGTGTGCTTCAGGGCGGTGCCGCGGCGCATCCAGCCGCGCTCCACACCAACCGGATAACTAGCCAGCGCGAAGCCGACCGCCGCGATGCTGACCGGCTGACCCGGGCGCGTCGAATCGAGCACCAACCCGGTGGCGGGGATGACGTGGCGCTCGAAGAACCGGAACGCCTTGCGTTGCAGGTCGTCGAGCATCGCCTCGTCGGTGGGGGAGCGCTGCACCCTCCGTCGTCCCGCGGCCATCCTCATTCCCCCGGCGCCAGCGCGATCCGGACCGCGGCGATCGCATGCGGCGGCAGGTCGAGCCGGATGTCGAAGCCGTCATCCTGCGCCGTGACCGGCACCGGAGCCGGTTGGAGGCGCGAGGCTTCCTCGAGCGCCGCGACCTGGCCCGCATCGAGGTAATCGGGCGAGCCCAGGTCGATCCAGGCCTGGCGACTGTTGCAATGGTTTTCATCGACGCGCAGCACGCTCGCCGAGACCGGCTTCCGCGGAGTTTGCACGTGCCAGGTGACCGACTCGGTCTGGATGCCGTGGTGCGGGAACGCGTGGTTGGTCGTGAGCAGGTCCAGGTGGTCGGTGTCCGTGCGTACCGCCCAGGCGTCGACGGTCGGGTGCGATCCCGCAACCGCCAGCCGTTCGCTGCCGAGGCCGTGCAGTACCTGCATCGCGCGGTAGCTCGGCTTGGCGATGCCATGGATGGTCATGAGGCCGAAGCCGCCGTGGAACGGTTTCGAGGAAAAATAGTTCTCCTCGAAGATGTCACTGAAGGTCCACCAGCTGTAGCAATGCACGAGCTCGGCGACGTCCAGCATGTTCTTGAACAGGAACGCGGCGGCGTAGGGCTCGTCGTGGAATTCGAAGAACGGGTTGGACGAAGAGTTCCACTCGGTATAGCAAAGTTTGCGGTCGCCGACGGTCTGGCGCACCTTGCGCACGCGTTGGACCAGCACGTCGCGCGGCGCGTCGGAAAGTTGCGTTTCGGTGTCGTCGCCCGGCTTGCCGAGCGCGTCGGTCGGATAGTGATGGGTCGACACGAAATCCACCGGCAGCCGGTTGCTTTCGCAGAATTGCAGGAAAGCGGGCAGCCATTCGTCGTTGGCGGTGGCCGGGCCGCCGATGCGGAGTTGCGCGTCGAGGTCCTTGATCGCGCGGGCGGTGTACTGGTAGAGCTTGAAATAGTCAGCTTGGCTGCCCTTCCAGAATGCGTCGAGATCGGGCTCGTTCCATACCTCGAAGTACCACGAGCGCACCTCGTCGATGCCGTATCGGTCGACCCAGTGCCGGACCAGGCGCGTGATCAGGTCCCCCCACTTGGCGTAGTCGCGCGGCGGGGTGACGTTGGCCTTGTAGAAGAACACGATGTCGCCGCCGGTCTGCAGCGCGGTCGGCATGAACGAAAGTTCCACGAACGGCTTCATCCCGATCGCGACCAGGAAATCGAAGATCTGGTCGGCGTTGAAGAACGAGTACACGTCCTGGCCGCACTCGATCAGGTAGGTGCACATCTCGTCGTTCAGGAGTCCATGGAAGCGCACGTAGCGGAGCCCGAGTTCCTCGTGCGCCTTGCGAATCTGCGCCTGCCAGTCGGCGCGCAGCGCGAGCAGCGCACGGCCGCTGCCGACGGTGTGGCTCCAGACGTGCGCGAGCGGGCTGCCGCCCTCCGCGAGGTTGCAGGTGAAGTCCGTGGTCATGCCTCACGCCCCCGAAACGAAACCCGGAATGTTGCGGGGCCACCGTGAGCGCGGCGTCAACGCGGGGCGCCCGAAGTATCCTGCTGGAATGCATGCCCGGCTTCGTCGGGCTCCGCCGCGGCGTGCGCATCCTGGGTCCTGGCGAACCGCACCAGCACCTCGTGCCTGGCGCCGTCGTCGACGAGTTCAATTGCGGGGCCTTCCTGCAGCCGGCCGTCCACGCTGACGTCGGCGACGCCGGTATCGCCCGGCTGGCGCACGAATTCGATGTGGTAGTGCGTGCCGCCGTGCCGCCAATCGGCCGACCAGCGCCGCCACTCGTCCGGCACCAGCGGCGCGAACGCCAACCGCGCGCCTTCGCGGCGCAGCCCGAGCAGCGACTCGGTGAGCAGGCGGTACATCCACCCCGCCGATCCGGTGTACCAGCTCCAGCCGCCGCGCCCGAGATGGCCGGGCGCCGAGTAGACGTCGGCGGCGACCACGTAGGGTTCGAGCCGGTAGCGTTGCGTTGCATCGCGGTCCTCGCTGTGGCGGATGGGGTTCAACAGGCGCGCAATTCGCCAGGCGTCTTCCGCCCGCCCGAGCCTGGCCAGCGCCATCGCGACCCACACCGCGGCGTGGGTGTACTGGCCGCCGTTTTCGCGCACGCCCGGCACGTAGCCCTTGATGTAACCCGGATCGAGCGGCGCCTCGTCGAACGGCGGCGTGAACAGCTTCACGATGCCGGCGTCGCCTTCGACCAGCCGTTGCAGCACGGCATCCATCGCGCGCATACGGCGCACGGGGTCGCCGATGCCCGCCAGCACCGACCAGCTTTGCGGGAGCGAGTCGATCCGGCACTCCTCGCTCTCGGTCGAGCCGATCGCGACGCCGTCGTCGTTCCATGCGCGCAGGTACCAGCCGCCGTCCCAGGCATGGCGTTCCAGCATCGATTCGAGCTCACTTGCCGATGCTGCGAGGTCACCCGCGGCATCGGCATCCCCGCGGGCGGCGGCCAGCGGAGCGAACCGCGTCAGCACGTCGTGCAGGAACATTCCCAGCCACACGCTCTCGCCGCGCCCCGCGAGGCCGAGGCGGTTCATTCCATCGTTCCAGTCGCCGCCGCCGATCAACGGCAGGCCGTGGGCGCCGAAGGCGAGGCTGGCGCGGATCGCGCGCAGGCAATGTTCGTAGAGGCTGGCCTCTTCGCCGGTGACGCGCGCGTCCTCGTAGGCGGACTCCTCGTCGGCGGCGAGCGGGCGGCCTTCGAGGAACGGCGCGCGCTCATCCAGCACCGCCCGGTCGCCGGTCACCCGCACGTATTCGGCCGTGCACCACGGCAGCCACAGGCGGTCGTCGGAGATGCGGGTGCGCACGCCCTTGCCGGTTGGTGGATGCCACCAGTGCTGCACATCGCCTTCTCGGAACTGATGGCGCGCGCAGCGGAGCAACTGTTCGCGCGCAAGCTCGGGACGGGTGTGCATCACCGCCATCACGTCCTGCAACTGGTCGCGGAAACCCCACGCGCCGCCCGACTGGTAGTAGCCGCTGCGGGCGAGAATCCGCGATGCCAGCACCTGGTACATCAGCCAGCCATTCACCATCACGTCGGTGGCGGAGTCGGGCGTGCGCACGTGCAGCTGCGACACGGTCGCCTGCCAGCGGCTGCATACCCGCCGGAGTTCGTCACGGGCGGCGTCGATGTCGGCGAAGGCGTGCACCAGCCGGCGCGCTTCCTGCTCGCCCGCGGCCGCACCCAATAGGACCACGGTCTCGATTTCCTCGCCGGGAGCGAGTTCGAACACGGTGCGCTGCGCCGAACACGGATCGAAGCCCGCGCCGCAGGAGCCATCGAGGATTTCGGCGCGCATCGCGACCGGCGTGGCGAGGCCGCGGTTGCGGCCGATGAAGGCGCGCCGGTCGCCGCAGAACGTCACCGAGCGCGCAGCCATCGCGTGGAAAGCCACGCGGTCGGCGAAGGTGTCCTCGAACGGGTTGCGCGCGAACAGCGCGCCGGTCTCGCGGTCGATCCACGTCTGCACGTGCCCCGCGCTGCGGTCGCGGCGGTCGCCCAGCACCCACTCGACGTAGCTCGTCAGCGACACCGAGCGCGTGCGCTCGCTCTTGTTGGCGAGCTTCAGCAGCGACAGCTTGACCGGCGCGTCCGCGGCGACATACACGGTCCACTCGCTGTAGAGGTCCGCGTGCACGTGTTCGAAGCGGCTGGAGCCGAAGCCGTGGCAGACCCGGTAGGGATCCCCGTCGGGCGTGGGCTGCGGGGTCGGCGACCAGTATTCGCCGGTCGCCTCGTCGCGCAGCCACGCGGCTTCGCCGCTGGTGTCGCGCAGCGGATCGTTGTACCAGGGGCTCAGGCGGAATTCGTGGGCGTTGTCCGCCCACGTGTAGGCGCCGCCCGATTCGCTGAGCACCGTCCCCAGCGCGGCATTGGCGAGCACGTTGCACCATGGCGCGGGCGTCGCCGTGCCGCCGGGCAGCCAGATGCTGTATTCGCTGCCATCGTTGCGGAAGCCGCCGAGTCCGTTGGCGAGACGCAAGTCTTCCGATGGCGGCTGCAGGGCATAGCTGCCGGGTTGCGGCTTGTGTCGCGGCAAGCGGATGGAGAACCGCGTCGCGGCGTCGTCCGGCAGCAGCCGCGCAATCTGGTCGCGCAGACGCCCGGCGTCACCGCTGAAGGTGCAGCGTGCCATCGCCAGCATCAGCGCCCGGTCCGGCGCCGGCAGGTGTTCGATGCGCCAGGCGAACATGCGGCCGCGGCCGTGGCCGCCGCGCGCTTCGGAGCCGGATTCGATCAGGTACAGGATGTGCTCCTGCAGCTCCTGGCGGTAGCCGGACAGTTCCTCGTTCCAGATCAGGAGGTCCGCGTGCAGGCCGCGCATCTGCCAGTAGCCGTGGGCCTGGATCAGGTGCCGGACCAGGTCGATCTGGCTCGCGTTCGCGATCCGCGCCAGCACGATCGGCAGGTCGCCGGAGATGCCGTGCTTCCACAACGCCGAGCGCGGCGGCAGCGCACCGTCGGTCTCCGGGCGTGGCGCGGGCGCACCGTACAGCAGGGCACTGGCGATCCGTTCGTAACGTTGCGCCTCGACCACGCTCATGTTGAGTTGCTGCAGGGCCACCTGCTCGTGGGTCCACGCCAACTGGAACACGCGCTGGTGCAGATGCCGTTCGCGGTACTTGCGCGCGAGCGCCAGCGCGCCGTCGCGGTCGGCGGCGACGCCCGTGAGGATGTCGACGCCGGCGGTGTGCCCCGGCAGGATCCGGATGCGCCGGCGCAACGAGAAGATCGGATCGAGCACCGCGCCCGTGTGGCCTGCGAGCGCCGCGTCGGCTTGCAGCGCGCGCGGACGGGCGGGGTCGCGCAGGCGCCCGAGGAACGCCTCGCGGTCGGTCTCGAAGCCGCCCTCGCCGATGGTGCCGCCGCGGGTGGTCATCTGGTGGAACAGCCAGGGATGGTGGTCTTCCGGGCTGCGGGCGCGGCGGCTCGCCAGCAGCGCATCGAGCCGCGGCGCCGATTCGGTTTGCAGGAACAGCTTGCTGAAGACTGGGTGCGCGGCATCGTCCGCCGGTGGCGCCAGCACGATCTCCGCGTAGCTGATGATGTCGAGGGTGCGCGCCTTGAGGGTCCGGTTGGTCAGGCGCAGCCGGCGCAGTTCGAGGTCGTCCTCGGCGGACACCGCGACCACCACCTCGGTGGCGATGCCGAAATCGCTGCGGTGGAACTCGGCGCGCGCCTGCGAGAAGGTCGCGTGGCAGGTGCCGCCCGGATCGCCCATCGGCTGCGCGGTCGCCGACCAGACGTGCCCCGAATCGACGTCGCGCAGGTACACGAATGTCCCCTCGTCGTCGCGCACCGCATCGCCCGTCCAGCGCGTGAGCGCGAGGTCGCGCCAGCGGCTGTAGCCCGCGCCGGTCTGGGTCAGCATCACGTGGTAGTTGCCATTGGACAGCAGGTGCACCTCCGGGAGCGGCGTGTCCATCCGCGTGATCTCGCGGGTCTGCGCGTGCACGCGCGCCCGGGTCTGGGGCGGCTGTTCGACGTCGAGGGTGGCCGGGTGGCGCGGCCGCGCTTCGGGAATCTTCTCGCGCAGCAGCAGTTCGTAGGCGCGGAACATCGGTTCACGCATGAAGCGCCGCTGCATCGGCTGGCGGTTCAGCAGCGCGGACATCGCCAGCAGGCTCATGCCGTGATGGTGCGCCATCCAGCTTTTCACCAGCGCGAAATCCTGGTTTTCGCTGACCCGCCCCGCGGTGAAATCCAGCGCCTCACAGAAGCCGTAGCGGGACAGTGCACCGGCCGCGGCGAGCCGCTCCAGGTTCGCGCAGGCCGCCGCCGGCTCGACCATCAGCGCCATCGCCGAGGCGTACGGCGCGATCACGAGGTCCTCGCCGAGTCCCCGTTTCAAGCCGAGGCCCGGCACCCCGAACGCACGGTACTGGTACACGAGATTGGCATCGGTGGTGTTGTAGGCCGATTCGGATACCCCCCAGGGCACCCGTTGTTGCGCGCCGTACTGGATCTGGCGCGCGACCGCGGCGTCGCAGGTGTCGGCGAGCAGGGTGTGCCGGTAATTCGGCATCAGCAGCAGCGGCATCAGGTATTCGAACATCGAGCCGCTCCAGGAAACCAGCGTGGGCCGGCCTGCCGCCACCGTGAGCAGCCGGCCCAGCCGGAACCAGTGGGTCGCTGGCACCTGGCCCTGCGCGATCGCCACGTAGCTCAACGTGCGCGCCTCTGACGCCAGCAGGTCGTAGTGGGAGCTGTCGCGCTTGCCGCGCTCGACGTCGTATCCGATGGTGAATTGCTCGCGGCGCTCGTCCCACAGGAACGACAGGTCCATGTCCGCGAGTTCCCGGCAATCCGCGGCCAGCGCGGCTGCGTCGTCGCGACGGCGTTCGAGCGTCGCCTGCAATTCGCGCAGCGCCGCGCACGAGTCGTACGCACCTTCGGTTTCCAGCCGCGCGACGATCTCGGCGGCCAGCGCCTCGGCCCGCGCACAGGTCGGGTTGCGTTCCAGTTCGGCGAGCAACGTCCGCGCGCGCTCGTCGTCGCTGCCGGAGTCGCCGAGGCCGAGCCATGGCGCGAGCTCGTCCAGTTCCTCGCATGCCGCGGTCGTCTGCCGCGCGAGTACGCGCGCCCATTCGGCGAATTCGCCCTCGATCGCGTTGTCCGCGACCAGTTGCGCGAGCTTGCCGGCTTCGCTTTCGATCCGCGCGAGCAGCCCGTGCAGCACCGGCAGCACATTGGCGTTGCCGATCGCGTCGGCGAGCAGTGCCTCGAGTTCGGACAGGGTGGCCGAAAGCGCGAGATTCGCGTGCGGATAGCCGGCATGCACGTCGGGCAACAGCACGCTGAGGATGCGTGCCGTATCGCGCAGGCCGCTCGCGAGCGCGGGCGACACCAGCGGCTCGCTGTCCCCGTGCTCGAGCGCGTTGGCCAGCACCAGGAGGCAGCCCATCAGGTTGCCCGAGTCCACGCTCGATACGTACATCGGCAACAGCGGTTGCAGGTTGGACGTGTCGTACCAGTTGTAGAAGTGCCCACGGTGGCGCGGCATTTGCCTGAGCGTGGCGAGGGTCGCGCCGGTGCGGCGCAGCAGCCCGTCGCGGGTGAGATAGCCGAAATCGCAGGCGGTGAGGTTGGCCAGCAGCGCCATGCCGATGTTGGTCGGCGAGGTCCGCCGCGCCACCTGTTCGACCGGGAACACCTGGACGTTGTCGGGCGGCAGCCAGTGCTCGTCCTCGTTCACGAAGGTTTCGAACCAATGCCAGACGCGCCGCGCGACGCCATGCAGGAACAGGCGCTGCGCGGCATCCAGCGGCGGCACCGCGTGGTCGGGGGTGCGGCTGATCCACCATGCGAGCCACGGCGCGCAGAACCACAGCACGAGGAACGGCAGCGCCGCGGGCAGCACGAGCGGTGTGTTGAAGGCGACCGCGAGCCCGGCGATCACCGCGATCACCGGCGCCATCCACATCATCCGCGCGTAGCCCCAGGGGCTGGACACCGCACCGCGTTCCGCCTCGTTCATCGGCGTCCACTCGAGCAGGCGTCGGCGGGTGAAAAGCAGCCGGCCGGCGCTGACCAGGATCGCATCGAGGTTCAGCCAGGTCTCGAACGGCAGCACCGCGATCGCGAACACGTCGCGCAGCAGTTCGTGGCGGATGTCGCGCCAGGTATTGCGCCAGCGCCGCGGGGGCACCCGCTGCCACAGGTTGCGCACGACCTGCGCCAGCGAGATCAGCAGTGGCGGCCCCAGCAGGAACGCCACCACCACCAGGCTCCAGTAGGCGCCATGGCCGTTGTGCATCCAGCCGCCGAGGAGCAGCGCCAGCATCGCCAGTGGAACCAGTCCGCGCCGCAGGTTATCGAGAATCTTCCAGCGGTGGTGCGCCTTCAACGTATTGCGCAGACCGCGCCGACGCGGTCCCGGCACGATCGGCAGCAGCCACTGCACGATCTGCCAGTCGCCGCGGGTCCAGCGATGGCGGCGGCGGACGTCTACGCTGAAGCGGTTGGGCTGGTGTTCGATCAGTTCGATGTCGCTGACGAGGCCTGCGCGCGCATAGCTGCCCTCCAGCAGGTCATGCGACAGGATCAGGTCGCTCGGGAAGCGGGTGCCGACCGAGCGGCTGAAGGCGTCGACGTCGTAGATGCCCTTGCCGACGAACGAGGCCTCGCCGAACAGGTCTTGGTATACGTCCGACACCGCGTGGGTGTAGGGATCGAGACCGCTCGCGTCGCTGTACAGACGTGCGAAGCGGCTCGGACGGTCGGCGCCGTACGTCACCGAGATCCGCGGCTGCAGCAGCCCGTAACCCGCGATCACCCGGCGCGAACCCTTGCTGAAGCGCGGCCGGTTGAGGGGATGCGCCATGGTTTCGACCAGCTTGCGCGCGGCTTCCGGCGGCAACTGGGTGTCGGCATCCAGGGTGATGACGTAGCAGGTGGTCTGCAGTGCGTCGAGGTCGCCCACGACCATGCTGAAGGCGCGCTCGGGACGCGCGCCGCGCAGTACGCGGTTCAGGTCGCCGAGCTTGCCACGCTTACGCTCGAAGCCCATCCACGCGGACTGGCGCGCGTTCCATTCGCGCGGACGGTGGAACAGGTAGAAGCGGGTGCTGCCGGCGAGCGGGTATTTCGCGTTGAGGCGGTCAATTCCGGCTGTCGCAGCCTCCAGCAGCTGCGCGTCGCCCGGCATGGAGCGCTCGGGAGCATCGGGGAAGTCGGTGAGCAGCGCGTAGCGCAGGTTGGGATCGCGGTTGCCGAGATAACGGATCTCGAGGGCGTCGAGTTGTTCCGCCAGTCCGTGGGTGCTGCCGAGCAGCCAGGGCACGACCACCAGCGTCCGGCGCTCGTCCGGGATGCCGCCGCTGAAGGACATGCGCGGCAGGGTTTGCGCGGGCACCAACATGCCGAGGACCCAGTTCACCAGCGTCACCGCGGGCTGGCTCGCGGCCACGAACACCGCGAACAGGAGCGCGGCGTCGACCGCGATCGGCAGCGGCGAGAGGTACCAGCGGTGCACCGACACGACCACCGCCGTGATCAAGAGGCCGGTCGCGAAGATGCCGCCGAGGTAGGTCGTCGACGGCCAGCGTTTCAGCCCGGCTGCCAGGCGGTATTCGGCTGCCGGGCGTGCGCCGATCGTGCGTTCGAACGCATCGCGGCCGGGGCCGATCAGGAAGTAGCCGACATGCCGTGTACGCGGATCGCGGTCGGGCGCGCCCTCGGCCTCCGCCAGTTCGATCGCGCGGCGTGCGACCTCGGCCTCGTCGAGTCCGCTGCGCTGGGCCAGCGATTCGACGGCGTGGCGATAGCGCCCGCGCGTGGTGAAGTCCATGCGTGGATAGGCCCGTGCGGGATCGCTTCCGAGGATCCGGTCGACCGCGCCCACGCGTTCGATCAGGTCGGACCAGTTGTAGTCCGCGATCCGGCGGAGGCTGTTGATGCGGTTGGCGATCGACACCTGGTCCGAGGCCTGGGCGCGGCTTTCGAGGTCGATCACGCGGCCGACGCTGGTGCCGTGCTGCTCGAGTTGCTGCTCGGCGAAGCCGAGCGCGAGTTTCAGAGACGGGTGCTTGCCTTCCAGCAGCCGGTAGAATTCCGCGGCGAACGCAGGCGAGACGAACAGGTTCGCCTGCGCCATCTCCGCGACCGTGGGCAGCATTTCGTTGGGCGCGTTGGCCGCCACGGCGATCAGGTGCTCGGCCCAGAACTCCGCGTTCGAATAGGCCTCGAGGCGCCGGGCGATGGTGTCGGCGCAGGCGGCCAGGCTTTCGATCAGCGCGACGCGCGCGAGCACCGGCAGCGCCCACAACTCCACCAGGTCGAGCGTCACGCGCCGCTGGTATTCGTCGAGCCAGGCTTCGATGGCGTCGGCTTCGACGTTGCCGTCGAGCTGAGCGATCGCTGCGCGCAGGATCCGGAGCATGCGCGGCACGACCGTGCCGTCATCGACGCGTTGCCGGGGCAGGCGCCGCCAGACCTTCACCGGAAGCGCTTCGCGAACCTCGCGGATTTCGTTCCGCATCAAGTAGACGTTGTCGATCAGCCACTCGGCGGCGGGCTCGATCCGGCGGTTGTCGGTGGCGGCGGTGCGCGCGACCGCGTAGGCGTGCGCCAGGGTTTCGTCGTGCGCGGTCAGCGCCCGGGCCAGGTCGAACGGCGCTGCTTGCTTCAGCCGTGCGTGTTCACGCGCCAGGGCGGTGGCCGGGATCGGCGCCGCCTGTGCGGCGGGCGCTTCGCGCCACGCGGCATGCGCGTGCGACACGCGCCGGGCCGCCCGCCGCATGCGCAACCGGCGAATCCATGCTTCGGGGCGATGGGCGTGTGGCACCGGCGCGGGAGACTCTGCAATCGGAAACTTCGATGGTAGCGAACCGGGCGTTGCCGGGTTGTTCACGCACCCGCGGCAGTGAGCTGCACCAGGTGGCCATCGGGGTCGCGCAGCAGGGCGATCCTCTGGCCGCCGGCGAAGTCGTCGGCGAGGACGGCACCGGCGAACCCGGCAGCCGCGATGGCATCCAGCACGAGCTCGAGGCCGCGGCAGCTCCATTCGAGGCGGTCGGCGGCGGTCGCCGTGGGCTTCCACCGTTGTGCGGGCCGGCCATGCGGGTGCCGGTACCCGAGGAGTTCCAGGTGCGGCGTGCGCGAGCGCGCCTGCAGCGCGACGACGTCGACCTCGACGTCGCGGAGATCGTCGAGCCGTTGCTGCTCGGCGCCGCGGTTGACACCGCGGGCGGCGACGCCGAGGCCGAGCCGTTCGTAGAACAGGATGCTCCGCTCGACATCGCGAACGCTGATCGCGCTGTGGTCGATCCCGAGCGTCGGGGCATTTCCGCTGCGCGCGATCTGCCACTGGGGGTCGCCGATACCTTCGGGAAACGCGATCAGTTCCAGCGGATGGCCGTCCGGATCGCGGACCTTGAACGCCGTGACCGAGCCGGTCGCGGGCGGCAGCCGCTGTGGACCCCCGCGCGTGATCGGGACTGCCTCCTGTGCGACGAGACGCCGATACGCCGCGTCCATGTCGGCCACCACGATCGCGCAATGCTGGAACCAGAGGTCGCACGATGCGCTGTCCTGCGGATACGGCGCGGCGTCCGGGAATTCGGTCAGCTCGAGTTCCTGCGCGCCGAGCGCCAGGCGCGCGCAATGCGACGGCCGCGCATGCACACCGGCCAGTTTCGTCCAGTCCGGGGGTGGCGCGCCCGGGTCGGTCACCGTGAAGCCGAGTGCGTCGCGGTAGAACGCGACCGCCCGTCCGAGCTCGCGGGTATTGCGGCCGATCCGCAGCAGGCGTTGCACGCCGTGGCTCACGGCCGCTGCGCGCCCCGCCGGTTGATCCAGATCGCGTACAGCGCCTGCGATGCGCACAGGAACAGGCGGCTGTAATGGCGGTCCCCGAAGCAGAAGTTCGACACGGTGCACGGAACCCTGATCTTGCCGAGCAGGGTGCCGTCGGCGGCGATGCAATGCACGCCGTCGCCCGCGGCGGCCCACACGTTGCCGTCCTCGTCGCAGCGGATGCCGTCGGCGTGGCCGGGCGAAACCTCGTGGAAGTCGCGGCCATGGGCGAGCGCGCGGCCGTCGCCGGCGACGTCGAACACCAGGATGCGGCGTGGCGAATCCGGGTCGAACTGGACGCCCGTGTCGGTGACATACAGAAGCGTTTCGTCGGGCGAGAAACACAATCCGTTCGGCCCCGCGATACCGCGGCACACGGCCGCAAGCGAGCCGTCGGCGGGATCGAGGCGATAGAGGTTGGCTGGCAGCTCCGGTTCGCGGCGGCCGCCTTCATAATCGGTCTGGATGCCGTAGGGCGGATCGGAAAACCAGAGGCTGCCGTCGGATTTCACCACCACGTCGTTGGGCGAATTGAGGCGCTTGCCCTGGTAGTGGTCGGCGAGGGTGGTGACGCTGCCGTCGTATTCGGTGCGCACGAGTGCGCGGCCTCCATGCAGGCAGCCGATCAGGCGTCCCTCCCGGTCGCGGGTATGCCCGTTGGCGAATCGCGAAGGTTCGCGGAACACCGACACGCCGCCGGTCGCCGTCCAGCGCATCACGCGGTCGTTCGGGATATCGCTGAACAACAGGCACTGCAGGTCCGCGAACCATACCGGGCCTTCCAGCCAGCGAAAACCGTCGGCCAGCCTTTCCAGCGGCGCGTTGGGGAGCACCAT
This sequence comes from Rhodanobacteraceae bacterium, assembly GCA_025928585.1. GTDB lineage: Bacteria > Pseudomonadota > Gammaproteobacteria > Xanthomonadales > Rhodanobacteraceae > 66-474. The sequence goes on from JAICJG010000028.1 coordinate 21,243, forward strand.
TTCGCGGAAGCGCGGATCGAGGATTTCGTAGTCGCTCATGAGAATGTTCTGGAAAGCCGAAGGCAAAGTCGGAAAAGCATTGGGCACGGATCAACGCGGACGGCATGGATAGAGCTTTGCCCGATGTTTCTGCCGTCCTCCGTGTCAACGGCTTCGCTGTTCGTTCCCTCCGTCTGAAATCAGCTCGCCATCTGGACGAGCATCAACACGGCCGGTTCATCGCCCACCGTGCCGGAGCGATGGCCCTTGTGTCCTGCGGCGTCGGCGGTGCAGCCCTGGTCGCCGCCGAACGAGAGGTCGCCGGCGCCCATCTCGACGCGTTGGCCATCCATGGTTTCGACGAACCAGCGGCCCGACATCGGCACGATCCATTGGGGCGCCGGATTCTCATGCCAGTCGCCGGTCCAGCCGACCGGCAGCACCGTGAAGATCGCCTTGGCGGGCACGGCGGGCTGCGCCGCGTTCCATTGCGGTGCGGCGCCGCCCATGCTCTCGCGTTCGAAGCCCTCCAGCGTGCGGCGCTCCTGGTGGCTGACGCCATCTTCGTCCGCCCATACGTGCCAATAGGACAACGTGGGCGGCATGTCTTTGCTTGCATCATCGGTCATGGCCGTTGCCTCGTTTCCATCCCGGGATCGCCGAGGGTGGCGCGGTGCCCGCCGGCGTGTAGACGGCCGTCGAGGAAAGCGGCCGGCGCGCGATCACGCCCGCGGGCGCGAGCTGCGTCGCGAACACCACCAGCAACAATCCGCCGACCAGCCCGAAGTTCTTGAGGAAATCCCAGAAGTGGCTGCGCGCCACGCTGTCGCCGGGTTTCCAGAAATCGCTGAACGTCCAGAACGGGTGGTACAGGATCGCCGTCACCACGCAAAACAGCGCGAGGATCAACGCCGCGATCCGGTCGTGCCAGCCGACCACGATGCAGAACGGCGCAACGGCTTCCACCACGATCGCGGTCGCGAGCAGTGGCGGCCCGCTCGACTTCGGCAGGACGGATGAATCCGCCTGCGCGAGGGCGTCCTTCCAGAACACGATCTTGTCGAGTGCGCTGAACGGGAACAACACCACCAGGCACACGCGGATCAGGATCGGAATGAAATAGAGGTTCAGCCACATGGCGCGCTCCTGCGTGGGTCAGAGTGCACTTTCAGGTCGCCGACGCACGGCAGGCGCAACTGCTTCCACGAAAGTGCACTCTGACCCCGGCTTCGCGGCCATCACTTCAGCCGCTCGGCGATTCGGTCGGCCACCCGCAGCGCGTTGGCGACGATGGTGAGGGTGGGGTTCACGGCGCCGATCGAGGGAAAGAAGCTGGCGTCGGTCACGTACAGGTTGTCGAGTTCATGCGCCCTGCAGTCGAGGTCCAGCACGGACGTCGCCGGGTCCTCGCCGAAGCGGGCGGTGCCCGCCTGGTGGGCGGTGCCGCCGATCGGGATGTCCTTGCCGAGGTAGTAGTTGCGTTCCAGCATGTACGGGTGCGCGTCCATCGGGCCGAGCAGGCTTTCGAGTTTCGACCGCAGCCGCCGGTGGCCCTCCAGGTTGTTGTCGGTCTGCTCGACCACCACGCGCCCGTTGTCGTAGCGAATGCGGTTCTCCGGCCGCGGCAGGTCCTCGCTCGACAGCCAGAAGTCGAGCGAGTGGCGCGCGAGATATTCGAACGGCTTGTCCGGCAGCCATTCCAGCCATGACGGCAGCGCTTCGCCCCGGATCGTGTCGGGGTGCGACTTGCCGGTCATCTGGATCAGGCCGAGCGGGTACTCGAAGTCGTCGGCACCAAAGTAATAGTCGCTGACCCCGACGGTTTTCTGGAACACGGTGTCGTTCGGTGCGCGGGTGATCGCCATCAGCACCGATTGGTTGTGGCGGACGTAATTGCGCCCGAGCTGGTCCGAGCCGTTCGCCAGTCCACGCGGATGCCTGTCGTTCGCCGAGCGTAGCAGCAGCAGCGCGGACGACAGCGCGCCGCAGGCGACCACCACGAGGTCGGCCGACCAGGTTTCCTTCGCGCCGTTGCGCTCGACCTGCACGGCGGTCACCGTGCGTCCGCTGGCATCCGTGTCGAGCCTTTCCGCAAATGCGTTCGTCAGCAGCGTCACGTTGGCGTGCGACTCCAGCATCGGATCGATGCAGATCACTTCGGCGTCGGCCTTGCCGTTGGTGAGGCACGGATAGCCGTCGAAGGCGCCGCAGCGGATGCAGGGACTCCGGCGCAGCACCTGGCCGTCCCTTTCGTCCAGCAGGATGCCGAGCGGCATGTGGAAGGGATGCAGGCCATGGCGGCTGAAGGTGTCGGACAGTTCCTGCATGCGCGGCTCGTGGGCAACCGGCGGATACGCGTACGGCGCGCTGCGGCGCGGCTCGGTCGGGTCTTCGCCGGCCGCGCCGTGGACGTGGAACAGCTGCTCGGCCTCGTCATAGTACGGTTCGAACACGTCATACTTGAGCGGCCATCCGGGCGATATGCCATCGGCGTGCCGGACTTCCTCGAAGTCGCGCTCGCGGAGCCGGAACAGCGCCGCGCCGTACATCTTGGAATTGCCGCCGACGAAATAGTGCAGGCCGGGATGGAAGGCCTTGCCGGTCTTGTCGTACCAGGTTTCCGGTGCCTGGTAGAGGTTGTCGATGAAAACCTGGCGCGGATCCCAGTTGGCGGCGGCACGTTTCAGCCAGTCGCCGCGTTCGAGGATCAGGATCTTCAAGCCGGAAGGCGCCAGCCGGTGCGCCAGGCTGGCGCCACCCGGGCCGGAGCCGATCACGATGATGTCGTAGTGCTGGTCGGGCATTGCCTCGGGTCTTCCTCCTCATCGAGCCAAACGGCAGTTTTACCACCCCCGGCGTGCAGGCCAGGTCAACCCTCCCGGACCATTTGGAGCCGCATCACGGCCCAGTTATACTTTTCCGGATGTGCGGCATCCGCGGGGGCTCGGGGATGCCGTCGGGTCCTTCTATCGGAGTCTGCCTGTGAGCACGCATCTCACCCCGTCCGACCGTACCTTCATGAAGCAATTCGCGATCATGATCGCGATGTTGGGAGGCACGGCGGTCGTCCTGATCATCATCGGCACGCTGGTATGGTCGACGTTGCCGAAGGAGGACAATCACGCCCAGGTGCGGCAGGCCGGCGAGCGGATCACTCCGGTAGGTGCGGTGTACGCGGGCAACACCGGGCGCGCCGCGATGGAAGCGGCCAAGGCCAGCGCCAGCAAGGCAGCCGCCTCGCAGGTCGCCTACGGCGGCACCACCGACGGCAAGACGATCTTCGGCAAGCTTTGCACGACCTGCCATTCGACGGGTGCCGCGGGCGCGCCCAAGATCACCGACAAGGCCGCGTGGGCGCCGCGCCTCAAGCAAGGCATCGACACCCTGGTCAAGCACGCGATCAATGGCTACACCGGCCCCGACGGCAACCACATGCCGGCCAAGGGCGGCAATCCGGCGCTCACCGACGCGCAGATCGAAGCCACCGTCAAGTGGATGGTCTCGCAGGTCAAGTGACGACCGGAGGTCATCTTCCCGGCCAGTACATGGATGTACGTCGAGGCGGGATCCAAGTGGTGGATTCGCGTGGCCCCGGTCGCGGGCACGGCCGATCCTGCGAAAGCTGCTTTGCAGGAGCCTCCGCAGGCGATCCGTGTTTTGCCGCCATGAGCCAAGCAGCGGCGCGCAGGACCGTCACCCCGCGATATAGCGCTGCAGGTGGTCGATCTCGGCCGCCTGGTCGTCGATCACCGCCTTGACGAGGTCGCCGATCGACACGATCCCCACCAGCTTGTTGGTTTCCAGCACCGGCAGGTGGCGGACGCGCAGTTCCGTGCACAGGCGCATGCATTCGTCGACGGTGGTCGCCGGACCGACGCTGGTCGGGGCCGGGGTCATGATGTCGGACACCGGGGTTTCCCGCGATGAATGTCCTTTCAGGATCACCTTGCGGGCGTAGTCGCGTTCGGTGACGATGCCTGCCAGCACCTCGCCGCGCATCACCGGCAGTGCGCCGACGCTGTGCTCGGCCATCATGCGGATGGCGTCGAGCACCGGCGCCTCCGGAGTGATCGTGTAGACCGCGTTGCCCTTGCCTTCCAGCAGATGTTTGACCTGTCGCATGGGAACCTCCTCGGGGCCACGGGCGCTGAGTCTGCTCCAGTTTAGCGCTTGCGAAAGCGGTCCTCCGGATCCTCGACCCTGGGCTTCAACGGATGCTCGTCGAGCACGTAGGAGACCCCGCCCAACTGACGCATCTGTTGCTCGATCCACGCCGCGCGCCTCTGCACATAGGCCGAGGGACGATCGGCGTGCCATCCGCGTGGATTGGGCAGCACCGCGGCCAGCAGCGCCGCCTGGTGCCTGGTCAGGCGTGATGCCGGCTCGTGGAAAAAGACCCGCGATGCAGCGCCGACACCATAGATGCCGTTGCCGAGTTCGGCGATGTTCGCGTACACCTCGAGGATGCGGCGCTTGGGCCAGGTGATGTCGATCAACACCGTGAAGTACGCTTCGAGGCCCTTGCGGAAGAACCCGCCGCCGCTCCACAGGAACAGGTTGCGCGCGGTCTGCTGGGTGATGGTGCTGGCGCCGCGCAGGCGGCCGCCGGATTCGGCGACGTCGATCGCGGACCGGATCGAGCCGAGGTCGAAACCATGGTTGAACGGGAAGGTCTGGTCCTCGCCCGCGACCATCGCGAGTGGCGCGACCGGCGCCATCTTCGCGAACGGCACCCACTGATAGTGGATCGTGAAGTCATGGTTGCCGCGCCACGCTTCGCTTGCCTTGCGCTCGAGCATGTAGGCGCTGGCCGGCGGCGCCACGAACCGCAGGATCAGGACCGGCAGCCAGGTGATGGCGACGAATGCCAGCAGCATCCAAAGCAGCCTGCGCAGCCAGCGCCGGGCGAACGGGCCCCGGCGTGCCCCGCGAATCCCGCCCGCACGGATCATGCCTCGATTTCGGGCGCGGTGCCGCCGACCCAGGCCTCCAGCGGTTGCGCCGGCGCATACAGGAACCCCTGTGCGAAGCGGCAGCCCATCTCGATCAGCAGGTCGCGTTGCGCGGCCGTCTCCACGCCTTCGGCGATCACTTGCATCGACAGCAGGTTCGCCATCGCGAGGATGGTACGGATCACCGCGCCGCCGCCGCCCTCGCTGTCGGCATCCAGGCCGGTGATGAACGAACGGTCGATCTTGATCGCCTGCACCGGATACTGGTGCAGGTACGACAGCGACGAATAGCCGGTACCGAAATCGTCCAGCGCGATGCCGATGCCGGCGCCGCGCAGTGTCTGCAGGATCCGCTTGGCTTCGGGCGGGTTTTC
>JAICJG010000039.1 GCA_025928585.1 Rhodanobacteraceae bacterium
CGCGTTGCCTTCGCAGCGGTGGCCGGACGCGATGCACGCCTCAGCGCCATGGCGGGTCCATGGCCAGGGAACGCACCGATGGACGGCAGCCGCTGCGGGGCCATCCTCCGGGTCGGCGTTACCTCTCGGCAGGGTCGCGTCATCGCTTGTCCGTGGATCGACATGCCACTTCCTCGCTCTTTCCTGCCGGCGTGCGACCCGAGAACCCGCCCCCGACTCGATCCGGGGCGCGAACGTGTGCGCGGCGCCGGCAGGCCCTAGAACTCTTCCCAGACGGTGTCCTCGACGTCGCCGCGGGTGCCCGCACGCGGCGGGGTCGCGACCCGGCCGGTCCGCGCCTTGGCCCGGCGCGGCGCGGCGGTCGATGGCTCCGCCGGCGATCCGGACTGCGCGGCCCGCGACAGCACCGCTCCGACTTCCGCGGACACCGCCACGCGCGGCTGCGCATGATCGTGCTGGATCGAGAAGAAAGCGATCTGGCGCGCGAGGTCGGCGGCCTGCTCCTCGAGCGAGCGCGAGGCCGCCGCGGATTGCTCGACGAGCGCGGCGTTCTGCTGGGTCATTTCGTCCATCTGCATCACCGCCCTGTTGACCTGGTCGATGCCGGCCGACTGCTCCTGGCTGGCGGCGGCGATCTCGCCGACGATGTCGGTGACCTTCTTGACGCTGTCGACGATCTCGACCAGCGTGAGCCCGGTCTGCTGGACCAGGTCGGTGCCGGTACGCACCTTTTCCACGCTTTCGCCGATCAATCCCTTGATCTCCTTGGCGGCGGCCGCGCAGCGCTGCGCGAGGTTGCGCACTTCGGAGGCCACCACCGCGAACCCGCGGCCCTGCTCGCCGGCGCGGGCCGCCTCGACGGCCGCATTAAGCGACAGCAGGTTGGTCTGGAAGGCGATCTCGTCGATCAGGCTGACGATGTCGGCGATCTTGCGGCTGGACGCATCGATGTCCACCATTGCGTCGATCGCGCGGGTGGCCACGTCGCCGCCGCGCTCGGCGTGCTCGCGGGCGCCGCGCGCGAGCTGGTTGGCATGGCTCGCGTTCTCGGCGTTCTGCTTCACGGTCGAGGTCATCTCCTCCATCGAGGATGCGGTTTCCTCGAGGCTGGACGCCTGTTCCTGGGTGCGCTGGCTCAAGTCGTCGTTGCCGCGCGAAATCTCTTCCGCAGCCACGCTGACCTCGTCGGATCCGCGCGCGACCTCGCCGACGATGCCACACAGCCGATCGTCCATGGTGCGCAGCGCGGCCAGCAGCCGGCCCAGCTCGCCCTTGCCGTTGGTGACAATGCGGTGCCCGAGCTGGCCGTCGGCGATCGCGTGCGCCACCTCCACCGAACGATTGAGGGTCACGGTGATCGAGCGGATCACCAGCACCGCGACCAGCAGCGCCAGCACGATGCACACCGCCAGCGCCAGCATCGTCAGCATGCGGATGCGCTGGTAGCGATCGAGCGCCGTCTGGTACTCGCGCTGGCCGTCGGCCACCTGCATCTTGATCAGCTTGTCCATCTCGCCCTGCATGATCGTGACCGCCGGCAGCAGGCCCGTGTACAGCAATTCCCGCGCACCCTGGTCGCCGCCCGCCAGCGCCCCCCGCACGTTCTCGACCGAAGAAATCACGTCCTCGCGCGCGCTGGTGAACGCCTGCAATTGCTTCGCCGCGGCAGGCGACAGCGCGTAGCCCTGCAGTTGCTTGACCAGCGCATCGGTGTCCTGCTCGCGCGCCGCAACCTCGTCGAGCTTCTGTTTGACGATGGCCTTGTCGTTGCTGTGGAAGGCGGCCTCGGTGAGGCTGATGAAATCGCGCAGCGAGTTGCGCGCCACCTCGTCGGAAACCGACAGCGGCACCAGCCCGTCGCGGTAGATGTACCCGACCCTATCGTTGGCGCTCGACATGCCGTCGAGGCCCATCCACGCCGCCACCAGGAGCATCACCAGCAACATGCCGATGACGCCGGTCAAGCGGTACTTCACCGCCAGCTCCTGCAGGTCCAGCCTGGGCACGATCCGAAACTTCATCTTCATCGCATTCCCCGCATCGCGTTGACAGTCCCTAGGCCACCGCCTGCACGTCCACCGGTGCCAGCAGCGCGTCCAGCGCCTCGGCCTCCTCGGGACGCACCAGGCGTTCCACGTCCAGCAACAGGATCATCCGCTCGCCGTCGCCGACGAGTCCCTTCAGGAACCGGGTGTCGACCACCGCGCCCAGGTCCGGCACCGGCTTGATCTGGTCCTCGCGCGCGTCGAACACGTCGGCCACCGAATCCGCGATGATGCCGAACAGGCGTTCCCCGACCGCCACCACCACGGCCACCGTGTCCGGGCCGTAGCCTTCGCGGGTCATCCCGAACCGCAGGCGCAGATCCATGACCGGCACGATCGCGCCGCGCAGGTTGAGCACGCCGAGTACCCATTCCGGCGTCTGCGGGATGCGGGTCACGCGGGACCAGGCGCGGATCTCCCGCACCGACAGGATGTCGATGCCGTACTCCTCGCCCGCCAGCGTGAAGGTGAGCTGCTGGAGCACCCGGGCCGGTTGTTGACTCTGGGACATCGTGTTGCTGCCTCCGGATGGCGCCGGCGCGCCAGGTTTCCCCCACTGTTTCGGCCCGCCCCGGAGATTCTTGAGGCGGGTTCATCCGGGATCGGGCAGGGGGCGGTCGAAGGAAGCCCGACAGAGGCGCATGGCGTACCACGCTGGGCTTCGCCAAGAGCGCTCAGCCCTACGCGGCCTTGCGGCGTCCGGCCAGCCGGACGATCCCGCCGATGTCCACGATCAGCGCCACACTGCCATCGCTCGCGATGGTGGCTCCGGAAATGCCCTCCACGCGGCGATAGTGCGACTCCAGCGACTTGATCACGGTCTGGTGTTGGCCGACCAGCGAATCCACGAGAACGCCGACGCGGCGCGCGCCGGCCTCGACCACGATCACGATGCCCTGCTCGATCGCGGTCACCGCATCGCTGCAGCCGAACACGGCGTGCAGGCGCACCAGTGGCAGCCAGCCGTCGCGGAAGTGGAACAGCTCGCCACCGCCGGCGACGTGCCGCACACCCTGCGCCGGCACCTGCAGCGATTCGACGACCGCGATCAGCGGCACGATGTAACGCTCCGCGCCGACCGCGGTGACGAGGCCCTCGATGATCGCGAGGGTCAGCGGCAGCACGATCGTGAAGGTGCAGCCGCCACCTTCGCGGCTGCGCACGCTTACGCTGCCGCCGAGATCGTTGACGTTGCGGCGGACCACGTCCATCCCGACGCCGCGCCCGGAGACATCGGTGGCTTCGGCGTTGGTGGAGAAGCCCGGCTGGAAGATCAGTTCCGCCAGTTCCTGGTCGTCGAGCCTCTGGTCGGCGCGCACCAGCCCCCGCTGCATGGCCTTGGCGATGATGGGACCGCGCCTGAGCCCGGCGCCGTCGTCCACCACCTCGACCACCACGTTGCCGCCTTCGTGGCGGGCGTCCATCCGCAGGGTGCCGACCTCCGGCTTGCCGGCGGCGACGCGTTCTGCCGGGGTTTCGAGGCCGTGGTCGACGGCATTGCGCACCAGGTGCACCAGCGGATCGCCGATCTTCTCGAGCACCGTCTTGTCGACCTCGGTCGACTCGCCGCGCAGTTCCAGCTTGACCCGCTTGCCGAGACGATGTTCCAGGTCGCGCACCATGCGTGGGAACCGGTTGAACACCGCCCCGATTGGCAGCATGCGGATCCGCATCACGCTTTCCTGCAGCTCGCGCGTGGTGCGGTCGAGCTGGGCCAGGCCCTCGCGCAGGCGCGCCAGCCGGTCGACGCTGAAATGCTCGCCTATGTCGCCCAGCATCGACTGCGTGATCACCAGCTCGCCGACCATGTTGATGAGCGCGTCCACCTTGGCGATCGATACCCGGATCGAACCGGCCTCGTGGGCGGCGGGTTCGCGCACCGCCGCCGGAGCCGCGGTATCGGGCGACGGCCGCGGGGCGCGTCGATCGCGCAGCAACTGGATGTCGAGCTCGCAGTCGCCGTCGACCCATTCGAAGGCGCCTTCGACGCGGCTGCGCGGAATGTCGCCGTGCAACTCGAGCTCCCATCCGAGCGCCGCAGCGGTCGGGTCCAGTTCCGCGAATGCCGGGCGCGGCTGTTGCAGCGGCTGGACCTGCTTGACCACCAGTGCGCCGTGACCGGCGAGTTCGCGGAAGATCCGCAGCGGATCGTTGCCGGTGCGCAGCAGGTGCGGCAGCGGGCGGAAACGGATCCGCCAGCCGTCTGCGGAAAGCCCGGGACCGGCTTCCCCGGCTGCGCTGCCCGCAACCGGCTTGCCGAGCATCGCCGCGAACCGTTCGCGCAGGGACTCGCTCGCCGCGTCGGCCACCGCGCCGCCGTCGCGCGAGCGCGCCAGCATGCCACGCATGCAGTCGACCGACTGCAGCAGCAGCTCGATGGTTTCCGCGTCCGCTGCGCGGCGTCCGCCACGCAACTCGTCGAGCAGCGACTCGAGCACATGGGTGAAAGCCGCGAGGTCGCTAAAGCCGAAGGTCGCCGCGCCGCCCTTGATGGAATGCGCCGCGCGGAAAATGGTGTGGACGAGCTCCGAATCCCCGGCGCCGTTTTCCAGCGCGAGCAATGCCTGTTCCATCGCATCCAGGCCCTCGAGGCTCTCCTCGAAGAAGGTCTGGTGGAACTGGCGAAGGTCGACCGTGGACATGTCCAGGACCTGGCCCGCGTCAACCGGCCACGCGCGCGACCGTGGCCAGCAACTGGTCCGGGTCGAACGGCTTGACCAGCCAGCCGGTGGCGCCGGCCGCCTTGCCTTCCTTCTTCTTGTCCACGTCGGACTCGGTGGTGAGGATCAGGATCGGCACGCCCGCGAACGCCGGCAACGCGCGCAATTCGCGGGTCAGGCTGATGCCGTCCATTCCCGGCATGTTGACGTCGGCCAGCACCAGGTCGAAGCGCTCCTGCCTGGCTGCCGCGAGAGCGGCGTTGCCGTCCGGGGCCTCGTGCACCTCGTGGCCGGCGCCCCGCAGCGTGAAGGACACCATGTTGCGCATGGAAACCGAATCATCCACCGCCAGGATCTTGGGCATTTTGCAAAAACCTCCTCGTCTCAGTCGTTCGCCGGCGCCGCGTCCGGCAATTCCAGCATCCGCTCCATTCCGAGCTGCGCCGCGCACTCGCGCAGCGCCGTGCCGACGTTCTCCCAGTGCCAGTCCGCAAGCGTCTCGTTGCGTGCCTCCACGAACGCGGCCAGCAATTGCAGCCCGGCGGTATCCAGGCGCGCGACGGCCATTGCGTCGAGGATTACGGGCTCGGGGTGTGCAAGCGCCTCGCCGAGTTGCGCGTACAGCTCGGGGGCACCGCCGATTACCAGCTCCGAGCCGAGCGCGACGCGGCACTCCCCGGATTTCTTGTGCTTTCGCGGGCCCGCCATGCGGCCTCCGACAAACTTCCCATCGCAGGGTGTAGCGGCCGCCTCGAGCGAAACTTGAGCGCAGGGCGGGCATTGCCCACCGGTGGGTGAGGGCGGACGGTGGCCCCCCTGCTTTCCCTTGATATTGCCCGGGAACCTGCGCTGTTCGCTGACCTCGTGTTCAAGTTCGTTCAGCCGCGGCCGATACCCGGTGCAGACAAGCCTGCATGGAGCTCGCGCGTGATCGTGCAACCCCCCCAACTGGCTGCCCTCGACTGGGCAGCGGCGGCGGCGGGCACGTTGGCCAAGCCGTGGACGGTCGGTTCGATCGTTTCCGGCCGCGTGCTGGAATACCTGCCCGGCCTGCGCCTGGTGCTGCAGATCAACGGCCTCAAGGTCGAAGCGGATCCGCCATCGACCGGCTCGCCGCCGCCGCAGTTCCAGGCGCGGGTGGTGGCGAACGGGCCGACGCCGGTACTCGAACTGGTGCGTCAGGCGGAAGACAGCCAGGGCACGCCGGTGGCGGCAGCCTTGCGCGCACGGCTGCCGCGCCAGGATGGCCTGCAGCCGCTGTTGGCCGACCTGCGCGCGCTTGCCCGCACCCCTGGTGCACGTGCGCTGCCGGAACCGGTGCGCCTCGCGCTCGCCCGCCTCGAGGGTTCCATCGCCGACCGCCACGACCTGCTCGATGCCTACGTGTTGCACGACACGCTGCAACGCGCCGGTCTGCAGCTCGAGCACACCGTGCGCCAGCTTGCCGACGCGCCGCCCGAGGCATCGACGGCGCACGTCGACTATGACTTGAAGGCGGCCTTGCAAAGACTGGTGCAGACGCTGCAACGCATGCCGCAGCCGGGTTTGTCGCCACCCGCGGACGCAGTTCCCGCCGCGCCGTCGGCAGGGGCGAACGCCGCCGACGCTCCGCGACCCCCGATGGCCGCGACCCCGCCGCTGCTCGCGGAAACCCTCGACCAGGCGCAGCGGCCCGGGATTGCCGATCGGCCACCGCCAGCGAAGGCCGCCGATGTGGAGCGCCTGACGCGGTTTGCGGATCCCCCACCTGCGGCGACGACCGCAGCCGATCCGGCCCCGCCGCCACTGCTGCGCCTGCCGCTCCAGCCGCAGCCCCGTTTGCCCATGACCCTCGCGGCCAATGCTCCGGACCTCGCCGCCGGAATGCTGAAACATGCCGAAGCCGCGCTGTCGCGGATCGAGATCATGCAACTCGAAGCGCATCCCTCCGCATCTCCGCAGGCGTGCATGCTCGAGGTACCGGTCCGGAACGGCGACGGCTTCGACGTCCTCCAGGTCCGTATCGAGCAGGAGGCCGAGGCCGCGGAGGTTGCGGCCGAACCGAACTGGACGCTCGGTTTCACCCTGGAGCCGCCGGGCCTCGGGGCGGTCCAAGGCCAGATCCGTTTGCGCGGTTCGCAGGTGCACGTCGACCTGTGGGCGCAACATGACGCCGGCGCCGCCGCGCTCGAGGAACAAACCTCGGTGCTGTCGCGGCTGCTGGAAGGCTCCGGCCTGCAACTGGTGCAACTGCGGGTGCGCCAGGGCACACCCATCCGGCATACCGGCCTGGGACGCACGTTGCTGGAAGCACGCGCATGAACCCGGCCCCGCGTACCGTGACGCTGCGTTTCCGCGACCACAGTGCGCCGCCGCAGGCCACCCTGCGTGCAGACATGGATCCGGATGCGGTCGAGCGCATGCTGCAACAGGCCGAGCGCTTGGGGCTGCCTCGCCATCCCGATCCCGCCACCGCGACGTTGCTGGCAGCGGTCCGGCTGCGGCCGGACGTGCCGCCGGCGCTGTATGCCGCGCTCGCGGCGGTGCTGTCCAGGGTCTACGCTGCCGCCGAACGCCGCTGAGGCGCGGCAAGTGCCGAGGGAGTCGGCAGGGTGTGGCGCGAACGCACCCGCGCTGTCGGTACCGCATGCTTCCTGCTCTTACCAGCTGCGTACCGCCACGACCGCGATCGAGTAGGTCTTCATGTCGGACTTGTAGCTGAACATTCGGCCGGCATCGAACTTCACGCTGTTGCCGGGCGCGATGTTGGCGGTGCCGGCCGGCCAGAACTTCCGCTTCTGCACCACTTTCCCGTCGCCGGCCTTGGCCTCGATCAGCAGTTGCGCGGCGGCCGGTTCCTTGCAGTGATTGACCAGTTGGCCAGGCATCTCCATGACCGGATGCGCGGCATCACCCGCCATCACCTGAAAGGACGCGACCTTGAAGTCGGCGGCCGTGCACTGGGCATGTACGAGTGCCGGGGCAAGCAGCAGCATGCCGGCAGCCGCCGTGGCGGCGATGGATTTGTTCATGACGATACCAATGTTTGGAAGAGATACGCTCGTTCGGTGCCAATGCCCGGAGTCATCCCGGCCGCCATCCGCTCGTCCGGGGTTCGCCCCCACAGTCGCCTCGCATCGGCAGCGATAGCGGCAGCCGGCGCGCGGCTCATGCGACCTTGCGCTGCGCGTGGCTGTAGACGTGCTCGGCCCACTCCAGCGAATCGAGGTACGCCTCGGCAAGGTCGACGACCAGGCCATCGGCGCTGGTGGCGCGCACGATGTGGCCGCTCTCCCAGGCACGGATCTGGTTCAGCACGGAGGCCAGCGGCCCGCTGCCGCTGACCAGCGCATCGCGCACCTCGTCGGCGACCGGTATGTCCGCCAGCACCCGCTCCATGGGGACCCCCATGATCGTGTCCAGCAGCGAGAAAAGCCCCATCGTGAAACACATCTCACGACGGTCCGCCCGCATGTGCCGGCTCAGGAGTTCGCCCATGCGGGCGCGCAACAAGGCCTGCTTCAACACCTCCGGCGACGCGTCGTCGAGGTCGCCGAGCGCCATCGCATACACCCAGTTGCGGATGCGCGTGACGCCGAAGTACACCGCCGCCTGCTGCAGCGATTTGAGCTCGCGCGGCAGCCCGAAGTAGGCCGAGTTGACGCAGCCGAGCAACTTGTAGCTGAGCACCGCATCGTTGCGGATCAGTTTCTCCAGCTCAACCGGTCCGTTGTCGGGATCCTGGACGGCGGCGAGCAGGCGCAGTACGTTGAGGCGGCTTGGCTTCAGCGTGTCGAGTGGATTCTTCGGCGGCGGCTTGAACAAATACGGCCCTTCGAATGCGTCGAAGCCGAGGTCCATGCACGCGCTGTGTTCCGCGTGATCCTCGAGGCACGACGCCACGATGGTGACTTCCGCGGCGCGCAGCCGCGCGACGCTTCGCTGCAGCGTCGCGTCGCCGTGACGGCGCGGGTCGATGCTGACGTGGCTCGCCAGTTGCGCCAGCTCGTCGAGACGCGCGGCCGTGGTTGCGGACACTTCGTCGGGCCACACCAGGTTGTCGATCATCACCGGCACGCCGCGCGCGGCCATGCTGCGCAGCACGGCGTAGGCGTCGTCGCAGGCGGCCAGCTCCGCGTCCACGCGCGGCCCGAGCCGGCCGTCGAAGCGCAGGAGTTCGGCGTGGCGGCGCAGCAGTTCCTCATCGACCGCCAGGAACGAGAGCTGATTGCCGGTGAGCTGGTCGAGCAGCGCGACGAGCCCGAACAGTTGCAGGGTCGCCGATGCGAGGTCGGTGCCGTCGTCGCTGGCTTGGTGGCGGATGTCGTAGGCGGCCAACTGGACGGTGCGATCGAGGATCGGGACGCGCACGAATGGCAGGACTTCGACCTCGATTCCTGAATCGTGGTCGCTGGAAGGGGGCGCGGGCGAGATGGGCATGGTGTTTCCAGCTGCAGGGATCAGGCTTTGGAGAGCGAACGAGGCGGTACCTGCGCCGTTGCGTGACCGCCCCGCCCGTACAGGAGCGGCGGCGCCTCGCCGGAGCCCCGCAGGATTCCGAGCGCTCGGCGTACGCCGTGCAACCGGTGTTCGACGATGCTGCCGTTGATGGTGTTGATGCGGCGGCAAGCCTCGAGTTGCCGGTGGAGGTTCCGGCGCGCGGCGGACGGTTCCCGCGGCGGCGCGAGATCATCCAGTTGGCGGCGCTCCGCCTCGAGCGATTCCAGGCGCTCCAACACTTGCGCCTTGGCCGCGGTCGCCGCGTCCAGCGCGACCGCATCGAGCCGGTCCAGCGCCTGACGCTCGGCATCGAGCAGGCTGCGCAGTTCGACCACCGCGACTTCCATCTCGGCGGCGACGGCCTCGCGGGCTCCGTCGAGTTCGGCGTCCACCGTCATGTCAGCCGATCTGCCGTTCCAGGGCGACCAGGCGGTCGGCCACACGCTGCGCGTCCACCTTGTAGCTGCCGTCGGCGATCGCCTGACGGATGCGCGCGACATGCTTGGCGTCGACCGGCGCATCGGCGCCGCGCGCGGCCGCGTCGATGGCGCGGGCGGACTCGGTCAACTGCACGTGGTCGCCGGTCTGGACCGCGGCTGCCGTGGCGCGACCGGGGCCGCCGGCGCCAACGTCACCGGCGGCCGCCGGTTTGGTGGCGGTCACGCCCGATTGCGGGCCGGAGGGGCCGCTGGGAGGGATGGTCGTGTTCATGTGGGTTTCCGCCGATGTCCTTCCGATATGCCTGTGATCGGCCGTGGCCGAAGAAACTTTAGCCCGCGATTCCGCGGCCGCCTCAGGGCATCGCGTCCACGATGCCAGGAGCCCGCACCCGGCCCTGCACCACGCAGTCGCAACTCAGGCTGCGCACGCGCACGAGGTCGCCGCGGTCGCCGGCCTGCAGCGCGACCCCCGCAGCCTGCACCAGGATCCCGTCCGTGTGCGCGACGAGGCTCACCTGCTGCCCGCGCTGCACCACTTCGCGCGGGGTCAGCATGCCGGGGGTGATCACGCTGCCGGGGTTCAGTGGGCGGCGCAGGTGGCGCCCCTGCAACTGCGCGGGATCGGCGACGAAGCCGTAGCCCAGCCGCGCGACATCGCGCTCCTCGGGATGGACGTCGCCCGGACCCAGCACGTCCCCGCGCGCCAGGGCGCGGCTGCTCACCAGCACCTGCCGGAACAGTTGCACGCGCACCGGCACCCGCACGCTCCATTCCTGGCCGGCGGTGCACGAGACCGATACCGATACACGGGCCGCGCCACGGCGCAGGTCGGGCGCCTGTACGTCCAGCTTGCCGGGGCACGCGGGCAGGCGCAGGCGTGAATCCAGCGGTTCCGCCTCGGCGACCACGCGGGCGGCCGCGGGTGCCGCCTGCCGTACCGCCTGTACCGCGACCGCCTGCAACTGGCCGAGCGACTGCAGCGCGGCGGCATGGACGCCGCCGGCAGTCAGCAGCATCGTCGCGGCGGCGGCCAGCCACTTCATTCGCACTCCTCCACCAGCAACGCCAACTGCTTCTGGATCGTCTCCAGTTCCGCCTGCATCGCCGGCACCAGTTCGCCGCAGCGTCCGGTTTCGCCGTCGCCAAGCGCGGCATCCAACTGGCCACGGTGCTGCTCGACTCGCTGCAGGCTTTCCTGCACTGTTGCGAACGCCGGCAACGCCGCCAACGCCGGCATGTGGCGTCGCAACTGTTTCACGCAACCACGCAGCGAAGCGCCGTCCAGCCAGCGCCGGTCGACCCGCGAAGGAGAGCGGATCGCAAGGTCGAGGCCATGGCGCAGCGCCGTGCACGACTCCCGCAGGATCTGGATGGCGCCGGCCGCATCGGCCACCTCGGCGCCGACTACCGCCTGCAGCGCCGACTGCTGGGCCGCCACCGCGGCCTGCGCGAGCGCATCCACCTGGCGGTCGCATTCTTCGCCGCTGCGCTGCAGTGCGGCCAGCGTCTCGCCATCGCCACGCGCCTCCGCAGACAGGCCTTGGCCGGCGTGTTGCACGTCCGCGAGTTGCACGCCGACCCGCTCCAGTGCGCTGCCGGCGGCCTCGAGTGCACCGCGTATCGCGTGGACACCGGCGCCGGCGCGATCCAGCCGCTTCAGGCTGCTGCCCACACTTTCTTCCAGCGTGCCGGAAAATTCGCCCACCGCTGCGGTGACGCTCTCGATTTCCGCAGTGGTCAGGGCGGTCTTCTCGGCCAGTTGCTTGACCTCCTCGGCGACCACGGCGAACCCCCGTCCCGACTCGCCAGCCCGCGCGGCTTCGATCGAGGCATTCAGGGCCACCAGGTTGGTCTGGTGCGCGATGTCCTGCACCGCCGCGGCGAGGCGCGCGATTTCCTCAACGGACCGGTTGAAGTGCTCGTGCGCCCGGCCCATCCCGGACAGCGAACCGCGCAGCAGGCGCAACTGGCCATCCAGCTCGACGATCCCGTCGCGGCCCCCGCCGACTTGCTGCCCGACCTGTTGCAGCGTCGGGTCCAGCTGCCGCGCAGCCGACGTAATTCCGTCACAGGTCCGCGCGAGCGCGTCGACCTGTTGGCGCGCGCCCTTCAGCCGGGCCAGCAGATCCTGCACCCGCTGCGCCAGCGTCCGGACCGCGCCCACCGCGAGACCCTGCTGTTCC
Organism: Rhodanobacteraceae bacterium; assembly: GCA_025928585.1. Taxonomy (GTDB): domain Bacteria; phylum Pseudomonadota; class Gammaproteobacteria; order Xanthomonadales; family Rhodanobacteraceae; genus 66-474. The sequence continues at coordinate 11,808 of JAICJG010000039.1, forward strand.
AGCGCGCGCAGCAACGCGCCATCACGCTCGCGTCGCGCGCGTTCCGACAACAGCGGCGCCATCGCCCGCGCCGCCGCGGGGTGGCGCTGCACCAGCTCGCGCACCCGCTGGCGGTCCTCATCCGCCAGCGCCGCGGCCAGCGCCTCAACTTGACTGCCCAACAAGAATCCCATGATCGAGCGTTGCTCCCAAAGCCGGACTCCGCGGCACCGCAGGCAAACCATTTGGCATGGCATCGGCTGGCGTCCGCACGGATGATTCAAAGCAAGCCGCATGCCACGAGCGGATGTGCCGAGAACAGCGCCACGGCGCACCGCGCGTTCGCTCAAGAAATCATGGCCTCCGCCGATCATTACCGTGCGAAGAAGCTGTTGTGAAAAGTCAGGCCAGGGATGGGCGTTCTGGTCTCCACGACCGGAGCGCTCCCGGCGGACGGCGACTCCGGGGGAACGCCGCGATCAGGGACGATCGCACGGTAAAACATCAGGCCACGGATGGCCGTGCTGGTCTCCACGACCTGGGATGCTTCCGGCGACCGGAGACCCTGGCAATGCCGCGATCACGGACGATCGCAAACCAGACGCCGGAATTCCGACGCCAGCGGCGGAAGGCTGCCGCCGCGGCGGCAGGATTTCGCCGCCATAACCGTGCCGAACCCGCATGTCCGGCGCAAAACCCGCATGCCATCTCGCTTTCCCGCGGATGGCACGCATATTGCTGCTTGCCCGGCGGACCCCTTTGCGGAGCCGCCATGAGCCATCCATCTGATCCGCTGTTCGGCATCCATGCCCGCGCACTCGACGTGTGGCAGCGGCGTGCCGAAGCGATCGCCGGCAACCTCGCCAACGCCGATACGCCCGATTACAAGGCGCGCGACGTGGATTTCCGCAAGGTGCTTGCGCAGGCGGGCGCACAAGGCGATTCACTGCAACTCGCGGCCCCGTCGCCCGGACAGATCGGCAACGCGGGCAATGCCGCGGACACCGGCATTCCGCTCGCGTGGCGGGTTCCGCTGCAGCCGAGCATGGACGGCAACACCGTCGACACCCAGGTCGAGCAGGCCGCCTACGCCGCCAACAGCGTGCACTACCAGGCGACCCTGACCTTCATCACCGCGCAGATCCAGATGCTGCGCACGGCCATCACGGGAGGTGGCGGCTGATGAGCATGTTCAAGATATTCGACGTCGCAGGTTCCGGCATGGCGGCCCAGTCGCTGCGCCTCAACACCACCGCGAGCAACCTCGCCAATGCCAACAGCGTGGCCAGCAGTCCCGACAAGGCCTATCGCGCGCGCGAACCGCTGTTCGCGGCGGTGCAGGCCGATGCGATGGCGGGTGCAGGCGGCGGCGACGCCGCGGTCGGCGTGCGCGTCACCGGCATCACCCAGAGCCAGGCCCCGATCGAACGGCACTACGAACCAGGCAATCCGGAGGCCGACGCGCAGGGCTACGTCTACGGCAGCAACGTCAACGCCATCGACGAACTGGTGAACATGATTTCCGCGTCGCGCTCCTACCAGAACGACGTGGAAGTGATGCAGAGCGCCAAGCAGTTGATGCTGAAAACCCTCGAGCTCGGGAAGTAATCGTCATGACCGACATCAACAGCGTCACCGGCAGCACTTCGTCCCTGGCTCCGCCGGCCACCCTGCCCGGCCAGCAGCTCAACCAGGGAGACTTCCTGAAGCTGATGATCGAGCAGTTTCGTGCCCAGGATCCCACCAATCCGACGGATCCCAGCCAGATGGTGGCCCAGATGGCGCAGTTCAGCCAGATCGCGGCCACCCAGCAAATGCAGGCATCGTTCTCCCAGCTCGCCTCGTCGCTGCAGGGCGACCAGGTCTTGAACGCCTCCAGCCTGATCGGCCGCCAGGTCCTGGTGCCATCGACCCAGGCGACGTTGGGGGCCGGCGGTGTCGATGGCGCCGTCAACGTTCCCGACTCCGCACTCGACGTGCACGTGACCATCACCGACGCCTCCGGCAGCGCGGTGCGCACGCTGAATCTCGGCCAGCACAGCAGCGGTCTCGCGAATTTCCACTGGGATGGCCTGGACGACTCCGGCAAGGCCCTTCCGCCGGGCAACTACCAGATCCACGCAACCAACGGCGGCAACCCGCTCGATACCTATGTCCAGGGCCAGGTTTCCGGCGTCGGCAACACCGGCAGCAGCGGAACCTACGTGCAGGTGGCCGGCGTGGGTGGCGTACTCCTCAACCAGATCGCGCAGATCCTCTGACCCCACATCCCCGAAACCCAGCAGGAGCAACCGGACATGCCTTTCAACATCGCCCTCAGCGGACTCAATGCAGCCTCCTCGGATCTCGAAGTCACCGCCAACAACATCGCCAACACCAACACCGTCGGCTTCAAGGGCTCGCGCGCCGACTTCGCCGACGTGTTCTCCTCGACCGGTCTCAACCTCAGTTCCACCGCCATCGGCAGCGGCGTGCGTCTGACCGGCGTCACCCAGCAGTTCGGCAACGGCGACATCGAGACCACCCAGAACAGCCTCGACCTTGCGATCAGTGGCAACGGCTTCTTCACGACCAAGGGTACCAATGGGCTCGCCTACACGCGCGCGGGTGACTTCCAGCAGGACAAGTCTGGCTATGTGATCACCCCCGGGGGCAATCGCCTGCAGGTGTACCCACCCGACGGCGCGGGCGGATTCGACATCAGCACCATGACCGACCTGCAACTGGTCACCTCGCAGGGCAAGGCCCAGGCCACCGGCAACGTGCAGATCGCCTTCAACCTGCCGGCCGGCGCCACCGCGCCGGCGACCGCGCCGTTCGATCCCGCCGATCCCACCAGCTTCAACCAGGCCACACCCTTCACGGTGTACGACTCCCAGGGCGGCACCCACAACGCCACCGCGTACTACGTCAAGACCGCGACGCCCAACCAGTGGGACGTGCATTTGATGATCGACGGCCAGGATGCCACCCCGGCGCCGACGCCGACCATGACGTTTTCCAGCAACGGCTCGCTGCAGGCGCCTGCCAGCGGCCAATTGAGCTTCAACCCGGTCACGGTCAGCCCCGGCGCCGATCCCATCCAGTTGACCATGGACATGTCCAAGGCCACCCAGGTCGGCAGCTCGTTCGCGACCGGCGCGGTCAACCAGGACGGCTTCCCGGCCGGCCAACTGTCCAACATCGACATCTCCGCCGACGGCGTGGTGTCGGCCCGGTTCTCCAACGGCCAGTCGACGGCGCTGGGACAACTGGCGCTTGCCAACTTCGCCAACCTCCAGGGCCTGCGCCAGCTCGGCAACACCAGCTGGGCGGAAAGCTACGAGTCCGGCCAGGCCGTGCGCGGCACCGCCGGCAGCGGCAAGTTCGGCAACATCCAGTCCGGCGCGCTGGAGGCCTCCAACACCAGCGACCTGACCTCGCAACTGGTCAACATGATCAAGGAACAGCGCAACTACCAGGCCAACGCGCAGGTGATTTCCACCGACAACAAGCTGGCCCAGACCATCATGAGCATCACCCAGTAAGGCCCTGAAGCCCGAGGACTCTCCATGGACCGCTCGCTCTACCTTGCCATGACCGGTGCCGCGCAGATCCTGCGCGCGCAGACGGAAGTCAGCCACAATCTCGCCAATGCCTCGACGGTCGGCTTCAAGGCGGAACTGAGTGCCTTCCACGGACTGCCGGTACTGGGCCAGGGGCTGCCCACCCGCATCAACGCGGTGGACGGCGGCGACGGTTACGACTTCACGCCCGGCACACAGAGCACCACCGGCCGGGACCTCGACGTGGCCGTGCAGGGGCCCGGCTGGATCGCGGTGCAGAGTCCCGATGGAGGCGAGGGCTACACCCGCGCCGGCAACCTGCAATTGACGCCGGACGGGATGCTCACCGATGCGCGCGGCGACCCGGTGCTGGGCGACGGCGGACCGATCACGTTGCCCCCGGCGTCGCACGTCGACATCGGCGCCGACGGCACGGTCTCGGTGGTACCGCTGGGCGAGCGGCCCGACACCCTGGTCAGCGTCGGCCGCATCCGCCTGGTGAATCCACCGGCCGCGCAACTCCAGCAGGGAAGCGATGGCCTGATGCACCTGCGCGGCGGCGGACAGGCACCCGCCGACGCCAGCGTGCAGGTCGCCTCCGGCGTGCTCGAAGGCAGCAACGTCAACCCCTCCACCGCGCTGGTGAAGATGATCGAACTGTCGCGCCAGTTCGAGATGCAGATCCAGGCGGTCCACAACGCCGATGAAAACGCGCGAGCCTCCAGCCAATTGCTACAGGCAAGCTGACATGACACGTGCACTCCACACCCAACCGTTTGCCACCTGCCGCGTCGCGGCAAAGGACTGAGCCGATGTTTTCCGCACTGTGGGTCGCCAAGACCGGGCTGGACGCGCAACAGACGCGCATGGAGGTCATCTCCAACAATCTGGCCAACGTCAACACCACCGGTTTCAAGAGTTCGCGGGCGTCGTTCCAGGACCTCGTCTACCAGAACGTGCGCCAGCCGGGCGGCCAGACCACCGAACAGACCCACTCGCCGTCGGGCCTGATGCTCGGAACGGGCGTGCGGGTGGTCGGCACCGAAAAACTGTTCACCCAGGGCAACCTCACCCAGACCGGCAATGCGCTGGACGTCGCGATCCAGGGCCGGGGCTTCCTGCAGGTTTCGATGCCGGACGGTTCGATCTCCTACACCCGCGACGGCTCGCTGCACATGGACCAGGATGGCCAGCTCGTGACCGCCAACGGGTATCCGCTGAATCCTTCCATCACCCTGCCGCCGAACGCGCAGGCCGTGACGATCGGTTCCGACGGCACCGTCAGCGTGACCATGCCGGGCCAGAGCACACCCACCCAGGTGGGCACGCTGCAGATGGCCGATTTCATCAACCCCGCCGGGCTGCAACCGACCGGCAACAACCTGTACGTGGAAACCGCATCGAGCGGTGCGCCGCAGATCGGCCAGCCCGGACTGAACGGCATGGGCACGCTGCAACAGGGTTCGCTCGAGACCTCCAACGTCAACGTGGTCGAGGCACTGGTCAACATGATCGAGACCCAGCGCGCCTACGAGATGAACTCGAAGGCCATCTCCGCGACCGATTCGATGCTGCAAGACCTCACCAACAAACTGTGACGATCCCGATGAAGACGCGCCCCGTTCTTGCCACCACGCTGCTGGTCGCCGCCGCCGCACTCGCAGGCTGCGCCAGCAACGCACCCCGCGTCGATCCCGCCTGGGCGCCGACCCTGCCGATCGCGCAGGCGGCACCGCCGCCGGCCGACGGTTCGATCTATCACGACGCGCAGTCGATGGAACTCTTCGCGGACCCGCGCGCGCATCGCGTGGGCGACATCCTCACGATCGTGCTCGCCGAAAACACCCAGGCCAGCAAGAAGGCCGAGACCAGCACATCGAAGAAGGACAGCACCGACATCGGTGCCGCCACCCTGTGGGGCAAGTCGTTTCCGCTCAACGGCGGCAAGATCGCCAGCCTCTCCGGTGACCGCGGTTTCGACGGCTCGGGTTCGAGCAGCCAGAGCAACCAGTTGAGCGGACAGATCACCGTGACGGTCGCGCAGCGGCTGTCCAACGGCAACCTCGTGCTGCGCGGCGAGAAATGGCTGACCATCAACCAGGGCCGCGAACTGGTGCGGATCGCCGGCATCGCGCGGCCCGAGGACATCAGCCCCGACAACACCATCCTGTCCACGCGCATTGCCAACGCTCAGATCACCTACACCGGCACCGGCTCGCTGGCCGATGCCAATACCCAGGGCTGGCTGTCGCGCTTCTTCAACTCCAAGTGGATGCCGTTGTGATGAGCACGCACGTTCCCGCCCGCCGCATCCCCGCCCCAAGGCGATCCCAACCGTCGCACCCCCGCGCGCGCTGGCAGGCCTGTCTCGCCGCGCTGCTGCTGGCAGCGCTGGCCGCGCTCGCGTTGCCGGCGCACGCCGAGCGCATCGGCGACCTTGCACAGGTGGCGGGCGTGCGCAGCAACCAGTTGATCGGCTACGGCCTCGTGGTCGGCCTCGAAGGGAGCGGCGACCAGACCAGCCAGGCACCCTTCACGACGCAAAGCCTCGAGAACATGCTCCAGCAGTTCGGCGTCACCGTGCCGGCCAACGTGCGCCCGCAGTTGCGCAACGCCGCGGCCGTGGTGGTCACCGCCGATCTGCCGGCATTCGCGAAACCCGGCCAGGCGATCGACGTCACGGTGGCTTCGATCGGCAACGCCAAGAGCCTGCGTGGCGGCCAGTTGCTGATGACGCCGCTGCGCGGTGCCGACGGCAACACCTACGCGATCGCGCAGGGCAGCGTGCTGGTCGGCGGCATCAACGCGCAGGGCCAGAGCGGCTCCAGCGTGCAGGTGAACATTTCATCGACCGGGCGGATTCCGAACGGCGCCAGCGTCGAACGCACGGTGCCGTCCAGTTTTGCCAGCACCGGGAGCCTCACCCTCAACCTCAATACGCCGGACTTCACCACCGCCAACCGGGTGGCCAAGGCCATCAACGACCGCTTCGGCGCCGGCACCGCCGAAGCGCGCGACGCGGTTTCGGTCGAGGTGCGCGCGCCGCAGGACCCGAATCAGCGCGTCGGCTGGATCGCCGGCATCCAGAACCTCGACGTCACTCCGGGCGAGGCGCCGGCCCGGGTGATCGTGAACTCGCGCACCGGCACCGTGGTGATCGGCTCGGACGTCCGGGTCAGCGCCGCCGCGGTCGCGCACGGATCGATCGAGGTCAGCATCGGCGAGCAGCCGCTGGTCAGCCAGCCGGCGCCCTTCAGCCAGGGACAGACCGCGGTGGTGCCGAGCAGCAACGTCAAGATCGCCGAGCACGGCGGACACATGTTCACGTTCGGCCCGGGCGTCAGCCTCGACCAGATCGTGCACGCCGTGAACCAGGTGGGCGCCTCGCCCAACGACCTGATCGCGATCCTGCAGGCGTTGAAGCAGGCCGGCGCGCTGCACGCGGACCTGGTGGTGATCTGATGACCTCCGCGCCCGCGCTGCACGGCCCCGACACCTGGACCGACATCCAGGGCCTGGCCGGCTTGCGCCGCGCCGCGGGGAAGGACGGCAGGGCCGCGCTGCCGGCGGTGGCGCGCCAGTTCGAAGCGGTCTTCACGCAGATGCTGATCAAGTCGATGCGCGACGCGAGTTTCGGGGGCGGCATCCTCGACAGCGCGCAGTCGAACCAGTGGCGGGACCTGTTCGACAAGCAGATCGCGCTGTCGCTCGCCAACGACGGCAAGGGCATGGGCATCGCGGCCATGCTGGTGCGCCAGCTCGGCGGCAAGCCGGCATCGACGCCCGCAGCCACCGCCGATCCGACCGCGCTGTCGCCCCAGGAGCGTGCCGCGCGCACTATCGCCGATATTGCCACCCGGGCCGGTTCCGTCGCTGCCAAAAGGCCGGAGCCGGCGTCCGATGGCAGCGGCTTCCTCGACCGCGCGCTCGCATTCGCCAAACAGGCCGGAAGCAGTGCGCTCCACGCCGCCCACGACTGGGTATTCTCCGGCCCAGAAGATTTCGTGCAGAAGCTCGCGCCCTACGCGCAGGCCGTGGCCCAGCAACTCGGCGTCAGCGTGCGCGCGGTGTTGGCCCAGGCGGCGCTCGAAACCGGGTGGGGGCAGCACATGCCCAAGCAGGCCAACGGCAGCAGCAGCTACAACCTGTTCGGCATCAAGGCCGGCAGCGGTTGGGAGGGGCAACGCGCCAACGTGCCCACCCTCGAGTTCGAAGGCGGCGCCGCGGTGCGCCGCACCGCCGCCTTCCGGGCCTATCCTGGGCCGTTGCAGTCGCTCGCGGACTACGCGCGGCTCCTGACCGGCAGCCCGCGCTACGCGGCTGCGCTGCGACAAGGCGACAACGTCGCCGGATTTGCGAATGCACTGTGCAGCGCGGGCTATGCCTCCGACCCCGGCTATGCCGCGAAACTCACCGCGATCGCCGACAGCGACACCATGCGCGACGCGCTGGCGTCGCTCAAGGATTCCATTCCACCGCCGACAACGGAGCTGTAACCATGCCCTTCCTTTCGTGGGGTACCCGTCATGGCTGACCTCCTCGGCACCGGCATTTCGGGCCTGCTGGCATCGCGGGTGGCACTGGATACCACCGGCCACAACATCGCCAACGTCAACACGCCCGGCTACAGCCGCGAGAGCGTGCAACTGCAGGCCCGCAACCCGCAACCGGCGGGCTCGTACTTCATCGGTACCGGCGTCGACGTCGTGGGCGTGCAGCGCGCCTACAGCCAGTATCTCACCACCGCGCTGTGGAACCAGGACTCCTCGCTGCAGCGCGCCACCACCTTCAGCCAGCTTACCGACAACCTCAACAACCTGCTCGGCGGCAGCAATAACCTGCAGACAGCGCTGGACAGCTTCTATGGAGGCATCCAGGATGCCGCCAACGACCCGTCCTCGCCCGCGACGCGACAGGCGCTGCTCGGCAAGGCTGCGTCGCTGGTCGCGACCTTCCATACCCTCGACCAGCAACTGGGCCAGCAATCCACCCAGGTCAACCAGGGCATCGCGGACAGCGTCGCGAACATCAACAGCCTGGCCGGCAGCATCGCCGGTCTCAACCAGCAAATCGAAAAGGCGGCCACGACCGGCAACGCCCCCAACGATCTGCTCGACCAGCGCGACGAACTGGTGCAGCAGCTTTCGAAAATCGTCAAGGTCACGACCTCGGCCCAGGGCAACAGCATCAATGTCTTCGCCGGGAACGGACAAACCCTGGTTACCGGCGGCACCACGCAAACGCTGAAGGCCGTTGCGAGTCCGTACGACTCCACCCTTCTCGAGGTGGTCACGAGCACCGGCGCCGACGTCACCGGCCAGCTTTCCGGCGGCTCGCTCGGCGGCCTCCTCGACTTCCGCGGCAGCGTGCTGGATCCGGCGCGCAACCAGTTGGGCCGCGCGGCGATCGCATTCGGCAGCGCAATCAATACCCAACACCACCAGGGCATGGACCTCAACGGCCAACTCGGCGGCGACATGTTCAGCCTGCCGGCCCCGCAAGCGCTGCCGGCCACGGGCAACAGCGGCAGCGCCAGCGTTGCCGTTTCGGTCGGCGATCTCTCCCAATTGAAGGCCACCGATTACACCCTCGGATATGCGGGTGGCGCATGGTCGCTGAAGACCAGCGGCGGCACGGCCGTACCGATGAGCGGTTCCGGTACCGCCGCCGATCCGTTCGTGGCCGACGGTTTGCAGCTCGTGGTGAACGGAAGCGCCGCCGACGGCGACAGCTTCGATCTCCAACCCACGCGCGGCGCCGCCGGCGGCATCCAGCTGGCATTGACGGATCCGAACCAGTTGGCGCTGGCCGCGCCGGTGAAGGTGAGCACCGCTACCGGAAACCAGGCCACCGCCGGCGCACTGCAAGTCGAATCGCCCAACGGCATCGCCAACCCCGCTCTCCTCGATACCGTAGCCATCCAGTTCACCGACGCCACCACCTACACCATCAATGGCAGCGGCAGCTACACCTTCACGCCGGGCTCGCCCATTGAACTCAATGGCTGGAGCCTGCAGCTCGACGGCACGCCGCAGGCCGGCGACAGCTTCACCGTCAAGGCGAATACCGATGGCGCCGGCGACAACAGCAACGCGTTGGCGCTGGGCGGAACCGCCAACCTCGGCGTGCTCGATGGCGGCACCGCCTCGGCCGGCGATGCCTATGCCAGCCTGATCGCCGACGCCGGCACGGTGGGTGCGCAGGCCAAGGTGAACCTCGACACGCAGACCAGCCTGCACCAGCAGGCCGAGCAGTCGCAGCAATCACTCTCCGGTGTCAACCTCGACGAGGAAGCCAGCAACCTGGTCCGTTTCCAGCAGTCCTACCAGGCGTCGGCACAGGTGATCTCCACGGCCAACGCCATTTTCAACACGCTCATCAACGCCGTGAGGAGCTGACATGCGCATTTCGACCGTATGGGCGCAACAGCGCGCGATCAACGACATCCTCGATCGCCAGGCCAGCATGGCCACCACCCAGCAGCAGTTGAGCAGCGGCAAGCGCATCCTCAATGCGTCCGACGACCCGGTGGCCGCCGCCCAGGTATTGCAACTGCAGCACGTCGACGCCGCCAACCAGCAGTACCAGCGCAACATCGACAGCGCCAGCAACCGGCTCGGCATGGAACAGTCCTCGCTGGACCAGGTGACCGGCATCCTGCAGCGCGTGCGCACACTGGCACTGCAGGGCACCAACGGCACCCAGACCCCGGCCGACCGCACGGCCGCCGCCACCGAACTGCGGCAGTTGTTTGCACAACTGGTGCAGGTCGCCAACGGCAAGGATGCGCGGGGCGATTCGCTGTTCGCCGGCAACGCGACGAACACCACGCCGTTCGTGCAGGGCTCCGGTTTCGGCATCAGCTACGCGGGCGACGACGGCCAGCGCATGGTCGCCGCGGCCCCGGGTATGCAGGTCGCCACCGGCGATCCCGGCCGCGAAGTGTTCATGGACATTCCCGCGGGTAACGGCCGCTTCGAGGTGCAGGCCGACTCGGCCAACACCGGTTCGCTGGTAGTCGGCAGCAACAGCGTGACGGACAACAGCGCCTACACCGGCGGCGACTACACCGTCACCTTCACGGCGCCCGACCAGTGGCAGGCCGAAGATGCCAGCGGCACCGTGGTCGCCACCGGCAGCTACACCGGCCAAGGCGCGGTGGCGTTCGCGGGCATGCAGATCCAGCTCGATGGTACCGCCGCGACGGGCGACACCCTGCACGTGCAAGCGGGGACCGCACAGAGCGTGTTCACCAGCATCGGCAACCTGATCGGCGCGTTCGAGAACATGCCGCCGGGCACCGCGTCCAGCAACACCGTCAACCGCCAGATCGAGGGCATCGACCAGTCCATGCAGCGCGTGCTGGACGTGCAGGCGCGGGTGGGCGCGCGCCTCGATACGCTGAATCAGCAGAAGACTTCCGAAGGCGACCTCGGGGTCAAGTACCAGGGTGCGATTTCCGACTTGCAGGACGTCGACATGGCCAGCGCCATCGGCCAGTTGAACCTCCAGCAGGTTGCATTGCAGGCCGCCCAGCAGACCTACGTCAAGGTGCAGGGCATGTCGCTGTTCGACTTCCTGAAGTAGCGCGGGATCAAGCAGCGCAGC
>JAICJG010000112.1 GCA_025928585.1 Rhodanobacteraceae bacterium
GAGCAACTCGAGCGGCGCGGCGCAGATCTCGGAAGGCGCCTCGAGGCGGCGTGGCAGCGCGCGAGGGAGCGGCGGCGCCAGCGGCTCGTGGAACTCGCGCGGGCGCTGCACGCGATCAGCCCGCTTGATGTCCTGAAGCGCGGCTACGCGATCCTCTTCGACGAATCCGGCACGGTGCTGCGTTCGGTGCGCGACACGCGGCCGGGCACGACCCTGCGCGCGCGCCTCGCCGATGGCGAATTGCCGCTGCGGGTCGAGCAGCCGCCCCGGCAGTGAAAATCTCACATCGCGAAATCGGACACGGATCAAAGCGGATGGTTACGAATCCGGCACAACCAACTGGATCGATCCGCGTTCCTCCATGTCCAACGCTTTTTTCTCTCTAACGGAATATCTCCCATGCCCAGGACGCCAAGACTGAAATCACGCTACCCGTATTACCTGGCGAACCGGCCGGTGCAGGCCAACACCGATCTCGAGGTGCGTGACAAATACTCCGGCGAGCTCGCGACGCGGGTCGCGATGGCCGACGCCAAAGCCGTCGATGCGGCGATCGCCGCCGCCGCGAAAGCCGCCGCACCGATGGCCGCGCTGAAGCCGTACCACCGCCGCGCGGTGCTGGAGCACTGCGTGACCAGCATGCGCGAACGCAAGGACGAGCTCGCCTACGCGCTGTGCGTCGAGGCCGGCAAGCCGATCAAGGATTCGCAGGGCGAAGTCGAACGCCTGATCGACACCTTCCGGATTGCCGCCGATGAATCCACCCGCATCGACGGCGAGATCGTGAACCTCGAAATCTCCGAGCGCACGAAAGGCTATCGCGGCTTCGTCAAGCGCGTGCCGCTGGGGCCGTGCTCGTTCATCACGCCGTTCAATTTCCCCTTGAACCTGGTCGCACACAAGGTCGCGCCGGCAATCGCGGCGGGCTGCCCGTTCGTGCTGAAGCCATCCGAACGCACGCCGATCGGCGCGCTGATCATCGGCGCGGTATTGGCCGAAACCGACTTGCCCGGCGGTGCGTTTTCGATCCTGCCCTGCCGCGTCGAAGACGCCGATCCGTTCATCGAGGACGAGCGCCTGCAACTCCTGTCATTCACCGGCGGCCAGGTCGGCTGGGAACTCAAGGCACGCGCAGGCCGGAAGAAGGTGGTGCTGGAACTCGGCGGCAACGCGGCGTGCATCGTCGACGCGGACCAGGAGGCGCGGCTGGATTTCGTGATCTCGCGGCTGGTCTCCGGGAGCTTCTACCAGTCGGGCCAAAGCTGCATCGGCGTGCAGCGGATCCTTGTCCACGGATCGTTGTACGACGAGGTGAAAAAGCGCTTCGTCGCTTCCGCCAGGAAATTGAAGACGGGCGATCCGAAGGACCCCGGCACCTTCCTCGGGCCGATGATCGACGAGGCCGCGGCGAGGCGCCTCGAGGAGTGGATCGACGAAGCGAAGAAGGCGGGCGCGAAGGTGCTGTGCGGCGGCAAGCGCACGGGCAGCATGCTGGATGCGACCGTGCTGGAACGCGTGCCGCACGGCGCGTCGATCAACCGCATGGAGGCATTCGGCCCGGTCGCGCTGCTCGAACCGTTCGACGATTTCGATGCCGCACTCGATGTAGTCAATGATTCCGAATACGGCCTGCAGGCGGGCCTGTTCACCGACAACTTGACCCACGCAATGCGCGCGTGGGACACGCTGGTCGAAGGCGGCGTGGTGGTCGGCGACATCCCGAGCTTCCGGGTGGACAACATGCCCTACGGCGGCGTGAAGCTTTCCGGTTTCGGGCGCGAAGGCATCCGCTACGCGATCGAGGACATGAGCGAACGGCGCCTGCTGGTGATCCGCGACCCGTAGCGCGTACGCCATCCCCCGGATTGAAGCGCGAGGCCGCGCCCCAATGTGGGGCCGATGACCGAGCCAACCGACCGCGTGCGCAGGCGCCCCGTTCGCCAGCTCGCCGCACTGGGCACCCTGTGGCCGCTGATGCGCCGGCACCGCGCGCTGGCCGGCGGCTGGCTGTTCTTCCTGGCCTTGTCGTCCGCGGCGACCCTGTCGTTGCCGGTTGCGGTCCGCCACATGATCGACCGCGGCTTCGCCAGCCACGACTCGGCGCTGGTCAACGAAACCTTCCTGGCCCTGTTCGTGGTCGCCTTGGTGCTGGCGATCTCGACCGCCGCGCGCTACTTCTGCATCAGCCTGCTCGGCGAACGCGCGATCGCCGCGCTTCGTGACCTCCTGTATTCGCGGATCATCCGCCTGGACGTGGCGTTCTACGAAAGGACCCGGGTCGGCGAACTGATCTCCCGGCTCGGCACCGACACCGAGGTCGTGCAGACACTGATCGGGTCCAGCATCTCGATCGCGCTGCGCAGTGCGGTGACGGTGGTCGGCGCGGCAGCGCTGATGGTGTGGACCAGTCCGCGGCTCGCCGGCCTGACCGGTCTCGTGATCCCGGTGGTGATCGTGCCGATCGCGCTGTACGGGCGCAGGCTCGCCAAGCTGTCGCGGTCCAACCAGGACCGCATCGCCGACACCAGTGCGATCGCCAATGAAACCCTGAACGCGGTGCATGCCGTCAAGGCATATGCACGCGAGGCTGTCGAGAGTGCGCGCTACCGCGACGCGGTGCAGCGCGCACTGGGTGCCGCGCAACGGCGCATCGTCGCGCGCGCGATCCTGACCGGCGGCGTGATCGCCCTGATCTTCGGTGCGATCACGCTGGTGCTCTGGGCCGGCGCACGCGACGTGCTCGCAGGCAGCATGGACGCCGGCCTGCTCAGCCAGTTCGTGCTGTACGCGGTGATGGCGGCGGGTTCGGTGGGCGCGCTCGGCGGCGTATGGGGCGACGTGTTGCGAGCGGCCGGCTCGATGGGGCGGATCCGCGAGTTGCTGGCCGAACATCCGTCGATCGCCGATCCCGCGCAGCCCACGCCGCTGCCGAAGCCGACGCGCGGCGAGATCGCCTTCGAGCAGGTCGAATTCCACTATCCAACCCGCGCCGACAAGCCGGCGCTGCACGATTTCAACCTGCGGATTCGACCCGGCGAGACGGTTGCGCTGGTCGGGCCCTCGGGGGCGGGCAAGAGCACGGTGTTCAACCTGCTGCTGCGGTTCCACGACCCGCAACGAGGGCGCATCCTGCTGGATGGGGTGGACCTGCGCGCGCTGGAACTGGACGTGCTGCGCGGCGCGCTCGCGCTGGTGCCGCAGGAAACCGTGATCTTCGGCGCCAGCGCCGCGGACAACATCCGCTTCGGCCGCACCGACGCCGACGACGCGTCGGTGCGCGCGGCGGCGCGCGCCGCCGAGGCGTTCGAATTCCTGAGCGAACAGCCCGATGGTTTCGAGACCCAATTGGGTGAGCGCGGCGTGCGGCTATCGGGCGGGCAGCGCCAGCGCATCGCCATCGCCCGCGCGATCCTCAAGGACGCACCGGTGCTGCTGCTGGACGAGGCCACGTCGAGCCTCGACGCGCAGTCGGAGGCGGCAATCCAGGCGGCACTCGAACGCGCCGGTCGGGGACGCACCACGCTGGTGATCGCGCACCGCCTGGCGACGGTGCAGCGTGCCGACCGCATCGTGGTGATGGATGCCGGACGCATCATTGCGGACGGCACCCACGAATCGCTTCTTCGCGAAGGCGGGTTGTACGCGGAACTGGCGCGGCTGCAGTTCGCGGCGTGAGGCGATGCCGGCGGACCGCGCGCAGCACACGCGATTCCGGAATCGGTCCCGGATCCCGCTTCGTTGCACGCGGGGCTGCAACGCTGCCTTTGCAGGCAACGAGCCGTCGAAAGAATTGCAGGCCCGCGGCTCTCCCGCGTCGAACAGACCGTCACGAAGCGCGCCCCGGCCGCAGCGGACGGAACGATCCCGAGGGTCCGGTGACTACGCTGCGGCTGCCGCAGGTGCCGCCGCGGCGCGTACAGGATCAGGCCGGGGTGGTCGGCGCCGCCGCACCTTCGGCGGTCACTTCCGCTGCCTGCGCGCCCTTCGGGCCCTGCACGATCTCGAACTGGACCCGCTGGCCTTCCTTGAGGCTACGGAATCCCTGCGCACGAATCGCCGAGAAATGCACGAATACGTCCGCGCCACCGCCGTCAGGCGTGATGAAACCAAAGCCCTTGGCGTCGTTGAACCACTTCACGGTACCCACTGCCATTTTGAAAACCCCTTTTCGCAACGGTCCTGTCACGGCTTGCTCCCGCCGTGGGAGTGAGTATCAGCCGGACTCCCCGCCGCGTGCAAGCAGAATTTCGTGATCGCGGTCCATCAATCCGCCAGCAGCGCCCGCATGATCGCCGGTATGCGACCAGACGCCGCCGCGAGATGGGCGTGGATTTCGGCGAGCTCGATCGGGAGGCCGGGGGCGGGGCCGCAACCGGCGGCCCAATTCGCGACCACCGCGATGCACGCGTACTCCATCCCGAGCTCGCGCGCGAGCACGGCCTCGGGCATTCCGGTCATCCCGACCAGGTCGCAGCCGTCGCGCCGCATTCGCTCGATCTCGGCGCGGGTTTCCAGCCGCGGCCCCTGGGTCGCACCGTAGCAGCCGCCGTCCACCACTTCGATGCCGGCGGCGACTGCGGCCGCCAGCAGGTCGCTCCGCAATGTCGGCGAGTACGGATCGCCGAACTCGACGTGCAACACCGCTTCGCCATCGGCATCGCAGAAACTCGCGGCGCGGCCGCAGGTGTAGTCGATCAACTGATCCGGAACCGCGAGCACTCGCGGCGCCATGTCGTCGCGGATGCCGCCGACGGCATTGATCCCGATGGCGCGTCGGGCGCCCATGTCGTACAACGCGGCGATGTTCGCGCGATAGTTGATCCGGTGCGGGGCGATGCCGTGGTCCTCGCCGTGCCGTGCCAGGAACGCCACCGGCCGGCCGCCCACGCGACCCGTGACGATCGCCGAAGAGGGCGAACCCCAACGGGTCGCGACTTCGTGGCGCACGGCCTGTTCGAGACCCGGAAAGGCATATACGCCGGTACCACCGATGATGGCGATAAGGGGCGAAGACGCTGTCGCCATGCTCAGCTCCTCGGCCATGGAAGGGAGACTGGCGAAGGGCAGTCGGGGTGGAGGGAAGGAAAATGGGCCCACGCCGACTCGAGAAAGCGGCTTGGCGGCGCATGCCTCCCGCCCGACTTCGGGCCTTCGTGCCTGGCGCGCCCGCTACCCATTCCCCGCCCCCGCTTCACCCAGCGCGTAGATGTCCGGGAGGTTGCGGCCCTGCCCGTGGTAATCGAGGCCATAGCCGAACACGTAGCGATCGGGTACTTCCACCCCGGAGAAATCGACGGCGAGGTCCGCCACCTCCCGGCGGTGGCGCTTCACGCACAACACCGCGATCAGCACGCGCCTCGCGCCCGCGGCGATGCAGTGCGCGCGCAACGCGGCGAGCGTCCAGCCCTCGTCCAGGATGTCATCGACCAGGATGACCGTGCGGCCGGCCAGCGCCGTGCGCGGGCGGTGCAGCCACTCGACTTCCCCGCCGACAATGCCTTCGCCATAGCGGGTGGCATGCGCGTAATCGAATTCCAGGTCGCAGCCGATCGCGAGCGCGAGCGAGGCCGCGAAGAACAGCGCACCATTCATCACCGTGACGAACACCGCACGCTCGCCGGCCAGTACGGCCGTGATTTCGCTTCCCATGCGGGCGATCGCCGCCTCCAGGTCCCCGCGACGGTGCAATCGCTCGGCCCGCGGCATCACCGCGGCGAGCGGATGCGCCTGCGCGCTCACGCGCCCTGCTCCGCGCGTGCGGCGAGGCTGTCGATCGCCGCGACGTAGCGGGCGTGTTGCGGGTCCGCCTGCAAGGCCTCCCAGCCCGCGGCGACCGACCCGCACAAGGCGGCGACGTTTTCCGCCGAACAGGGCGGGCGGCCGCGTACCGCGGCGATCGCATCGTCGACCATCGCCGGCGCGCACACCAGCACCAGGTCGCAACCGGCATCGAGGTGCGCGGTGACGCGGGCGCCGATGCCGCCGGCCGCTTCCGCCGCGACCATGCCGACGTCGTCGCTGAACACCACGCCACCGAACGTCAGGTCGCCGCGTAATATCTCGTCGATCCATTTCGTCGAATACCCGGCGGCGACCGCATCGACCGCGGGGTAGGTCACGTGGGCGACCATCACCGCTTCCGCGCCTGCCGCGAATCCTTCCGCGAACGGCACCAGGTCGGTGTCGCGGATCGTCGCCAGGGGCCGCGGATCCACCGCGGCCTCGAGATGGGTGTCCTCGGGGACCGAGCCGTGGCCCGGATAATGTTTCAGGGTCGCCGCCATGCCGGCCAGCCGCATGCCGCGCACGTAGGCGGCGGCGAGTTCGCCGACCACCGCGGGATCCGCGTCGAAGGCGCGCTCGCCGATCACGCGGTTGCCGCGCGCGAGATCGACCACCGGCGCGAACGACAGGTCGATGTCGCAGGCACGCACCTCGCTCGCCATCACCATCGCGTGCATTTCGGCCATCTCGATCGCGGCGTTCCGGTCCCGGTGGAACAGCTCGCCGATCCGTGCCAGCGGTGGCAGGCGCGTGAAGCCGGAACGGAAACGCTGCACCGGGCCGCCCTCGTGGTCGACGCACAACAGGAACCGGTCGCCGCGCACGGCGCGTACCGAGGCAACCAGCCGGGCGAGCTGGTCGCGGTCGCGGTAATTGCGCGTGAACAGGATCGCGCCACTGACCTCCGGGGCCGCCAGCCGCATGCGGTCGCTTTCGGCAAGTTCGGTGCCTTCGATTCCGATGATCAGCATGCAGGACGATTCCGCGGATTGCGCAAACCGATGATGATACGGGAATACCGGCGGGACCCGGAGCCGTCAGCGTTCGAACAGCGCGATCGACTCGACGTGGGCGGTGTGCGGAAACATGTCCATCACGCCGGCGGCTTCGAGCCGGAAGCCGCGT
Organism: Rhodanobacteraceae bacterium; assembly: GCA_025928585.1. GTDB lineage: Bacteria > Pseudomonadota > Gammaproteobacteria > Xanthomonadales > Rhodanobacteraceae > 66-474. The sequence goes on from JAICJG010000112.1 coordinate 6,910, forward strand.
TCCCGCACCAGCGTGCCTGCATCCCGCGCCAGAGAGGCGGGATGGCAGGAGACGTACACCACCCGCCGCACCGACTTGCCCGGCAGTTGCGCGAGCAGGCGGTCGGCGCCGCTGCGTGGGGGATCCAGCAGCATCAGGTCCCAGTCCGCGCGCGCCCAGGCGCTGCCGCGCACCTCGCCGGCGAGATCGGCCAGGTGGAACTCGGCGTTGCCGATGCCGTTCGCGGTGGCGTTCGCGCGGGCGCGCGCGATCAGGCCGGGCTCGCCCTCGACGCCGCACACCTGCCGTGCCCGGCGCGCGATCGGGAGGCTGAAATTGCCGAGCCCGCAGAACAGGTCCAGCACCCGGTCCCCCGGGCCCGGCGCCAGCAGCGCGAGCGCGTGCTCGACCATGCGCCGGTTGAGGCGGGCGTTGACCTGCACGAAATCCAGCGGTCCGAACACCAGTTCGAGGCCGTACTCCGGCAAGCCGTAACGCAGGTCCACCTGCTCCGGCCACAGCGGCTGCAGGCTGTCGGTGCCGCCGGGTTGCAGCAGGATCGTGAATCCGTGCGCGCGCCCGAACCTGGCGAGTTTCTCGCGATCGCCTTCCGACAACGGCGCGAGATGGCGAAACACCAGTGCCCCCGCCGTGTCGCCCGCGGAGAATTCGATTTGCGGGATCGACGCGGCACCTTCGAGACCGTTCAACAGCGCGCCGAGCGCGTCGAGGTGCTCCCCGAGTGCCGGGTCCAGCACATCGCAGTGCGCGAGGTCCGCCACGAAGCGCGGATCGCGCTCGCGGAACCCGACCAGCGTCTTGCCCTTCTTCGGGACGTGCTTCACCGAAAGCCGTGCGCGCCGCCGGTAGCCCCAGGAATCGGCCGTCAGCGGTGCCAGCCACCGCCCCGGTTCGACGTGGCCGATCCGCGCGAAGTTCTGCGCCAGCACGTTCTGCTTGGCCGCGATCTGCGCCGCGGGGGCCAGGTGTTGCAACGCGCAGCCGCCGCAGACGCCGTAGTGCGGGCAGCGCGGCGCGACACGGTCGGCCGAGGCAGTGAGGATTTCCGCGGCGCGCGCCTCGTCGAAATGGCGATGCCTGCGCACCAA